>JBASBO010000441.1:0-7046 GCA_049651165.1 Xanthobacteraceae bacterium | reverse complement strand
CTTCTGCTCGGCGCATCGGCGCTGTTTCTGGCGGGGGCGAGCGCGGCGGCGCTGGCGCAGTCGGCGACGCCGGGCGCGAGCATCATGCTCGACACCATCAATGTCGAAGGCGGGGCCATCGATAGCGGCGGCAGCGCGGCCGACGCGGTGCGCGAGCGCTTCAATGTGCTGCCCGGCGGCGTCGCGCTGGTGGACAGCGCGAGCTTCCCGGAAACCGCCAACCTCACGGTGTCGCAGGCGCTGCGCGATGTCCCCGGCGTGGTGGTGCAGGATTTCTTCGGCGGCAATGACCAGCCGCGCATCCAGATTCGCGGCTCCGGCTTGCAGCAGAACCCGGTCGAGCGCGGCGTTCTGGCGTTGCAGGACGGCTTGCCGATCAACCGCGCCGACGGCTCCTACATCGTCGGCCTCGCCAATCCGCGTCAGGCCGAAGCCATCGAGGTTTATCGCGGCTACATGGCGAACCGCCTCGGCGCCACCGTGCTCGGCGGCGCGCTGAACGTCGTGTCGCCGACCGGATCGTCGGCTCCCGGCTCGCAGGTCATCTTGAGCGGCGGCAGCTTCGGGCAGCTCGGGGTCGCGGCGCGCACCGGCTATCGCGGCGAGAATTACGACGCGCTGTTGCAGGTCGACGCCACCCGGCGCGACGGCTTCCGGGTCTACAACCAGTCGGAGCGGGTCAGCGTCAACGCCAATGTCGGCGCCAAGATCAACGACAACATCTCGACCCGCATCTTCGCCGGCTACACCGATCTCGGTTTCGACGTGGCCGGGCCGCTGACCAAGGACGGCCTCTACGCCAACCCGCGCGGGATTCATCCCGGTCCGACGGTGACGCCATCCGGCGCGATCAATCCCGGGCCCAATGTCGTGCGCGACCGGCCACGCCGCGAGGCCAGCCAGTTCCTGGTCGGCTCGCGCACCACCGCGACCTTCGACGCGCATCTGATCGATATCGCGCTCGGCTACACCTATACCGACGACATGTTCCGCTTCCCGGTGTCGGCGGGCGTGCGCACCACGCGCGGCGGCGACTTCACCGGGCTGGTGCGCTACGCCTACAAGCCGGACGCGGCCAGCGTGCTGCCGCTGTTCGAGACCTCCGCGCAATACACTATCGGCTCCGCCGACCGTGGTTATTACTTCAACCAGAGCGGCGTGAGGGGCGCGGCGTTCGGCGACAACACGCTGGACGCCAGCACGCTGTCGCTCAATGCCGGCTTCAACGTTCCGGTCTGGCACGATGTGATCCTGTCGCCCGCCGTCTCCTATGCCTATGCGACGCGCGACAGCCGCGACAACTGGACCGCGCCGACGCGGCCGACGATGGCGTATAACCCGGCCCGGCCGACCATGCTGCTGCCCAACGGCGCGGTGCCGGCCGAGAGCACCAGCTATACGCGGCGCTATAGCGGCTGGAGTCCGAGTCTCGGGCTGAGTTGGCGGCCGAGCGCCGATCAGACGCTGTTCGCCGCCGTCAGCCACAGCTTCGAACCGCCGACCCACGACGACCTGCTCGCCACCATCAACGGCACGCCCAACAGCAGTCCGGGACGGCCGGAGCCGCCGTCGCCGATGCTGCCGGCGTCGGCATTCCGGACGCCCGCGCTCGACGCGCAGACCGCGACAACGGTCGAAGCGGGCTGGCGCGGCCGTCGTGGCGACCTGTCGTGGGACGCGGTGGTCTATCATTCATGGGTGCGCGACGAACTGCTCAATCTGCGCGACGTCACCGGCGTATCGCTCGGCGCCGTCAATGCCGACAAGACCGTCCATGCCGGCCTCGAACTCGGCCTCGGTGCGCGCCTGAGCGAGCAACTGACGGGACGCATCGCCTACACCTATCAGGACTTCCACTTCGTCAACGATCCGCTGCGCGGCAACAACCGCCTCGCCGGCGCGCCGCGCCACGTCGTTCATGCGATGCTGCAATGGCAGCCGACCGAAGACTGGCGGGTGCAGGGCGCGGTGCGCTGGAATCCGCAGCGCACGCCGGTCGATAACATGAACACGCTGTTCGCCGATCCCTACGCCGTGGTCGATCTGCGCGCCGAATACCGGCTCGACAAGACTTTCACGATCTTCGGCGAGATCACCAACCTGTTCAACGAGACCTATGCGTCATCGACCCTGATCGTCGATAAAGCGGAGCGCGATCAGGCGGCGTTCCTGCCGGGCGACGGCCGGGCGTTCTATGCCGGGATCAAGGCGCGGTTCTGAATCGATATCGGGTCAACCCTGCGCCTGGCAGACGTCGACCCATTCGGCAGCGGTGAGTTCGGCCATCCGCTGCGGCGCGATGCGCACCGCGCTGTTGGTGGAGCCCGCGGCCGGCACCACCACGTCGAACGCCTTCAGCGATACGTCGCAATAGACCGGCAGCGGCGTCTTCAGCCCGAACGGGCAGACGCCGCCGACCGGGTGACCGGTGACCTCGGCAACCTCCTCGGCCCCGAGCATCCGCGGCTTGGCGCCGAACGCCGCCCTGGCCTTCCTGTTGTCGAGCCGCGCGGTGCCCATGGTCACCACCAGCACGCAGCGCTCGCCGACCCGCAGCGACAGTGTTTTGGCGATTTCCTCCGGCCGGACGCCGAACGCCTCCGCTGCCAGCGGCACCGTCGCCGAGCTTTTGTCGGATTCGAGCACCACGATTTCCGGGGCGTGGGTCTGAAAGAACGCGCGGACGGATTCAACGCTCATGTTCGGTTTCCGGAAAAGGAGTTGATGCTGGACGAATGCCGTTGTTGCCTCGTTTCGCCATGCGTTTCAAGAACCCGGCGCGATGATGGCTGCGTATCCGTGTCACTTGTGCTCTGCGGTAGCAGGGTTAAGCTGGCGGCAGAATTTGCCGAACAAAAAGCAGACAGGGGTGGCGCGTGAGCGGAGTAGCGTTCGATCTTCCGGAGGACGTGATTGCGGTGCGTGACGGCGTACTGCGCTTCGTTGAATCGCAGGTCGCGCCACGGCTCCGTCGGCAGCATGCAGTGCTGGAAGACCAGCGCCGGCTTTATGACGAGACGGGGCGCTATACGCCGGAGGTGCGTGCGCTGATCCGTGAGGTGCGGATGCTGTCGGCGGAGGCCGGTTTCTACGCGATGTGCGCGCCGGCCGAACTGGGCGGCGGCGGCCTCGGCCATCTGGTCTATTACGTCGCGTGGGAAGCGATTTATCGTCGCCTCGGCGGGCAGGGGACCATCATCCCCTGGGTGATCGCGCATTGGGCCTTCGGGCCAAGCCGGCTGCTGACACAGGTGACCGACGAAGCGCGCAGCCGCTGTCTCGCGGGCATGATGAGCGGCGAGACCTCGATGTGCTTCGGCCTGTCGGAGCCAGGTGCCGGCTCCGATGCCAGCATGATCCAGACCCGCGCGGTGAAGGCCGCGAGCGGCTGGCGCATCACCGGCCGCAAGCTGTGGACCAGCAACGCGCCGACCGCCGAATGGTGCATCGTGTTCGCGATCACCGATACCGAGAAGGCCGCGCGCAAGGCCGGCGGCATCAGCGCCTTTCTGGTGCCGACCGACGCGCCGGGCTTCTCGGTGGAAAGCGTGGTGCGGCTGTTCGGCCACGCCGGCGGCCACGAGGGCGCGCTGGTGCTGGAAGATGTCGAGGTCGCGCCATGGCAGTTGGTGGGGCAACTGAACGAAGGTTTCAAGCTGGCGCTCTACGGCGTCTCGCTCGGCCGTGTCTATAACTCCGCGCGCGCGGTGGGGCAGGGGCGTTGGGCGCTGGAGATGGCCCTGGGTTACGCCAAGCAGCGCGAGGCGTTCGGTCACGTTATCGCCGACTATCAAGGCGTGTCGTTGCCACTGGCGCAAGCCGCGACCGAACTGCACGCCGCGCATCTGATGGGGCTCAACGCTGCGATGCTGCTCGACAAGGGCGACAAGGCGGTGAAGGAATTGTCGATGGCGAAGGCCTACGCGGTGCAGGCCGGCTTCCGCGCGGTGGATCGCGCGATGCAGACCCACGGCGGCATGGGGCTGACCAATGAGGTCGGCTTGGTGCACGCGTGGCACGATCTGCGCATCGTCAACATCGCCGACGGCACCAACGAGATTCTCGCGCGCACCATCGCGCAACGACTGTTGGCGGGTGATGTCGAGCTGTGAGGCCCCACGGCGCGATCGTTTGATCTGTCATCACCGTCACCCCGAGGTGCCATTGCGGAGCAACAGGCTGGAAGGACGACGGCGATCCTTCGAGGCTCGTTTCCGCTCACACTCAGGACGACGGTGGCTATGACTCACATGCCGAGCAGCCTGCGTGCGTTGGCTTTCAGCACCTTCGGCCGCACGTCATCACGGACATCGATCTTCGCGAAGTCGGACAGCCAGCGGTCGGGCGTGATCACCGGCCAGTCGGAGCCGAACAGCATCTTGTCCTGCAAGAGTGTGTTGACGTAGCGCACCAGGATCGGCGGAAAGTATTTCGGCGACCAGCCCGACAGGTCGATGTAGACGTTGGGCTTGTGGGTGGCGACCGACAGCGCCTCCTCCTGCCACGGGAACGAGGGGTGCGCGAGCACGATCTTCATCTCGGGAAAGTCCACTGCGACGTCGTCGATATACATCGGGTTGGAATATTTCAGCCGCATCCCGTTGCCGCCCGGCATCCCGGAGCCGACGCCGGTCTGCCCGGTGTGGAACAGCGCGATCGAGCCGGCCTCGGCGATCGCCTCGTAGAGCGGATAGGCCATGCGGTCGTTGGGATAGAAGCCTTGCATGGTCGGATGAAACTTGAAGCCCTTGATGCCGTAGTTCTCGATCAGGTTGCGCGCCTCGCGGGCGCCGACCTTGCCCTTGGCGGGATCGATGCTGGCGAACGGGATCAGCACGTCGGCGTTCTGCGCCGCCAGCTCCGCCATCTCGTAATTGTTGTAGCGGCGAAAGCCGGTTTCGCGCTCGGCATCGACCGGGAAGATCACCGCGGCGATGTTCTTGGCGCGATAATAGGCGGCGGTTTCCGGCACCGTCGGCGGGTGCTTGTGCGGCGACTTGAAGTAGTCGGCCATCGCCGCCTGGAAGTCGTCATAGCCGTCGTCGCCATGGGTGCCGCAGGGCTCCTCGGCGTGGGTGTGAATGTCGATCGCGATGACGTCGTCGAGGTTGGGCATGGTCGCTCCCGGCAGGCCGAACTGATTATATCTTATAATTAATTCGGAGATGACCGTAAAGCCGCCGCCTGCCGCCGCGAAGCGGTAACCCGGCCCGGTCAATTCGCGAATGCGGCTTCAGGCGGCGAGTTGACAGAACGGCCACGGCTGAATTAGAACCCAGCCGTCCCGCGCGGCCCGGCCGCGGACGGGCCCGTTCCCTTATTCGCCAGACCCGGCCTGTCGCACACGGCCTTTCAAACGCTGTAGGATTGACCCATGAAAGTCCGTAACTCATTGAAATCGCTGCGCGGCCGCAATCGCAACAACCGTCTGGTGCGGCGCAAGGGCCGCGTCTACGTCATCAACAAGGTGCAGCGCCGGTTCAAGGCCCGTCAGGGCTGAGGCATCTGGCCGGGCCGGATCTACCCGGCGGCACCTGTTCATTTTCGCACTCTGAAGGCCAAAAGCCGCGCGGCGCGTCGTTGCCGGGCGGCTTTGCCGTCTTTTCAGCGCCATAACTCGCGACTAGATTTCGAGTCATGGTCCTGAAAGTGATTTTGCGATTCCCGGTTGTCGCCCGGCTTGGAGCCGGCGTCGTTGCCGGCGCGTTGCTGGCGACGTTGCCGATGGCGGCCGGAGCGCAGCCGGCGCCGCCGGACGCGCCGCAGCGGCCGCGCGAGCATCAACTCGAAAAGCCGCCGACTCCCCCCGACCGGCTGCCGAACATCAAGGCCGATCAGGCCCGCGGCCTCGATTTCCTGTTCGGCGCGCTGAAGGCGGCCCCGGACGAGGCCAGCGCCAAGCACGTCGAAGCCCGCATCTGGGCGCAATGGCTGATGACGCCGAGCGACACCGCGCAATTGTTGATGACGCGGGCCAAGACCGCCGTCGACGCCAAGCAGTTCGACATCGCGCTGGAACTGCTCGATGCCGTGGTCAAGCTGCGCCCCGACTATACCGAGGCGTGGAACCGGCGGGCGACGGTCTATTACCTCAAGGACGATTACGGCCATGCGCTACGCGACATCGAGCAGGTGCTGGCGCGCGAGCCGCGGCATTTCGGAGCGCTGGCCGGGCTCGGCATGATCTTGCGCGAACTCGGCGACGACAAGCGCGCGCTTGAGACGTTCCGCAAGGCGCTGGCGATCAATCCGCATCTCGACAAGATTCCCGATCTGGTCAAGACGCTCACCGAGAAGGTCGAGGGCCGCGACATCTGATCGTGGCAGACCTTCGGACCTCCGATATTTTTCAGTCGTGATTCGAGAGTCTGGGTCCCCGCTTGCGCGGGGACGGCGCTGTGGGTGGAGATACGTTTTGCGACAATCGGTATTTCAATTCGGACTTTTGGGAGTTTTCGTGTCGCGACAGGTTTTGCCGCTCATCGTGCCCGCGCTGCTGCTGCTAACGGGTCCGGCGCTCGCGCAGAAAGGCACGACGTCCGCGACCGGGACCGCCGCGCCGGCCGCCGCCGAGACGCTGACGCCGGATCAGGCGCGCCGCGCGCTGGAGACGTTGCAGGACGACGCCAGGCGCGCGCAGATGATCGAGACGCTGCGCGCGATCGCCAAAGCCGCGCCGGGTGCGGCGCCCAATGGAACGACGCCGAACGGGACGGCCGCCTCCGGCGCGTCGGAGACGCCGGCCGCCAAGCCGGAAACCAAGCCGGAAACCAAGCCGGACGCGGCTGAAAAGCCGGCGCTGCCGACGCTCGACGCCGACAGTCTCGGCGCGCAACTGCTGCTGTCGTTTTCGAACTGGGTCGCCAATATCTCGCGCGAGGTGACATGGGCCGCGCGCAGCACCACGCATTTCCCGACGCTGTGGAACTGGCTGGTGACTGCCACCACCGATCCGTTCTACTATCATCTCCTGCTCGATATCGCTTGGAAGTTCGCACTGGTGTTCGGCTGCGCTTTCGTGGTCGAACGGCTGGTGCGGTGGGCGC
>JBASBO010000440.1:0-3211 GCA_049651165.1 Xanthobacteraceae bacterium | reverse complement strand
GCGCGGCCTCGATCTGCGCGGCATCCGCTGGGCCGCCGATCCGCTGGCACTGGCGCGCGATCCGCAAGTCGAGTGCTTCGTCGAACTGATGGGCGGCGACGGCGATCCGGCGCTGTCGGCGATCGCCACCGCGCTCACCGCCGGCAAGTCGGTGGTCACCGCCAACAAGGCGCTGATCGCAAAGCACGGCCTGCGGCTGGCGAAGCTCGCCGAGCAGCACGGCGGCGCGCTGAATTACGAGGCGGCGGTCGGCGCCGCCATTCCCGTCGTCAAGACCTTGCGCGAGGGACTGGCGGGCACCGGGATCAACCGCGTCTACGGCATCCTCAACGGCACCTGCAACTACATCCTGACCCGGATGGAGCAGGAGGGCCTGTCGTTCGCCGAATGCCTGAAGGACGCCCAGCGCCTCGGCTACGCCGAAGCCAACCCGTCGTTCGACGTCGACGGCCACGACACCGCGCAGAAGCTGGCGATCCTCGCCAGCCTCGCGTTCGGAACGCAGGTGGCGCAGCGCGCGGTCTATGTCGAGGGCATCTCGTCGATCGCCCCGGAGGATTTGCGCGCGGCCGCCGAACTCGGCTACCGGGTCAAGCTGCTCGGCGTCGCGGTGCGCACCAAAGCCGGCATCGAGCAGCGCGTGCATCCGACCATGGTGCCGAAATCGTCGTCGATCGCCCAGGTGATGGGGGTCACCAACGCGGTGACCATCGACGGCGACGGCATCGCGCCGATCACGCTGGTCGGCCCCGGCGCCGGCGGCGCTGCGACGGCGTCCGCCGTAGTCGCCGACATCGCCGACGTCGCGCGCGGCATCCGCGCCAAACCGTTCGGGCGGCCGGTCGCCAGCCTGCGCCCGACCGAAAAAGCGCCGATGCAGCGCCACGAGGGCGGCTACTACATCCGCCTGATGGCGCGCGACATGACCGGCACCGCGGCGACCATCGCCACCCGGCTGGCGGAACGCGGGATTTCGATCGAGTCGATCGTGCAGCGCCATGCCGACCGCAACGGCGACGACAAAACCTCCGTCAAGACGGCGTCGCCGGTCCCGGTTATTCTGGTGACCTACGCCACCACCGAGGACGCCGTGCGCGGCGCGTTGCAGGCGGTGCAGCGCGACCGCGTCATCAGCGGCCGGCCGCAGGTGATAAGGATCGAGAAGAACTGATATCGTGGCCCGGTGGCCGCCGCGCGCCGCCGGGCCGGTTTCAATACTGAGAGGTGCGGGCCGCGCGCCCGCCGCAAGCGTTCAAGGAGCACCGACATGTCGACACATATTTCCGTCCCGCCGCAGCAGTTGCTGGAGCGCATCCTGACGCTGGAGATCGTGCGGGTGACGGAGCGTGCGGCGGTGTCGGCGGCGCGGCTGCGCGGCCACGGCAACGAGAAGAAGGCGGATCAGGCGGCGGTGGACGCCATGCGCCGCGAACTCAACAAGATGCCGATCACCGGCACCGTCGTGATCGGCGAGGGCGAGCGCGACGAGGCGCCGATGCTCTATATCGGCGAGAAGGTCGGCATCAACGCCGGCCCCGAGGTCGATATCGCGGTCGATCCGCTGGAAGGCACCACGCTGTGCGCCAAGAACATGCCGGGCGCGATCGCCACCATGGCGATGGCCGACGGCGGCACGCTGCTGCACGCGCCCGACGTCTACATGGAGAAGATCGCGATCGGCCCCGGCTACGACAGGAACGTGATCGACCTCGACGCGCCGCCGGAGGAGAACATCCGCCGCCTCGCCAAGGCCAAGGGCGTCGAGCCGGCCGCCATCACCGCGCTGGTGCTGGAACGGCCGCGCCACGCCGACATCATCGCGGCGATCCGCTCGACCGGCGCGGCGGTGCGCCTGATTACCGACGGCGACGTCGCCGGCGTCATCCATACCGCCGACACCGAGAACACCGGCGTCGATATCTACATGGGCACCGGCGGCGCGCCCGAGGGCGTGCTGGCGGCGGCGGCCTTGCGCTGCATCGGCGGCCAGATGCAGTGCCGGCTGATCCTCGACACCGAGGAGAAGCGCGAGCGCGCCCGCAAGATGGGCGTCACCGATCCGAAGATGATCTACGGCATCGAGGACATGGTGAAGGGCGACTGCCTGTTCGCCGCCACCGGCGTCACCGACGGTTCGCTGTTGTCCGGCGTCAAGTTCCGCAAGGACGGCCTGATCGAGACCGAAACCGTGGTGATGCGCTCGGTCACCGGCACGGTGCGCATCATCAAGGCCGAGCACCGGCAGTTGGAGAAATTCCACCTCGATTGAGAGAAGGCTGTGGCCGACCGGTTCGCACGAGGCGCGCATGAGTGACGCTCTGTCCGGGATCAAGGCGCTGGTGTTCGATGTGTTCGGCACCGTGGTGGACTGGCGCAGCAGCCTGATCGCCGACCTGACGACGTGGGCGGCGGCGCGCGGCGTCACCGGCGACTGGACCGGTCTGGTCGATGCCTGGCGCGGCGCTTACGTGCCGTCGATGAACGAGGTGCGCGATCATCCGGAGCGCGGCTATCTGGCGCTCGACCACCTGCACCGGCAGTCGCTGGAGACGCTGGTCAAGCGGTTCGGCATCGCGGGACTGGGCGAGGACGATCTTGCCTATATGACGCTGGGCTGGCACCGGCTGCAACCATGGCCGGACAGCGTCGGCGGCCTGACCCGGTTGAAGCGCAAGTTCACCATCGCCACGCTGTCCAACGGCAACGTCGCGCTGCTCAACAACATGGCGAAGAACGCCGGCCTGCCGTGGGACCTGATCCTGTCGGCCGAACTGTTCGCGCACTACAAGCCGGACCGCGAGGTCTATCTCGGCGCGGCGCGGCTGCTCGGCCTGTCGCCGGGGCAGGTGATGATGGTCGCGGCCCACAACAACGACCTGCGCGCGGCGCAGGACCTCGGGCTGAAAACCGCGTTCGTGCCGCGCCCGACCGAATACGGCCCGCTCCAGACCAAGGACTTTGCGCCAGACGGCGACTGGGACGTGGTCGCCGCCGACTTCAACGACCTCGCCGCGCGAATGGGGTGCTGAGATGCGGTGGCGACGCGCGGGATGGCATCGTGCTGTGAGCCTGACCGGCGCTTCGTTTCGTGCGCGGATTTGCAACCCGAAAAACGTCGTCCCCGCGAAGGCGGGGACCCATACGCCGCAGCAGTTCGGCTCCATCACAAAGGCGAAATCATCTGATAACGACACCTGCCGGGGGTTATGGG
>JBASBO010000439.1:0-4813 GCA_049651165.1 Xanthobacteraceae bacterium | reverse complement strand
GCCGAGGACGACGTGCTGGACCTTACCGCCGAGATGGCGTTGCCCGATATGTCCGAACCTGCCTTCGACCCGGTCGAACCCGCCAACGACCTGGAGTTCGACGAGTCCGCGATAGCGGCCGAGCGGCGCTATCCGGCGGTGACCGCGGCTGCGGCGCGGCCGGCCGGCGCGGGCGAACCGTCGGGTTTCAGCGCGTCCGACATGCTGTCGCAATCGACCGCCTCCGCCGTGGAATCGGCCTTCAATTCGCTCGCCAACACCGTTCTCAGCCATAATGCGCGGACGCTGGAGGATCTGGTGCGCGAGATGCTGCGGCCGATGCTCAAGTCGTGGCTCGACGACAACCTGCCGAGGTTGGTGGAGCGCATCGTCAAGGCCGAGATCGAGCGCGTCTCGCGCGGGCGCTGATCCGGTTCCTTTCCTCACGCGGACCGGCCGTCGCCGGGCTGTGGCCGGCGAAGCCCGGTTTCCACTTCGCCTGAAAGCGCTATAAAGCCCTCGCGCCGATCCGCCGCCGCGGCGGTGCGCCGCCGCCGTCAACCCGCAAACCCTGTCTGACCCGTCGCCATGATCGAGAAAACCTACGAGCCTGCCGCAATCGAAGCCCGCATCGCGCGGGCGTGGGACGAGGCGGGCGCCTTCAAGGCCGGCCGGCCGGAGCGCCGCGACGCCGACCCGTTCGCCGTCGTGATTCCGCCGCCGAACGTCACCGGCTCGCTGCACATGGGCCACGCCCTCAACAACACCCTGCAGGACGTCCTGTGCCGGTTCGAGCGGATGCGCGGCCGCGACGTGCTGTGGCAGCCGGGCACCGACCACGCCGGCATCGCCACGCAGATGGTGGTGGAGCGGCAGTTGATGGAGCGGCAGGAGCCGTCGCGCCGCGACATGGGCCGCGCCAAATTCCTTGAGCGGGTGTGGCAATGGAAGGCGGAGAGCGGCGGCGTCATCGTCAACCAGTTGAAGCGGCTGGGGGCGTCGTGCGACTGGTCGCGCGAGCGCTTCACCATGGACGAGGGGCTGTCGCGCGCGGTGGCGAAGGTGTTTGTCGAACTGCATCGCGACGGGCTGATCTACAAGGACAAGCGGCTGGTCAACTGGGACCCCAAGCTGCTCACCGCGATCTCCGATCTCGAAGTGCAGCAGATCGAGGTCAAGGGCAGTCTCTGGCACCTGCGCTATCCGCTCGAAGGCGCGACCTTCGATTCCGAGGATCCCTCGACCTTCATCGTGGTGGCGACGACGCGGCCGGAAACCATGCTCGGCGACACCGCGGTCGCGGTGCATCCCGACGACGAGCGCTACCGCGATCTGGTCGGCAGGCACGTCATCCTGCCGCTGGTCGGCCGCCGCATCCCGATCATCGCCGACGAGTATTCCGATCCCGAGAAGGGCTCCGGCGCGGTCAAGATCACGCCGGCGCACGACTTCAACGACTTCGAGGTCGGCAAGCGCCACGATCTGGCGCAGATCAACGTGCTCGACATCGAGGGCCGCATTTCGCTGACCGACAACGAGGCCTATTGGCGCGGGTTGCCGCAGAACGCCTCGCCCCGCGCCGCCACGCTCCACGGCGTCGACCGCTTCACGGCGCGCAAGCGGATCGTCGAATGGCTGGAGGCCGACGGCATCCTCGAAAAGATCGAGCCGAACACGCACATGGTGCCGCACGGCGACCGTTCCGGCGTGGTGATCGAGCCCTATCTCACCGACCAGTGGTACGTCGACGCCAAGACGCTGGCCGCGCCCGCGATCGCCGCGGTGCGCAGCGGCGCGACCGAGTTCGTGCCGAAGACCTGGGAGAAGACCTACTTCGAGTGGATGGAGAACATCCAGCCGTGGTGCATCTCGCGGCAGTTGTGGTGGGGCCACCAGATTCCGGCGTGGTACGGCCCGGACGGCAAGGTGTTCGTCGCCGAGACCGAGGAGGAGGCGATCGGCAACGCGCTCGGCTACTACGTCGAGCAGGAGGTCATCACCGCCGAGCAGGGCCACGACATGGCGCTGGATCCTTCGTTGCGCGAAAACTTCATCACGCGTGATGAAGATGTGCTCGACACCTGGTTCTCGTCGGCGCTGTGGCCGTTCTCGACGCTGGGATGGCCCGACGAGACCAAGGAGCTTGAGCGCTATTACCCGACCGACGTGCTGGTCACCGGCTTCGACATCATCTTCTTCTGGGTCGCCCGGATGATGATGATGGGCCTGCACTTCATGGACGACGTGCCGTTCCCGAAGGTCTACATCCACGCCCTCGTCCGCGACGAGAAGGGCGCCAAGATGTCGAAGTCGAAGGGCAACGTCATCGATCCCTTGCACCTGATCGATCAGTACGGCGCCGACGCGCTGCGCTTCACGCTGGCCGCGATGGCGGCGCAGGGCCGCGACATCAAGCTCGCCACCAGCCGCGTCGAGGGCTACCGCAACTTCGCGACCAAGCTGTGGAACGCCTGCCGCTTCGCCGAGATGAACCACTGCGTGCTGCCGGACGGCTTCGATCCGGCGCGGGCCAAGGAGACGCTGAACCGCTGGATCGCGCACGAGACCATGGCGGCGGCGCGCGAGGTGACGCAGGCGATCGAGAGCTATCGCTTCAACGACGCGGCGTCGGCGATCTACCGCTTCGTCTGGAACGTGTTCTGCGACTGGTATCTCGAACTGGCGAAGCCGGTGATGATGGGGCCGGACGGCGCGGCCAAGGATGAGACGCGGGCGATGGTGGCGTGGGCGCGCGACCAGATCCTCAAGCTCTTGCATCCGTTCATGCCGTTCCTCACCGAGGAGTTGTGGGCGGTGACGGCATCGCGGGAGCAACTGTTGGTGCTGAGCGAATGGCCGCTGCGGCCGCAGCCGACCGTCATCATCCCGACCTCGGCGGTGCCGGGCGATGTCGCCGCCGTCGCCATCGCGGTGCCGGCGACCGACGACACCTTCACCGACGAGGCGGCCGAGGCCGAGATCGGCTGGGTGGTCGATCTGGTCACCGCGATCCGCTCCGCGCGCGCCGAGATGAACATCCCGCCGGCGACGTTGATGCCGCTGATGCTGGTCGATGCGTCGGTGGAAACCCGCGAACGCGCCGAACGCTGGAACGAAGTCGTCAGGCGGCTGGCGCGGCTCGCCGACATCACCTTCGTCGATCGCGCGCCGGACGGGGCGATGCAGCTTCTGGTGCGCGGCGAAGTCGCGGCGCTGCCGCTCAAGGGCGTGATCGATCTTGCCGCCGAGCGGGCGCGGCTCGACAAGGAACTGGCGAAGGCGGACGCCGACATCAAGCGCGTCGACGCCAAGCTCGGCAACGCCAAGTTCGTCGCCAACGCGCCGGAGGAAGTGGTCGCGGAGGAGCGCGACAAGCGCGAGGAGGCGCTGGGACGCAAGGCCAAGATCGCCGAGGCGCTGGCGCGGCTCAAGGCGGCGGAGTGAGCGCGGAGGGTACAGCGGGGCGCGCATCCGCGGTGATGCCGCTGTTCATGCTGTGGTCGGCCGGCAATGCGTTGCGGCTGACCATTCTGGCGGTGCCGCCGGTTCTCGCGCTCATCATTCTCGACCTCAACCTGTCGGGCACCGAGGTCGGCATTCTCAACGCGATTCCGCCGGCGCTGTTCGCGCTGGCCGCGATCCCCGGATCGCTGTTGATCGCGCGCGCCGGCGCGGTCAACGCGCTGGTGGTCGGCCTGCTGGTGACGGCGGCCGGTTCGGCGTTGCGCGGGCTCGCCTTCGACACGCTGGCGCTGTTCGGCGCGACAGTGGTGATGAGCGCCGGCGTCGCGCTGATGCAGCCGGCGCTGCCGCCGCTGGTGCGCCAGTGGGTGCCACACCGGGTCGGCTTTGCGACCGCGCTCTATACCAACGGGCTGCTGGTCGGCGAGATCTTTCCGGTGGCGTTCGCCGGGCTGCTGCTGGCGCTGTTCGGCGGAAGCTGGCGCGGCAGTCTGGTGTTCTGGTCGATCTGGCCGGCGCTGATCGCCTTGATGATCGTGCTGGCGCGGCCGCGCGGCGAGGGGCACCTGACGGTGCGGCACCGGCGCTGGATGCCGGACTGGCGCGATCCGGTGCTGTGGAAGATCGGGCTGGCGATGAGCGCCAACAACCAGGCGTATTTCTGCACCAACGCGTTTCTGCCGGGACTGCTGTTGCAGAGCGGCCAGACCGACATGATCGCGCCGGCGCTGCTGGCGCTGAATGCCGGGCAGTTTCCCGCCTCGCTGATCCTGCTGGCGGCGGCGGGCCGGCTCGAACGCAAGAAGTGGCCGCTGATCGGCGCGGGGCTGATGGGGCTCGTCAGTCTGGCCGGGATCGTGTTCTCCACCTCGGCGTGGGCGATCGCGCTCGCGGCGGCGGGGATCGGACTGAGCTGCGCCGCCGGCCTGACGCTGTTGCTCAGCCTGCCGGTGCTGCTGTTCGCACCGGACGACGTGCCGCGGGTGTCGGCCGGCATGTTCACGCTTGGCTACGGCGTCGCGGTGCTGGTGTCGCTGATCGGCGGCGCGGCGTGGGACCTCACCGGCAACGCCGCCTTCGCCTTCGCGCCGATCGCGCTGGCGCTGGTGCCGCTGGTGCTGTGCCCGATCTGGACCGACCTCAAGCAGCGCCATGGCCCCCTCCCTTAATCCCTCCCCCGCGCGCGGGGGAGGGTAGGGTGGGGGTGAACGGCTTGCTGAGGTAGCGCGAGCCCTTGAGGCCGTAGCGCCACGGCAGTTCGATCGCCTTGGTGATGCCGATGCGCACGCCGGTCACGATCTCCGGGGCGGAGGTGCGGCCGTGCACCGCGATCGGCGCGGCGTCGAGCGCGCGGCCGTTATCGGCGCTGGTG
>JBASBO010000438.1:0-2188 GCA_049651165.1 Xanthobacteraceae bacterium | reverse complement strand
CCCGCGCGCGGCACCGTGCCGCCGCCCTCGCCCAGCGCGCGCTGCATCATCACGGTGTCGAGCCAGCGGCCGAACTTGAAGCCGACGTCGGGGTGGGTGCCGATCATCGCGAAGCCGCAGCGCCGGTGCAGGCCGATCGATCCGGCATTGGCGGAATCGCCGATCACCGCGATTATCTGGCGATGGCCGCGCCGTTCGCATTCGCCGATCAGCGCTTCGAGCAGCGCCGTGCCGATGCCGCGCCGCTGCGCGGCCGGCGCGAGATAGACCGAGTTCTCGACGGTGAAGCGGTAGGCCGGGCGCGGCCGGTAGGGGCCAGCATAGGCGTAGCCGACCACCTCGCCGTCGCGCGTCGCCGCGAGATAGGGGAAGCCCGCGTCGTGCAGGCCGCGGAAGCGCCGGGTCATCTCGGCAAGATCGGGCGGGGTCAGTTCGAACGTCGCGGTATTCTCGCGCACCTCGCGGTCGTAGATCGCGGTGATGGCTGGCAGGTCCGCCTCGACGGCGGGTCTGATTTGAGTGGCGGGCATGGACTGTCCATGAGTCGTTTGCCGGGCTTTGGCTCGACTGTCATGGCGAGTGATGGATGCACAGGTCAAGCCCACGCATGACAGGAGAGGACAATAAAAAAGCCCCGGCGCAAGGCCGGGGCTTTGGTGTCGGGCTCTTTCGAGCCGATTGATTAGTCGCGCTGTCCGAGAAGCTGCAACAGCAGCGTGAACAGGTTGACGAAGTTGAGGTAGAGCGACAGCGCCCCGGTGATGGCGGCGCGCTCGGCGATGTCGCCGCCCTGGCCGCCATAGCCGTAGATGTAGTCGTTCTTCAGCCGCTGGGTGTCCCAGGCGGTGAGGCCGGCGAACACCAGCACGCCGATCACCGACACCACGAACTGCAACATCGACGAGCCAATGAACAGGTTCACGAGGCTGGCGATGATGATGCCGAACAGGCCCATCATCAGGAACGAGCCCATGCCGGTCATGTCGCGCTTGGTGGTGTAGCCGTAGAGGCTCAGCGCGCCGAACGCGGCGGCGGTGATGAAGAACACCCGCACGATCGAGGTGTGGGTGTAGACGAGGAAGATCGACGACAGCGAGATGCCCATCAGCGCCGCGAACGCCCAGAACAACAATTGCGCGGTTGCGGGCTTCAGCCGGTTGATGCCGAAGGAGATGACGAACACCATCGCCAGCGGCGCCAGGATGAACAGCCACTTCAGCGGGCTGACGAACATGGCGACGCCGAACGGCGTCAGGTACTGCCCGCTCTTGATCGCCAGCGCGGCGCCCGAGGCCGATTTGGCCGCGGCGCCGGCGTCGCCGGTCACGGCGAACATGTAGACGCCGAGCGCGGCGAGGCCGGTGATCGCCAGGCCGATCGCCATGTAGTTGTAGATGCGCAGCATGTACGCGCGCAGGCCGGCGTCGACGGCGGCGGTGTCAACGCGCCCGGCGGCCCGGCCGAAAGGAGAATTATAGTTGCGGTCCAAGTCCGACATGGTCGAAACCCTCAAGTTGTCCGGCGAAGGGCAAGTCTTGGTGCAAGGCTTGCGCCGCCAGCGCGAAACTCTATCCCGAATGCCGCCGTCCGTGACATGAATTCGGTGTCATCAACCGGAAGCCGGAATCATTGGCCGGCGTCCGGCCCCAGCATCGTCGCGAATGTCCTATCCGCTCTCCGCCTTGCTGGTATGTGGTAAACTATCACACTCGACGCAACCTTCCACGCGCGGCTGAATGTCGCTCCGCATGCGCCGTTATCATGACGCCATTGCGCTGCTGTCGCTGCTCCGCCCGGCACGATCGCCGCGCGCCGCGGTTGGCCGTGGTTAACGCCGGAACCCGGCGTGCCGGAGCCGCCAGCGGTGTCCCGGGAGCTTGGCTCGAAACTTGACTCATGGGGCCAGACACTCTCGGCGTCGTCCCCGCGCAGGCGGGGACCCATAATCCCTGACGATCGGAGTCAGTGGGAGCGCCTGCCAAAGCATAAGGTGACAAGCGCTTACCGCATCGTAAGCGACACGGCGTATGGGTCCCCGCCTGCGCGGGGACGACGGCTTTCGTGTTGCCCATTCACCTAGAAAAGCGCTTTCCGGCCGGCCTCCGCGTTGCGCGCTTCGGTCACAGGCTGCGCAGCACCGAGGCCGGCTTGCGGTTGAGCGCCGCGAGCGTGCCGGCGAGCCCGAGGC
>JBASBO010000437.1:0-5870 GCA_049651165.1 Xanthobacteraceae bacterium | reverse complement strand
CAGCTTCCGGTGCAGACCTGCTGGCCCGGCGATGCCGGCCCGCTCATCACATGGCCGCTGGTCATCACCCGCCCGCCCGGCGACGACGATCCCGCCGCGTATAACGTCGGCGTCTACCGGATGCAGGTGATCGGCCGCGACCGTGCCATCATGCGCTGGCTGCCGATGCGCGGCGGCGCCGCCCATCATCGCCTGTGGCGGGCGGAGAAAACGGAGATGCCGGTGACGGTGGTGATCGGGGCCGATCCGGCGCTGCTCTTGGCTGCCGTGATGCCCGCGCCTGAAGGCGTTTCCGAACTGGCGCTGGCCGGCATCGTCAGCGGCCGCCGGGTGGAGCTTGCGCCGTGCCGGCAGATCGCGCTGCATGTGCCGACAAGTGCGGAGATCGTGCTTGAAGGCACCGTCTCGGTGACGGAAACTGCGCTGGAGGGGCCGTTCGGCGATCATACCGGCTACTACAACGCGCCGGCGCATTATCCGGTGTTCACGCTGAAGGCCATGCGCGTGCGCGAGGGTGCGCATTATCTCACCACCTTCACCGGGCGCGCGCCCGACGAGCCGTCGGTTATTGGCGAAGCGTTGCTCGATGTATTCAAGCCGCTGTTGCGCCAGCAGCTTCCGGAGATCCTCGACGTCTGGCTGCCGCCCGAAGCCTGCTCCTACCGGATCGCGGTGATCGCCATAAACAAATCCTATGCCGGGCAGGCGCGGCGGGTGATGATGGGGTTCTGGTCGCTGCTGCCGCAGTTCTCCATGACCAAGATGCTGATCGTCGTCGATGACGACATCGACATCCGCTCATGGCCGGACGTGATGTGGGCGCTCGCCACCCGCATGGACCCCTCGCGCGATCTGCTGGTGGCGGAGCGGACGCCGATCGACCAGCTCGATTTCGCCTCGCCGCTGGAAGGGCTGGGCGGCAAGCTCGGCATCGACGCCACCCGCAAGATCGGCGCGGAAACCGGCCGCGACTGGGGCGAGACGATCATCATGGACGCTGCGATCGAGCGGCAGGTGCGCGAACGCTGGCATGAATTTTTTCCGGAGGCGACATGCGCAAGCGGCTGATCGTCGGCGTCACCGGCGCATCCGGTGCGGTGCTCGCCCGCGAGACCTTGCGCCAACTGGCCGGCCGTGGCGTTGAGACGCACCTCGTGGTGTCGCGCGGGGCGCGCATCACCATCGCCCACGAACTCGGGCCGGACGGCCTCAAAGCGCTCAACGCCATGGCCGCTCATGCCTATTCCGAACAGGATCTGGCCGCGCCGATCGCCAGCGGCTCGTTCCGCACCGACGGGATGATCGTGGTGCCGTGCTCGATGCGTAGCCTCGCCGCCATGGCACACGGCCTCGGCGACAACCTGCTGACGCGCGCCGCCGACGTGGTGCTGAAGGAAAAGCGGCGGCTGGTGGTCGCCCCGCGCGAGGCGCCGCTGCATGAAGGCCATCTCGATTCCATGCTGCGGCTGGCCCGGCTCGGCGCGGTGATCGCGCCGCCGGTGCCGCCGTTCTATGCCGCGCCCGTGTCGGTCGAGGACATCGTGCGCGAGATCGTGGCGCGGCTGATCGGTTGGGCCGGCATCGATCCGGGCGAGGCGATGACGCGCTGGGGAGGGCGGGGTGGGGCGGCGGATTAGCTCGCGCCTCGCGTGCGGCTTCGACGCCGCTGTTTGCGCCGGAGCAAATTTCGACGCGCCCC
Source organism: Xanthobacteraceae bacterium (assembly GCA_049651165.1). GTDB lineage: Bacteria > Pseudomonadota > Alphaproteobacteria > Rhizobiales > Xanthobacteraceae > 62-47. Next base: position 4,171 of record JBASBO010000437.1, on the reverse strand, counting down.
GCGCGCTAGGATGACGCCGGTTCGGGCAACCGGGGATGCGGCCATGCGGGATGGCGAGGAGATGAGTTTGCCGGCGTTCGCCCGGCGGATGCTGCCGCCGTTTGTCGGGCTGCCGCTGGGGCCGTTCCTGACGCTGTCGCTGCGCTCGCTGGCGCGGCGGCGGCCGCAAATCTTCGAGCGGCTCGGCGAGCACCGGCATGCGCGTTTCCTGATCGACCCGACCGATCTTCCGTTTGCGTTCTGCGTGGTGCCGGACGGTGGGTCCGCCGCGGTGCGCGTTGTCTTTCGCGGCGCGGAGACCCCGTCCGACGTGGCGATCCGTGGCCCCATTCTGGTGCTGCTCGGCGTTCTCGAAGGCACGCTCGACGGCGACGCGCTGTTCTTCCACCGCGCGATTTCGGTTACGGGAAAGACCGAGGCGGTGGTCGCGCTACGCAATGCGATCGAGGATGCGGAGCTTCGCCCCTCCGACCTGCTGGGCGTGAGCGGCGCTCTCGGCCGGTTCGCCGACGCCGGCATCCTCGGCGGGCTCGACGTCGCGCGGCGGGTGGTGACAACGGCAGCGCCGTCGCGCCGGGAGGTCGAGATATGACGGCGCAGCAGCGCATGGAACTGGTTTGTCCGGCCGGAACGCCCGCCACTTTGCGCGCGGCGGTCACCGCCGGCGCCGACGCGGTCTATTGCGGCTTCAGCGACGACACCAATGCGCGAAACTTCCCCGGCCTTAATTTTTCTCCGAGAGAGATGGCCGAGGGCATCCGCTTCGCCCACGGTCACGGCAGCAAGGTGCTGGTGGCGATCAACACCTTCGCGCGCGCCGGCGCCACCGACCCGTGGCGGCGGGCGGCGGATACGGCGGTGGCGTGCGGCGCCGATGCGGTGATCGCCGCCGATATCGCCGTGCTCGATCACATGGCGCAGAACCATCCGAATACGCGGCTGCATCTATCGGTGCAGGCGGCCGCCGCCACCCCCGAGGCGATCGGCTTTTATGTCGATGCGTTCGCCGTGCGCCGCGTGGTGCTGCCGCGCGTGCTGTCGGTGCAGGAGATCAAGGCGCTCAACCGCGCCATCGCGGTGGAGACCGAAGCCTTCGTGTTCGGCGGGCTGTGCGTGATGATGGAGGGGCGCTGCCACCTGTCGTCCTACGCCACCGGGCGCTCGCCCAACCTTAACGGCGTCTGCTCGCCGCCCGAGGCGGTGAGCTACGACGAGAGCGGGCAGGCAACCACCGCGCGCCTCGCCGGATTCACCATCGACCGCTACGACCCCGGCACGCCGGCCGGCTATCCGACGCTGTGCAAGGGCCGCTTCACCGCCGGCGGCAAGACTGGCTATCTGTTCGAGGATCCCGTCAGCCTCAATGCCGGCACCATGATCGTGGCGCTGAAGGAAGCCGGCATCACCGCGCTGAAGATCGAGGGACGCCAGCGCGGCAAGGGCTATGTGTTCGAGGTGGTGCGCGCCTTCCGCCGCGCGGTCGATGCCGCCGAACAGGGCCGCGACGCGGTGGAGATCGAGGGCATCCTCGCCGCGCTGTCGGAAGGCGGCCGGCAGACCACCGGCGCCTACCGCAAGACCTGGCGATGAGCAAAGACCTGGCGATAGCGATAACCTGGAGATAAGCGACGTGTCGATCGCGCTGACGCTCGGACCCACGTTCTTCCACTGGCCGCCCGACCGGCTGCGGGACTTCTATTACCGCATCGCCGACGAAGCGCCGGTCGAGCGCGTTCATGTCGGCGAGGTCGTTTGCGGCAAGCGGATGCCGTTCTCCGATCCGGTGTGGCCGGAGATCATCGAGCGGCTGGAGCGCGGCGGCAAGGAGGTCGTGCTTTCGACGCTGGCGATGCCGACGCTGCCTCGCGAGCGCCGCGCCATCGAGGAGCTTTGCGCCGACGGCCGTCTGGTGGAGGTCAACGACGTCACCGCGTTGCCGGCGCGGGCAGGGCAGCCGTTCGTGGCGGGGCCGTTCCTCAACATCTACAACGAAGCGACGGCGCGGTTTTTCATCCGCCGTGGCGCGCGCGCCATCTGCCCGCCGGTCGAACTGTCGCTGGCAACGATCGGCGCGATCGCGACGGCATGCCCGGATATTCCGTTCGAGGTGTTCGCCTTCGGCCGGCTGCCGCTGGCGCTGTCGGGACGCTGTTATCACGCGAGGCTGCACGGGCTGCACAAGGATTCCTGCCAGTTCACCTGCGAGCAGGACCCCGACGGGCTGGTGGTCGAGACGCTCGACGATCAGGCGTTCCTCGCCATGAACGGGGTGCAGACTTTGTCGGCGCAGGTGCAGGCGGTGTTGTCGCCGCCGGCGGAGTTGAACGCGCATACGATCGCTCGCCTGCGGCTGTCGCCGCACACCTGCGACATGGTGGCGGTGGCGCGGGTCTATCGCGCGCTGGCGGCGGGCGACATGACGCCGAAGGAGGCGCTGGCGAGGCTCGGTGCGCTTGATCTCCCCGGAACGCTGGTCGACGGCTATGCGCGCGGCGCGGCCGGCTCGCTGGCGGTCGCACCGGCGTGACCTGACGACGGACCGGTTCGCGTCGCTTTGCTTTTATCGAAGCAACTGTTCTCTCTCCAAGTGGCCGTTATATCCTTCGCCCGCGACGCTGCGCCCAAGCAGACCGTCGCGGACGATTCGCGCCTCATCTTCCGCCGCTCACCAGCGATGACCCCAGTGGCGATGATGATGTCCACCCCATCCGCGGTGGAAGCGCGGGCCGTAGAAGCCGGGGCCGTAGAAGCGCGGGCCGTAGTGGTAGCGATGGCGCGGATAATAGTTCGGCCGCCACCAGCATCGGCCCCAGCCGTCACAGACGTAACGGACCTGATCGACACCGGTCATCTGGTTCGATAGCTGGTTCGATGCTGGCAGGCCGTTCGGCATCGCCATTGCGGGTCCCGCGCCTGCCGCCAGCGCGCCGAATGCCGCAAGTCCAATCAGGGCTGATTTCAGTTTCATGATGTCCTCCTGTGGAGCATCGAAAACGCCGCACGATTCGATCCGTTTCGCGGCACGGCGGGGCTTGCCGGCAAATTTAATGCTGGTGAATATCCGTTCAGGTTGGAGCGGGCGGCGCGGCCGTCATGCTTAACGGAATCCCAACACAGTTAGGCCAGAATTTTCCGGCAGGTGGTTGTTGCGTCCCGGTTCCGCCAACCTGGTCCGGGGCCGGGTTCCATTGCGGCGAGGAGTCGCGAAAAGTCCGGCTGCGACGAGCGTTTTTTTTGGGTTCGATATGAGGATCGCGTTGGGGATCGCGAACTGGCGGCAAAGGCGGTTCGGAGGCGCGTCGCGCGCTGTATGGCCGCTCGCTATTCTGATCGCGCTGTGCGCGGCTGCTCCCGCGCGCGCCGACCTGCGCATTACTCGCGATCATGGCGGCTACGTCACCGAATACAAGGCTAAGTACGAACGCATTCGCGCCCGCCACGAGCGCGTCATCATCGACGGCATCTGCAACTCGGCCTGCACGCTGGTGTTCGGCATCGTGCCGATGAACAAGATCTGCGTGACGCCGCGCGCCAGCCTTGGCTTTCATCAAGCCTATTACGACAAAGCGTTCACCTTCGGCATCAAGGTCACCAGCGCCGAGGGCACGTCGGACCTGATGGCCTATTACCCCTCCAGCGTGAAGGACTGGATCCGCCGCAACGGCGGCCTCACGCCGGAGATGAAGAAGATCAGGAACGGGCCGGAGCTGTGGAAGATCGTCGATCCGTGCCCGGAGGATTTTTGATCGTCGCGATCAAACAGCACGGCGTCGTCCTCGCCAACGGGTCGGCGCAAAGCGCCGCCCGATGACAGGCTCAGGCGAGGACCCATAACCCCTGACGCTGGCTGTTTAAACAACCTCGCCGGTTGATAGAACCGAACCGCTGCGGCGTATGGGTCCCTGCCTGCGCAGGGACGACCCGGTGGGCGAGGATAGGTTCGCGACGAACCACATCCCCGGTCAGGTTTTCAGAACGTCACCACGCTGCGGATCGACTCGCCCCTGTGCATCAGATCGAACGCCTTGTTGATGTCGTTGAGCGGCATGATGTGGGTAATCATCGGGTCGATCTGAATCTTCCCCTGCATGTACCAGTCGACGATCTTCGGCACGTCGGTGCGGCCGCGCGCGCCGCCGAACGCGGTGCCTTTCCAGGTGCGGCCGGTGAC
>JBASBO010000436.1:0-2290 GCA_049651165.1 Xanthobacteraceae bacterium | reverse complement strand
GGCTTGGGCCAGCGCGATTCAACCGCGCCGGTGGTCAGTTCGGAGGAAGCGCCGGCGGTTTCGACCGTTGTCGAACCGAGGAAATGTCTGGCCGTCACAGCGACAACACTGAGCGTCGCCACGGCGGTGACGGCCGAGGCGACGACGAGAACCGGAAATTTACGCATTTTAACTCCGCTGCACGAGGCTAGGCATCCCGGCGCAACAATCCGGCGAAATAGTTAATCGGCCGTATGTGTCCCTCGTCGCATTGAAAATTTTGCTTTGGCGGCGCGGTTGATGGCGCGCGCGTCTCCGATATGATCGACGCCGGACATCGTTCAGGGGAGGCGTGAAATGGGACGGCTTGAAGGCAAGGTCACGGTAATCACCGGCGCAACCAGCGGCATCGGCTGGCGCACCGCCGAAGTCTTCGTCGCGGAGGGCGCGACGGTGATCGCGGCCGGGCGGCGCGCGGCGGAAGGCGAGGCGCTGGCGAAGCAACTCGGCGCGAATTGCGTGTTCAAGCAGACCGACGTCACCGACGAGGCGCAGATGCAGGCGCTGATCGCGACCGCCGTGGACCGCTTCGGCCGTCTCGACTGCCTGTTCAACAACGCCGGCGGCCCGGCACAGACCGGCGGCATCGAGGGCCTCGACGTCGCGCGGTTCGACGCCGCGATGGCGACGCTGGTGCGCAGCGTCATGCTCGGCATGAAGCACGCCGCCCCGCACATGCGCCGGCAGGGCTCCGGCAGCATCATCAACAACGGCAGCATCGCCGGCCATCTCGCCGGCTATTCGACCTCGCTGGTCTACGGCGCGGCCAAGGCCGCCGTCATCCACTTCACCAAGTGCGTGGCGATGGAGCTTGGCGAAGCCGGCGTCCGGGTCAACAGCATCTCGCCGGGCGCGATCGCCACCGGCATTTTCGCCAAGGCGCTCGGGGTCGAGGCCGGAGCCGCGGACAAGAAAGCGGAGATGATGGCCGACGTGTTCAAGTCGGCGCAGCCGATCCCGCGCGGCGGCCTGCCGGACGACATCGCCCGCGCGGCGGTGTTCCTGGCGAGCGACGAGTCGACCTTCGTCAACGGCGCGGACCTAGTGGTCGACGGTGGCGTCATCGGCGGCCGCAACTGGTCGCAGCAGCAGCAGGGCTATGCCCAGTGGCACAAGATGTTCGGCACCGCGCCGGAGTGACGGACCCGGCCGCGCGCTCTTGTCGCGCTCTCTTGCGAAGGCCCGCCCATCGCCCCCATCTGAGCGATGATGGTCGCGCTTGGCGCGTATTCCGCAAAAGTGGATACCGGTTTTGCGATCGGAATACGCGCCAATCATTGATTGGGAGCATTTTCTTGCGGCTAGCCGGATTCCACTTAGCCGGAAAATGCTCCAGCGCGGCCCGAGGAGGGACCGATGAGCTATTTCCGCACCGCGATCCTGCTGGCGGGTCTGACCGGCCTGTTCATGGGCGTCGGCTATCTGATCGGCGGCGGCAGCGGCGCGATGATCGCGCTGGTGATCGCGGCCGCGACCAACCTGTTCGCCTACTGGAACTCGGACCGCATGGTGCTGTCGATGTACGGCGCGCACGAGGTCGATGCCCGCACCGCGCCCGACCTGCACCGGATGGTCGCGGAGCTTGCGAGCCGCGCCGGCCTGCCGATGCCGCGCGTCTTCATCATGGACAATCCGCAGCCCAACGCCTTCGCCACCGGCCGCAACCCGCAGAACGCGGCGGTGGCGGTGACCACCGGCCTGATGCAGTCGCTGAGCCGCGAGGAACTGGCCGGCGTCGTCGCCCACGAACTGGCGCACATCAAGCATCACGACACGCTGTTGATGACCGTCACCGCGACCATCGCCGGCGCGATCTCGATGCTGGCGCAGTTCGGCATGTTCTTCGGCGGCAATCGCAATAATAACGGTCCCGGCATCGTCGGCTCGCTGGCGATGATGATCCTCGCGCCGCTCGGCGCGATGCTGGTGCAGATGGCGATCAGCCGCACCCGCGAATACGCCGCCGACGAGATGGGCGCGCGCATCTGCGGTCAGCCGATGTGGCTGGCCTCGGCGCTGGCCAAGATCGACAACGCCGCGCATCACGTTCCCAACGAGGATGCGGAGCGCGCGCCGGCGACCGCGCACATGTTCATCATCAACCCGCTGTCGGGGCAGGGCATGGACAACCTGTTCGCCACCCACCCCTCGACCGAAAACCGCATCGCCGCCTTGCGGCAGCTTGCCGCGCACGCCGGTGGCGGTTACGCGCCGCCGTCCCCGCCGCGCCCCCCTCAGCCGTCATCGGCCG
>JBASBO010000435.1:0-1556 GCA_049651165.1 Xanthobacteraceae bacterium | reverse complement strand
CGCCAATCCCGTCAACGCCAGAACCGCCGCGCCCGCGGCACGGACGGCCAAGCGGGAAAATTGCATCGCGCCGGACATGACTCGAACCTTATCGGCGGCCGGCGAAAGGGCAAGCCGGCTCATTGGCGCACGCCGCGACGGGCCCCGCTACACCAGCTTGAAGGCAACGACGAAGCCGAGCACAAGAACGATAGCCCCGACCGCGACCCAGAACCCCAGCCGTTTCTCGATCTCGGCGCGGATCACGTCGCCGTAACGGTTGAGCAGGATCGCGACGATGAAGAAGCGGCCGCCGCGCGCGATCAGCGAGCACAGGATGAACAGCCACAGGTTGTAGCCGGCGAAACCCGAGGTGATCGTCACCAGCTTGTAGGGGATCGGGGTCAGTCCCTTGCCGATGATGATCCACGCCCCCCATTCGGCATAGGAGGCGCGGAACGCCTCGACCTGACCGCTGAGGCCGTAAAGCTGCATCAGCCATTGGCCGACCGAATCGTACAGTCCGGCGCCGATGGCGTAGCCGACCACGCCGCCGGCGACCGAGGTCAGCGTGCAGACCACCGCGTAGAGCCAGGCGCGGCGCGGCCGCGCCAGCGACATCGGCACCAGCATGACATCCGGCGGAACCGGGAAGAACGAGCTTTCGGCGAAGGACACCGCGCCCATGATCCACAGGGCGGACGGCTTGTCGGCGGCGGCGATGAACCAGTTGTAGAGGCGTCTCAGCATGGCGCGATCAAGCACTCCCCGCCGCGTTTGTCCATGGACATGCTGACGCGACGGGCGGCCCGCCGGGACATCGCGAAAAGACCGGTCGTCATGATCGGGGTTGAGAACCTCAGCGCCGTTCGCGGCGGCGCGCCTCGTCGAGCGTGACCACCGGCCGACGCTCCGGCCGCAACGCCGCGACCTTGGTCTTGTCCGAGGATTTCGGCAGTTTCTCGGCAATGCCAAGCATCCGCTCGCGACGGTCCATCTCGCGCCAGACATCGTCGGGGCGGATGCCCGCGCCGGCCCACAGCACCGCGAGATTATAGAGCAGGTCGGCGCTTTCGCGGACCACCGCGTCGGCCTTGCCGTTGACCGCATCGATCGCCACCTCGATGGCTTCCTCGGTCAGTTTCTTGGCCATCTTGGCCGGCCCCTGACGGAGCAGGCGCGCGGTGCGCGACGCCTCGGGATCGAGATCCCGCGCCGCGAGCACCGCAGTATAAAGCCGGTCGAGCGAATCACTCATGCCCGACAGCTTAGCCGCAACCTGTGGCGAGGATGTTAACGCCCTCGTTCCGCGCAGCAGCCGCCATCTCAGCGCCGATGAAAGTGTCCGCCGCGGTAGGCCGGCCGGAAATGCCGATGATGGTGGTACGCCGGCCGGTAATAGCGCGGCGAGGAGCCGTAGTAATAGGGACCGCCGCCGTAATAGCCGTAGGGCGCACCGTAATAATAGGAGTCGCGGCGCGCCTGGTCCGCGGCGATCGCGCCGATGATGCCGACCATCCCGGCGAAGGCGGCGGCCGCCGCCGCGCCATTTCCGCCACGGTGCCGGCGGACATGAC
>JBASBO010000434.1:0-4958 GCA_049651165.1 Xanthobacteraceae bacterium | reverse complement strand
CCGCCGCGGTGGCGTGGATGCGCGAGCGCTACGGCGGCCTGCCGCTGCATTACGTCGGCCATTCGTTCGGCGGTCAGGCGCTCGGGCTGCTGCCGAACAACACCGAGGTCGCCCGCGCACTCCTGGTTTCGGCGCAGGCGGCCTACTGGAAGCTGATGCCCTCGCCGGAGCGCTACCGGGTCTATCTGCTCATGAACTACGTCTTCGCGCCGGTGGCGCGGCTCGCCGGCTACGTGCCGGGGCGGCTGATGCTGGGGCAGGACCTGCCGAAGGGCGTCTTCCTCGAATGGAAACGCTGGGTGATGCGCGAACGTTATCTGCTCGACGATCCGACGCTTGCGGCGCTGCCCAACTTCGCCAACTACAAGGCGCCGCTGCGCGCGCTCGCCTTCACCGACGACCCATGGGCGCCGCGCCCCGCCGTCGAACTGCTGTGCTCCGGCTTCACCGCGACCACGCCCGAGGTGGTGTCGATCGCGCCCACCGAGGCCGGCGTGAAAAAGATCGGCCACATGGGCTTTTTCCGGCGCGAGCACCGCAACACGCTGTGGCGCGCCAGCGCCGACTGGCTGGGGGTGATCGAGTGAAGCCATAGTTGCGATGGCGTCATCCTGAGAGCCGGCAATTCGCTTCGTGCGCAGATTTGCAACACGAAAATCGTCGTCCCCGCGCAGGCGGGGACCCATACGCCGCAGCGTTTGTGATGAAGGAAGCGCGCATTGTCGTCCGCTTCCTCGCGCTCGTCACCATAAGCGACACAGGGGTTATGGGTCCCCGCCTGCGCGGGGACGACGTCGAGATTGTTGGGGCCGCGTTCGTTAGATCTACGCCCTACTCCGCCGCCTCGCGAACGTAGCGGGCGGCGGGGGTGCGCATCGTCACCAGTTCTTCCGCCGAGGTGGGATGCAGCGCCATGGTGGCGTCGAAGTCGGCCTTGGTCGCCTTCATCTTCACCGCGATGGCGACCACCTGAATCAGTTCGGCCGCCTCCGGCGCGACGATGTGGCAGCCAAGGACGCGGTCGCTCACCCCGTCCACCACCAGCTTCATCAGCACCCGCGAGTGGCTGCCCGACAGCGTTGCCTTCAGCGGCCGGAAATCGGCCTTGTAGATATCGACATGGGTGTATTGCGCCCGCGCCTGCGCCTCCGTCAGCCCGACGGTGCCGACCTGCGGCTGCGAGAACACCGCGGTCGCGATGTCGGCGTGATCGACCTTGACCTCGCGCTTGCCGAACACGGTGTCGGCGAAGGCGTGGCCTTCGCGGATCGCCACCGGCGTCAGGTTGGTGCGATGGGTGACGTCGCCGACCGCGTAGATATGCGGCACCGAGGTCCGCGACCATTCGTTGACCGCGATGCCGCCGTTGTTCGGATTGATGGCGACGCCGGCCTTCTCCAGCCCGAGATTGGCGACCGCCGGGTGGCGGCCGATGGCGAACATCACCTTGTCGGAGGCGACGCTGGAGCCGTCCGAGAGGTGCGAGGTGAACGCCTCGCCGTGCGTCTCGACCTTGTCCACCGTGCAGCCGGTCAGGATGGTGATGCCGTTCTTCTCCATCTCGGCGCGGACATGGGCGCGCACGTCGTCGTCGAAACCGCGCAGGATATTGTCGCCGCGATAGACCAGCGTCACCTCGGAGCCGAGCCCGGCGAAGATGCAGGCAAACTCCAGCGCGATGTAGCCGCCGCCCTGCACCAGCACGCGCTTCGGCAGCGCCGGCAGATCGAATACCTCGTTCGAGGATATGACGTGTTCGATACCGGGAATCGCCTTGCCGTGGTTCGGCGCGCCGCCGGTGGCGATCAGGATATATTTCGCGCGCACCGATCGGCCGTCGTCGAGCCGCAGCGTGTGGGCGTCCTCGAACACCGCGCGCGACTTGACGACCTGCGCGCCGGACTTCTCGACGTTGGCGGTATAGGCCGCCTCCAGCCGGGCGATCTCCTTGTCCTTGTTGGCGATCAGCGTCGGCCAGTCGAAGGTCGCCGACGGGATGGTCCAGCCGAAGCCGGCGGCGTCGGCGATATCGTCGCTGACATGGGCGGCGTAGGCGAACAGCTTCTTCGGCACGCAGCCGCGGATGACGCAGGTGCCGCCCATCCGGTATTCCTCGGCGATCATGACGCGCGCGCCATAACCGGCCGCGATCCGCGCCGCCCGCACGCCGCCCGAGCCACCGCCGATCACGAACAGATCGACATCGAAATCATCCGCCATCGCCATCCGCTCTAAGTTTTATTTTGACGCGTTTTCTTGACGCGAACCGGTATCCACTTCGCTCGAAAACGCCATTCTGGGTTACATGATCGGCTTGTTGCGCTTCTTCATCTCGGCGCGGAACTGCTCGGCCACCTTCTCGGAGAACTGCGTCGCCCACTGGTTCATGAAGCCCATGCTGGCGGCGATGGCCTTCGGCTCCTCGCTCAGCAGCTTGGCGCCGAGCGGCGTCTTGTAGAACGTCACCAGGTCCTTCAGCTCCTGCTCGGTGAAGTCGTTGGCGTAGATCTTCGCCATCTGCTCGCTGACTTCGTTCTCGCGGCCGGCGAACTCCTTGGCGATGACCAGCGCCACCTCGTCGAGGTCCTTCTGATAGTTGAGGTTGTTTTGCAGCAGATTGGCCTTGGTGCGCTGGATGATGTTGGGAACGGCGCTGGCATACATGACGTGCGCGTTCTTGAGGTTGAGCAGTTCCTTGGCGGCGGCCATCGCCGCGGGCGACACCGGCTTGAGCTGCTGCGCCTGCGGCGCGGGCTGGGTCTGCGCCTGCACGGCCGCGCCGGACAGCGCGAGGCCGACGGCGAGGCTGCCGGCGACCATCATCTGGCTGAGAGATTTCATATCGACTCCTTCATGTTCATGCGGTTTGGCGGCGCTCACGGCCGCTCGATGACGCGAATACCCTGGTTCCCCGCCAGCACCACGCGGCTGGCGAGACCGATAAACAGGCCGTGCTCGACGACGCCGGGGATCGCCGCCAGCAGCGCGGCGAGGCGCGGCGCATCCGGGATCACGCCGAGATGGGCGTCGATAATCCAGTGGCCGCCATCGGTGACAAAAGCATGGCCGCCGGCCCCCTCGCGCAGGCGCATCTCGCCGGCGACGCCGGCCGCCGCGAACGCCTTTTCAAGCGCCCGCCGGGTGGCTTTGAGGCCGAACGGAACCACCTCGACCGGCAGCGGGAAACGGCCGAGCCGCCCGACCCACTTGCTGTCGTCGGCGATCACGATCATGCGGTCCGAGGCCGCCGCCACGATCTTTTCCCGCAGCAGCGCGCCGCCGCCGCCCTTGATGAGGTCGAGCGCGGGATCGACTTCATCCGCGCCGTCCACCGTGAGATCGAGCCGGTCGAGGTCGTCGAGGGTGGCGAGCGGGATGCCGCAGCGCTCGGCCTGCGCGCGGGTCGCCTCCGAGGTCGGCACGCCGATCACCTTCAGCCCGCCCCGCACCCGTTCGCCCAACAGGTCGACGAAATGCTTCGCGGTCGAGCCGGTGCCGAGGCCGAGCTTCATGCCGTCGCGGACGTCCTCCAGCGCGCGCGCCGCCGCCTGTCGTTTCCGGTCGTCCAGATTCATTGTCCACACCACCCGCGGAGCGCGCCTGACGCATGACGCCCGCCCCCGAAAATCGCGCCCCTATCTAGCCTCCGCCGTAGGTCCTGAACAGGCCAAATCCCCGCCCGGCGGCGGCCGCCCTTGCAAGTCCGGCGCAAGGCCGCTAGCGATCCGTCATGGACACCCCCCTGATCGCCTTCGACCTCGACGGCACCCTCGTCGATACCGCGCCCGACCTGATCGGCGCGCTGAATCATATTCTGGTGCGCGAGAAGCTGTCGCCGCTGCCGCTCGATTCGGCGCGAAACCTGATCGGCGCGGGCGCCCGGCGGCTGCTGGAGCGCGGCCTTGAGGCCGAGGACCGGCAGGTCGGCCCCGACGACATGGCGCGGCTCACCACCGACTTCATCGCCTATTACGCCGATCATATCGCCGACGAATCCCGCCCGTTCGCAGGCGTCGAGGCGGCGCTCGACGACCTCGCGAGTCGCGGATACCGCCTCGCGGTCTGCACCAACAAGCTCGAATGGCTGGCGTCGCGGCTGCTCGACCGGCTCGGGATGAGCCCGCGATTCGCCGCGATCTGCGGCGCGGACACCTTTGGGGTGTCGAAACCCGACCCGGCAATCCTGCGCCTGACCGCCGCCAGGGCCGGCGGCTCGATCGCCTCGACCATCATGGTGGGCGACGCCGGCACCGATGTCGGCGTGGCGCGGCGCGCCGGCGTGCCGGTGGTCGGCGTGACGTTCGGCTACACCGAGACGCCGATCGCCGATCTCAAGCCGGACCGCCTGATCGATCATATGCGGGAGTTGCCCGGCACCATCGACGACCTGATTCAAGCTAATTCGAAATATTAGAATATAAATATAATATATTGTTTTTAAATTGATTTCTTTTCCTCATAAAGATCTGAATTGAACTTGCGACGTCTGTTGCGCGGCATCGCGCGCCGCTCTATTGTCCGTGCCGGGGCTGTGGCGCTTCGCCGCAAATTCACGGGTGGATGATGTACAGAATGATCGTCGTCGCGGCCGCGGGCCTGAGCCTCGCGGGTTGCTCGTCCATGTCGATGGACGCATTCAAGCCGACCCCGAAAACCGTGTCGATCCAGGTCGACTCGGTCCCGCCGGGAGCCGACGCCACCGCCTCGCTCGGCGGAAGCTGCAAGACCCCCTGCGCGCTTGCCGTGCCCGATGACGCCACCGGCTTTAACGTCGCCTTCACGCTGCCGGGGCACCAGCCGCTCACGGTGCCGGTGCAGGTGACGCGCCATCCCGGCGACTACATCACCTCGCAGCCCTCGGTGACGTTCGATCCCAACCCGGTGGTCGGCGAGCTTCAGGCCGACCCGCCGAAGCGGCCGGCGCGGCGCGCCCCGCGCAAACGGCCGGCGCCCAAGCA
>JBASBO010000433.1:0-3099 GCA_049651165.1 Xanthobacteraceae bacterium | reverse complement strand
CCACCCCGCTCGGCCGCGCCGTGACCGGCACCATGCTGGTGTCGGCCATGAAGGAGGACGGCGTCAACATCTGGGGCGACGGCTCGACCTACAAGGGCAACGACATCGAGCGGTTCTACCGCTACGGCCTGCTGACCAATCCGAGCCTGCGGATTTACAAGCCGTGGCTCGACCAGCAGTTCATCGACGAACTGGGCGGCCGCGCGGAAATGTCGGCGTTCATGACCGCCAACGGCTTCGCCTACAAGATGAGCGCCGAAAAGGCCTATTCGACCGACAGCAATATCCTCGGCGCGACCCACGAGGCCAAGGATCTCGAACAGCTCGACAGCGGCATCACCATCGTCAATCCGATCATGGGCGTGCCGTTCTGGCGCGACGACTGCGCGGTGAAGGCGGAGAAGGTCACGGTGCGGTTCGAAGACGGCCAACCGGTCGCGCTCAACGGCCAGACCTTCACCGATCCCGTCGCGATGTTTCTCGAGGCCAACGCCATCGGCGGCCGCCACGGCCTCGGCATGAGCGACCAGATCGAGAATCGCATCATCGAGGCCAAGAGCCGCGGCATCTATGAAGCGCCGGGCATGGCGCTGTTGCATATCGCCTACGAACGTCTGGTCACCGGCATTCACAACGAAGACACCATCGAGCAGTACCGGATCAGCGGGATGCGGCTCGGCCGGTTGCTCTATCAGGGACGTTGGTTCGACTCACAGGCGCTGATGCTGCGCGAAACCGCGCAACGCTGGGTGGCCCGCGCCGTCACCGGCGAGGTGACGCTCGAACTGCGCCGCGGCAACGACTATTCGATCCTCAACACCGAGAGCCCCAACCTGACCTATCAGCCGGAACGGCTGAGCATGGAAAAGGTCGAGGACGCGGCGTTCACGCCAGCGGACCGCATTGGCCAATTGACCATGCGCAATCTCGACATCACCGACACCCGCGCCAAGCTGAACCTCTACGCCAAGACGGGTCTGATCGCGGCCCCGGAAGGCGCGAACATTCCGAAGCTCGGCAGCGACAAGGAATAGGCGACGCACGACATCGCTCCAAACTCGGAGTCGTCCCCGCGCAGGCGGGGACCCATACTCCGCAGCGGTCGTGATGTGTGAAGCTCGTGTCGCTCGCGCCTGCCGGACCAACAAAGGCCAGGGGTTATGGGTCCTCGCCGGAGCCTGTCATCGGGCGGCGCTTTGCGTCGACCCGTTGGCGAGGACGACAATATGGAGGCGTGTGGGTTACCCCACCTTCTCCGCCCAATACACCGCTGTCGTATAAGGCACGTTGACGACATCCTTGCCGGCGAGCGCGGGCGTCGCGGCGATCAGCGCGCGAAGTTGCGTGACGACTTTCGCTTCCTCGTCCGGCGGCAGCGCGGCGATGAAACTCGTCGAGCGGACGCGGTCGATAATGGTGTCGTCCGGCGATCCGCTGTGCCGATGCGGAAACCGCTGTTCCTGCAACGCGCTGAATCCCTCGAACGGAAACACCGTCTTCCACGCGCCGCCGGCGTAGCGCGGCGTGTCGCCCTCGTAAGGCGTGATGATCCCGGTCATCTTCGCGATCCAGTCGACGCTTTCGTCGCGCATGTTCCAGATCAGGCCGAGCTTGCCGCCGGGCTTCAGCACGCGACGGATTTCGCCGAGCGCCTCCTTGGTCGCGAACCAGTGGAACGCCTGCGCACAGGTCACCGCATCGACGCTGTCGTCGGGCAGCGGGATCGCGGTCGCGCTACCGTCATAGGTCGCGACCTTGGGCAGCGTCTGCACGATCTTGGCGCGCATTTCCTTCACCGGCTCGACGGCGATGACATGCGCGCCGGTATCGAGAAGACAGGTCGTGAACTTGCCCGTGCCGGCGCCGAGATCGATCACGCTGCGACCCTCGCCAAGGCCGAGCCGCTCGCGCAACCAGCCGATAATGGCTTCGGGATAATCGGGACGGCCGCGCACATAGGCATCGGCCTTGGCGGCAAAACCAAGCGCGGCGGACCGGTGAATCGTGGTGGGATCATCGCTCATTCAAGCCTCCGCGCCTGCCTTGCGGAAACTTGAATGAGCCCGCATTGACGCGAAAAAATGGCCGGGATCGCTCCCGGCCATTTGCTCTTATCGTCGCGCGCGCTCAGCGCGGCGGCGGCGCGGCGTTGGCCTGACCGCCGTCGAGCAACGGCGTGATGCGGCGCACGGTGACGCGGCGGTTCTCTCGCGCCGGGCCGTCGGTCTGCACTTTCAGGTTCTGCTCGCCATAGCCCTGCGTCACCAGATTCTCGGGCGGCACCTGGAACTGCTGCGTCAGCAATTCGGCGGCCGACTGCGCGCGGCGATCCGACAGCGACAGGTTATCGACGTCGGAGCCAACCGCATCGGTATGTCCCTCGATCAGGAACACCTCGCTCGGGTTACGCTGGATCGCCCGGTTGATGCCGTCGGCGATGACCTGCAACTTCGCGGCCTGATCGGACGGGATTTCCCACGACCCGGTCTGGAAGTTGATGGTGTCGAGATCGACGCTCGGCATCCGCGCGCGCACCATCGGGCTGTAGCGGATTTCGTCGAGCGAATACGGACGCTCGATGCTTTCGACCGGCGGCGCCATCAGCGTCTCGTAGATCACCTCCGGTGGCGCCTGATCCGCCTCGACGATGTAGCGGTCGCGCGGGATGCGGACCGCCGGCGGCGGCAGCGACACGAAGTAACCGCCGATCGCGCCGGCCACAAGGCCGGCGGCGACACCCGCCGCAATCGAGCCCGGCCCTCCGCGACGACTGTGGCGATCGTTATCGATGATGACCACCTCGTGACCGCGCGGATCGCGGCGCATTCGCCGCAACAGCCGGCCGTCGTGGTCGTTGACGGTGATGATCTGGGTGCCGTCGGGCCGCACCACCACGGTACGGGTATCGTTGCCGACGCGCTCCTGCCGGATATCGCGCGCTCCACGGCGGAAGCGGTCGTCCTCGTTATGGCGAATGAACGACTGCCCGCTCGGGTCGCGCACGATGACGCGGCCCGGCTCGGTGATGATGGTGCGGCCGCCCTGCTGCGTTTCGCGCCGCTCCGAACGGAAATCCTCGATCCGGCGCGGCCCCGAGGG
>JBASBO010000432.1:0-2470 GCA_049651165.1 Xanthobacteraceae bacterium | reverse complement strand
CATCGATTCGCCGGCGCGAATGCGATGGGCGTTGTCGTCGCCGGCGTCCGATGGCCGCACCACGATATCGCCACGTGGCGTCGGCGGTGCGGGCGCGTTGAGCCACGGCGGCAGCACGAAGTGATCGGTCGCCGCCGGCGCGGCCTGCGGCGATTGCAGCGGAGGCGCGTCATCCGCGCGGCCGTAGCGCTTGACCGGGCCGAACGCGGTTTCGATCTCCGTGCAGGGCAGGTCGGACGCGGCGAGCCCCTTGGCGATCAGGTCGTACCAGGAATTTTCGCGCACCGCGTTGCGGTTGCCGGGCTGGCAGCCGCCGACGATCAGCCGGTCGGCGGCGCGGGTCATCGCCACGTAGAGCAGCCGGCGATATTCGTCCTCGGTCTCGCCCAGCATGGTCGCGCGCGCCGCCGCCACAGCCGCCGGATCATCGGCCTTGCCGCCGGCCCAGACGTTGACGCACGGCGCATACGGCGCGGCGTTGCCCTGCGGCACGCGGATCAGCCGCAGCCGCTGCGTATCGGCGGGCGAGGTGGTGGTATCGACCATGAACACCACGGAAGCTTCCAGCCCCTTCGCGCCATGCACCGTCATCACCCGCACCTCGTCGCGACCGATCTCCATGTCGCGCTTGATGTCGGTGTCGGCGGCGCGCAGCCACGCCATGAAGCCTTGCAGCGACGCGGGCGCCTTGCGCTCATAAGTCAGGGCCAGTTCGAGAAATTCGTCGAGCGCGTCGTTGGCCTCCGGCCCGAGTCGCCTGAGGATGCGCCCGCGTCCGCCGTCGCCGCCGAGCAGCCACGCATAGAAGGCGAACGGCGTCTCAGTCAGCGCACGGCGCTCGCAGGCGAGGAGGCGCTTGTGCGCGCTTTCGAGCTTCACGTCTGAGGCAGCGTGCCGCGCCAGCGCTTCGCGCAACGATCCGCGCCGTTTCGGCGCGATCCGCAACAGGTCGTCGTCGTCGAGGCCGAACAGCGGGCTTTTCAGCGCCACCGCCAGCGCCAGGTCGTCGTGCGGCAACAGCAGCGCGTCGGCGAGGCTCATCAGGTCGATCACCGCGATGTGCTCGGTCAGCTTGAGGCGGTCGGCCCCGGCGACCGGGATGCCGGCATATTTCAACGCCTGGATCACCGCGTTGAATGTCGTCTCGCGCCGCCGCACCAGCACCAGAATGTCGCCATAGCGCAGCGGCCGCCGGGCGTTGACCGGGCCGGTCATCGTGCCACTGTGAATCAGCGTCGCGATTTCCGCCTGCACGCGGCGGGCGAGTTTCACCTGCGGGCTGGTTTCCGACACCGCGTCGAACGGCGCCTGCCAGCCTTCGAGGTCGGGCCGCGCGTCCGGCGTCTCCAGTTCCCACAAATCGATCAGGCTCGGCGCGGCGTCAGCGAGCGCCAGATGCGGCGGCATGCCGTCGGTGTCGGTGGTGATGCTCCGGTAAATCTCCGGCAGGCGGAACGCGCCGGTCACCGCGCGCAGCACGCTGTCGCCGGAGCGGAACGAATAGGTGAACGAGACCGGCGTGAAGCGCAGCCCGGCCTGCTCGAACCGCGTTTTCAAATCGCGGCGGCGGTGATCGAACTCGCGTGGGGCCGCACCCTGAAACGAGAAGATCGACTGCTTCTCGTCGCCGACCGCGAAGATGGTGCGCTTGACGCCGTCGCGCGCGCCCTCGCCGGTGGTGAACTCGGCGATGATGCGGTCGATGATGTCCCATTGCCGCGGGCTGGTGTCCTGCGCCTCGTCGATCAAAACATGATCGACGCCGCGGTCGAGCTTGTAATGCACCCAGCTCGACGACACGCTTGCGAGCATCGCCAAGGTCTTGTCGATCAGGTCGTCGTAGTCGAGCAGGCCGCGCTGCTGTTTCTCGGCGCGGTAGTTGGCCGCCACCGCGCCGGCGATGGCGAGCAGCGCCTCGGTGCGGTCGCGCTGGATGACCGCGCGGCGTTTCTCCAGAAGGCCCGCGAGACGCACGGCTTCGTCGGACAGCGTTTGCGCAAGGCCGGGCTCCGCGTCGTCAAGTTTCTTCGTGAGCAGCGATTTGCGCGGCTCCCGGCTTTGCGTGAGGAAGACGCCGAAATAGCTTTCCAGTTGCGCGTCGCCGTCGAGCGCGAGGGCGGTCAGCAGGCGGTCGGCCTGAGCGTGATCGGCCTTGCTGCCGGTCATGAAGATCGCGGCGGCTTCCTTCCACCGCGCGCGCGGCAGATGCGGCCCCTCGACGATCTCGTGCTCGATACTCGTGAGCGTGTCGCCCGGTGCGACGCCGAGCGCGCGGGCGAGCTGCGCGCGCGCCACCTCGACGCCGCCTTCCTGATTGGCCCACGCCAGAAAGTGCTCGCGGCTGAGACACGCCTCGCGCACCACGTCCTTGAAGGTGACGTCGGCGGCGTAAGCCATCGCGACCTCAAGGGCGCGGCCGAGCGCGCTGTCCGGGGCGCGCGCGGCTTCCAGCAGCACCGCGAGATTGGCG
>JBASBO010000431.1:0-6191 GCA_049651165.1 Xanthobacteraceae bacterium | reverse complement strand
ATCATGGCCGCTGAATCCACCACGCCATCGAAGCCGAAGAAGTCCGTCGCCCTGTCCGGCGTCGCCGCCGGCAACACTGCGCTCTGCACCGTGGGGCGCACCGGCAACGACCTGCATTATCGCGGTTACGACATCCTCGACATCGCGGAAACCTGCGAGTTCGAGGAGATCGCCCACCTGCTGGTCCATGGCGCGCTGCCCACGGCGGCGGAACTTGCCGCCTATAAAGCCAAGCTGAAAGCGTTGCGCGGGCTGCCCGCCGCCGTGCGCGCCACGCTGGAAACGCTGCCGGCCGCCGCGCACCCGATGGACGTGATGCGCTCCGGCGTCTCCACGCTCGGCTGCGTGCTGCCCGAAGCCGCCGACCACAACCATGCCGGCGCGCGCGACATCGCCGACCGCCTGATGGCCTCGCTCGGCTCGATGCTGCTGTACTGGCATCACTTCGCCCACAATGGGCGGCGCATCGAGGTCGAGACCGACGACGACAGTATCGGCGGACACTTCCTGCATCTGTTGCATGGTGCCGCGCCGCGCGCCTCGCATGTCCGTGCCATGCACACCTCGCTCAACCTCTATGCCGAGCATGAGTTCAACGCCTCGACCTTCACCGCGCGCTGCATCGCCGGCACCGGATCGGACATGTATTCGGCGATTGCCGGGGCGATCGGTGCGCTGCGCGGGCCCAAGCACGGCGGCGCCAACGAGGTCGCGTTCGAGACCCAGAAGCGCTACGCCGATCCCGACCAAGCGGAGGCCGACATCCGCCGCCGCGTCGAAGCGAAGGAAGTCGTGATCGGCTTCGGCCATCCTGTCTACACGGTCGCCGATCCGCGCAACCGCATCATCAAGGACGTGGCGCGGCGGCTCTCCGTTGAAGCCGGATCATTGAAGATGTTCGAGATCGCCGACCGCATCGAGGTGGTGATGGCGGAAACCAAGAAGATGTTCGCCAACCTCGACTGGTTCAGCGCGGTGTCCTATCACATGCTCGGCGTGCCGACGGCGATGTTCACGCCGCTGTTCGTGATCGCGCGTACCTCGGGCTGGGCCGCGCATGTCATCGAGCAGCGTCAGGACAACAAGATCATCCGGCCGACCGCGAATTATATCGGGCCGGAGAACCTGACTTTCGTTCCGATCGAAAAGCGCGCGGCGTCGCCGGCGAAGCGCGCCGCGTAAGGACATCGCAATGCCCTATCTTGTTGCCTCCGACCTGCCGAATGAGGCTGCCGGCACACGTTTTCGGACGCTGGTTGCGCGCGATGGCATCGTGCGGATTCCCGGCGCGCATAACGGCATGGCGGCGCTGCAGGCCAAAGCGGCCGGATTCGAGACCGCCTATCTTTCGGGCGCGGCGATGACGGCCTCGATGGGGTTGCCCGATCTCGGCATCATCACCGTCGACGAGGTTAGCTTCTTCATCCGCCAGGTGGCGCGCGCCAGCAGACTGCCGGTGCTGGTCGATGGCGATACCGGCTACGGCGAGGCGCTCAACGTCATGCACATGGTCCGCACCTTCGAGGACGCCGGCGCGGGCGCAGTGCATATCGAGGATCAGTTGCTGCCGAAAAAATGCGGCCACCTCAACGACAAGAAACTGGCAGACGCCCGCGACATGGCGGCGAAGGTCGCGGCTGCTGCCAAGGCGCGGCGGTATCTTTACTTGATCGCGCGCACCGATGCCGCCGCCAGCGAAGGCATCGACGGCGCGGTAGCGCGCGCCAAGCTCTATATCGAGGCGGGCGCGGACGCGATCTTTCCCGAGGCGCTGACCTCGGCCGAGATGTTCCGCGCGTTCGCCAAGCGGCTGCCCGGCGTGCCGCTGCTCGCCAACATGACCGAGTTCGGCCGCACGCCGTTCTTCACCGCGGCCGAGTTCGAGGCGATGGGCTATAAAATGGTGATCTGGCCGGTGTCGTCGCTGCGCGTCGCCAACAAGGCGCAGAATGAACTCTACAAGGCCATCGCCCGCGACGGCGGCACCCATAACATGGTCGACCGGATGCAGACCCGCGCCGAGCTTTACGCAGCAATCGGCCTGCACGACTACGAAGCGCTCGACGCCTCGATCGTGCAGACCATCGTTCCGGAAGCCGTCCCACAATAACGCGAGCGGCCTTGCCCACTTCGGGCGGGGGCAACGTTGCGTCGTCATGCGGCCTGTCGCGGGATGGGCAAGATTCCACGGTTGTCACCCTGTCATCGGCGAAACCGACGCATCAAAATGAACAAAACATCGAGGTCCGTATCATGTCTTCATCGCTCCCCGTCGCCACGCTCGGCACCCCGCGCATCGGCCCGCGCCGCGAATTGAAACTCGCGCTCGAGAAATATTGGGCCGGCACATTGGACGAGAAAGCGCTGCTTGAGACAGCGGCGGCATTGCGCGCCGCCAACTGGGCGCGTCAAAAGTCGCTTGGCGCGACTGTGATCCCGTCGAACGACTTCTCCCTTTACGATCAGGTGCTCGACACCAGCGTCATGGTTGGGGCCATTCCCGACGTCTATGGCTGGCACGGCGGCGCGGTGTCGCTGGCGACTTACTTCGCCATGGCGCGTGGTGCGCAAGGCACGGTGCCGGATGCCTCATGCGGGCATAGCCATCACGATGGCGGCCATGGGCACGGCACGCCGGCACAGGAAATGACGAAATGGTTCGACACCAATTATCACTACATGGTGCCGGAGTTTCATGAAGGTCAGGCTTTCAAGCTCGCTTCGCGCAAACCCATCGAGGAATACGACGAAGCGAAAAGCCTCGGCTATCAGACCCGCCCCGTGCTGGTTGGCCCCGTGACGTTCCTGAAACTCGGCAAGAGCGACGATCCGTCGTTCAATCCGCTGTCGCTGCTCGACCGCCTGCTGCCGGTCTATATCGAGGTGCTGCGCGAACTGAACAAGCACGGCGCGGAATGGGTGCAGATCGACGAGCCGTGCCTCGTCCTCGATCTCGACGACGCGGCGAAAGCCGCCTTGCGTCACGCCTACGCCGAGATCGCCGCCAACGTGCCAGGCCTCAAGGTGATGCTGGCGACTTATTTCGGCGCGATGGCTGACAATCTCGACACCGCGCTGGCGCTGCCGGTCGCGGGCCTTCATCTCGATCTGGTGCGCGCACCTGAGCAACTCGACGCGGTGATGGCGAAGGCACGGCCGCATCTGGTGCTGTCGCTCGGTGTCATCGATGGTCGCAACGTTTGGCGCGCCGATCTTCCGGCGCTGCTGGAGCGGCTCGCGCCCGCAGTCGCGAAGCTGGGGCGTGAGTGTGTTCAGATCGCGCCGTCATGCTCGCTGCTTCACGTTCCGATCGATCTGGAACTGGAGGATGCGCTCGACCCCGATGTCAAAAGCTGGCTTGCGTTCTCGGTGCAGAAGATCGGGGAGCTTGCGACTTTGGCCGCGGCGCTCGCGGGCAGTCGTGACGCGGTGGCCGACGCGCTCGCCGCGTCGGGGCAGGCCGCGGCGGCACGCCGTGCGTCGCCGAAGATTCATAATGCGCGCGTCGCCACGCGGATGGCCGCGATCGATGACGCGATGAAGCGGCGCGCCAGCTCGTTCACCAAGCGTGCCGCGCTTCAGCGTGCGCACTTCCAACTGCCGGTCTTTCCGACCACCACCATCGGCTCGTTCCCGCAGACGGTGGAGGTTCGCAACGCCCGCGCCGCCCATGCCCGCGGCGCGCTCAGCGATGAGCAATACGAGACCTTCCTCAAGGAGGAGACGGCGCGCACCGTGCGCTGGCAGGAGGAAATCGGCCTCGACGTGCTGGTACATGGCGAGTTCGAGCGCAACGACATGGTGCAGTATTTCGGCGAGCAACTATCTGGCTTCGCCTTCACCAGGCACGGCTGGGTGCAGTCCTATGGCTCACGCTATGTTCGCCCGCCGATCCTGTTCGGCGACGTCGAGCGTCCGAAGCCGATGACGGTGGCGTGGTGGCGCTACGCGCAATCGCTGACCGGGAAGCCGATGAAGGCGATGCTGACCGGGCCGGTGACGATTCTGAACTGGTCGTTCGTCCGCGACGACGTGCCCCGCAGCACCGCCTGCCGCCAGATCGCGCTGGCGATCCGCGACGAGGTTGGCGACCTCGAAAAGGCCGGCACGCAGATGATTCAGATCGACGAGGCAGCGCTGCGCGAAGGGTTGCCGCTGCGCCGTTCCGCGTGGAACGCTTATCTCGACTGGGCTATCGAAAGTTTCCGGCTGTGCTCGTCGGGTGTTACGGACGAGACGCAGATTCATACCCACATGTGCTATTCGGAGTTCAACGACATCATCGATGCTATCGCCGCGATGGATGCCGATGTGATTTCCATCGAAACCTCGCGATCGAAGATGGAACTGCTCGATGCGTTCAGAAGCTACAAATATCCGAATGAGATCGGCCCCGGTGTTTACGATATTCATTCGCCGCGCGTGCCTGCCACGGCGGAGATGACCCGGCTTCTGGCGCTGGCCCGGCAGCGTCTCTCGGACGCCCAGCTCTGGGTCAATCCGGATTGCGGCCTCAAGACTCGCAAATGGGCCGAGGTGCGCCCGGCGCTGGTCAACATGGTCGCCGCCGCGCGGGAGTTGAGGAAAGGTGCGGCAACGCAATGATTGCCGATAGGCAGATAAAGCGTCTCGACCGTTTCCTCGGTGAGACAAACGATGAGTTACGGCGGAAATGGCATGGACGGTATCCGATTTTGGCTCAATGGCCTGTTGCGGAAGCATCATATATTCCACCACTCAATGCTCCACAGGCGGGTTCGTTGATTATTCGATATGACCGTCTCTATCGGATTTTCTGTCGGTCGTTATTCTCGGTTCCGTCGCTGCTCGTACGGCCCGATGGCTACCTGTGAACGCCATCTCCCCCAGCTTTGTCCAGACGCCGCGCGCGCGTTCGCCGTCCTCGCTCTGGAGTTTGTCGGCGATCCAGAACATCGCGCCGTAGATCATGGTCCGATCATCGCCGGTCAGGTCTACAATCCCGGCTTTGACGACGAGGCCACCCAACTCAATCAGATGCCGCGTACGTCTGCGGCGCTCGACCTGCCAGCTTTGCATGTCATGCCGTGCGAGTGCTGCCTGATGGCGGTTGAGGATTGATTCGCGGCCATGATGTTCGTGATCGCTCTTGGGCAACCTCAAATCATTGACATCTTATGAGATGTCACTATATTGCTTCCGATGAGGCTGGTTCTGGACACCAACGTGATCGTGGCGGCGTTCCGCAGCCGCAACGGGGCGAGCAACCTGCTTCTCCGGTTCGTTGACCGGGGCATGGTAACGCCGCTTTGTTCGACCGCGCTGTTTCTGGAATATGAGGCGGTGCTGAGCCGGGAGCAAACCCGGAAGGCGACCGGGCATAGTCTGAAAGATGTCGCTTCGGTGATGCGCGCGCTCGCCGCCATATCCGAGGGCGTCGATATCTCGTTTCGGACACGACCGATGCTGTCCGATGTCGCCGATGAGATGGTGCTTGAAGCCGCATTGAATGGACAGGCCGAGGCTATCGTAACGCATAACGTCAGAGACTTCCGCCCGGCGCTGACGCTTGGCATGACTATCGCAACGCCGGGAGAGATCGTCAGGAGACTGAACACATGACGCAGGCCCAACGCTACAAATACCCGCTGCAACTGCCGCAGTCGCTCAAGGAGACGGCGGCGCGTCTTGCGATGGAGGATGGCGTATCGCTCAATCAGTGGATCGTCTCGGCCGTGGCGCAGAAGATCGGGGCTGTAGAGACAGCCAGCGATTTTCTGAAGGCGCGTGCCGGCAAGGCGAAGCGCGGCGATCTGACGAGGCTTCTGGACAGGGCACCGGACTCAGTGCCGACGCCGGAGGATGCAATCAAAGACTGATCGAACGGAGATCACCATGCCCCGCGTTGCCCTTTACGCCCGCTACCCCTCCGACAACCAGCGCGATGCCTCGATCGAGGATCAGTTGCGCCAGTGCCGCGAGCGCGCCGCCTGCGAGGGTTGGATCGTCGTGGAAAGCTATTCCGACCGCGCTATTTCGGGGGCATCGCTCATCCGATCAGGCATCCAGTGATTGCTGGCTGATGCAAGCCGGTCGCTTCGACATGGTGCTGTCCGAGGCGCTGGATTGCATCAGCCGCGATCAGGAGGACGTGGCGGGCGTGTTCAAGCGGCTTCGCTTCGCGGGCGTCCAGATCGTTACTCTGTCCGAAG
>JBASBO010000430.1:0-4627 GCA_049651165.1 Xanthobacteraceae bacterium | reverse complement strand
GCGCGCAGGGTGTTGACCAGAAGGCAGGCCACCGTCATCTGGCCGACGCCGCCCGGCACCGGCGTGATCGCGCCGGCGGTCGCGAGCGCCTCGGTGAAGGCGACGTCGCCGACCAGCCGGGTCTTGCCGTCGCCGCCGGGCAGGCGGGTGATGCCGACGTCGATCACGGTCGCCCCCGGCTTGATCCAGTCGCCGCGCACCATCTCGGGCCGGCCGACCGCGGCATAGACCAGATCGGCGCGGCGGCACAGGCCGGGCAGGTCGCGCGAGCGCGAATGCGCGATGGTCACGGTGGCGTTCTCGTTGAGCAGAAGCTGCACCAGCGGCCGGCCGACCAGATTGGAGCGGCCGATCACCAGCGCCTCCATGCCTTCCAGCGAGTCGTGGACGCTCTTGGTCAGGATGATGCAGCCGAGCGGGGTGCAGGGCGACAGCGCAGGAAGCCCGCCGGCGAGCCGCCCGGCGTTGTTGGGGTGAAGGCCATCGACGTCCTTGGCCGGATCGATGGCGGCGATCACCGCTTCGGTGTCGAGTCCTTGCGGCAGCGGCAATTGCACCAGAATGCCATGGACGGCGGGATCGCGGTTGAGTCGGCCGATCAGGCCGAGCAGCTTGTCCTGCGGCACATCGGCGGGCAGCACATGCTCGAACGAGGCCATGCCGGCAGCCTGGGTCTGCTTGTGCTTGCTGCGGACATAGACCTCGCTGGCGGGATCGTTGCCGACCAGCACCACCGCCAGCCCCGGCGTCAGGTCGTGGTCGCGCTGGACCCGCGCCACCTCGTCGACGACGCGGGCGCGCAACTCAGCGGCGATCAGTTTTCCATCGATGATTCGCGCGGTCATCTATGTCCTCTGTTTCGTATTGTCAGCGACCCCGGTCACCAGAGCCTTCAGCATTTCGCCGAGCCGGCGCGGATCGCCGTCGACCGCGACCTGCTTGAGCCGCGAGGTCGCCCCCGCCGTCAGCCGCACGTCACGCTTCGGCACTTTGAGCGCGCCGGCGATGAGATCGGTCACGGCGCGGTTGGCCTCGCCGCCCTCGGCGATCGCCCGGACCCGGACCTTGACCACGCTTTTGCCGTTGGCCAGCGTCTCGACGCCGTCGATGGCGTCGCGGCCGCCGCGCGGCGTCACCCGCAGCGCGACGCTGATGCCGTCCGTGGAATAGCGCCAGGGATCCATCGCAAGAGTCCGTCGCCGTCGGCCCGGCGCGGCTCAGAACACCGCCGGATAGACGTAATAGGTGATCACCCGCTGGATGAACATGATGATGAGGATGACGATGATCGGCGAAATGTCGAGGCCGCCGAAACCGGGCAGGAAATTGCGGATCGGGGCCAGCACCGGCTCGGTGATGCGGTAGAGGAACTCGGCCACCGACGCCACGAACTGGTTGCGGGTGTTGACCACGTTGAAGGCTATCAGCCACGACAGGATGGCGGAGGCGATGAGCAGCCAGACGTAGAGATCGAGGATGATGAGAACGATGTCGAGAATGGCGCGCATGGCGGGACGGGCTCGCGGGGTTGGTCGCGGGGGGCGGGCGGTCGATGGGCCGGAAACTATCGGTTCAACCCCCGCTAAACAAGGGAAGTTCCGGCTCTTTTTGCGGCAAGCGGCGGGAACGCGCGGCGTCCTTGACGGGTATCCTTGACTTGGCATCGGCCGGCATTTAAATGACGCCCACCTGCTGCGGGGCCGATCCAGTTGCCGCGCGGCAACGGGGCCATAGCTCAGCTGGGAGAGCGCGTCGTTCGCAATGACGAGGTCGGCGGTTCGATCCCGCCTGGCTCCACCACGCTTCGCCTTCGGCTACGCGTGGCGCAGCCACGGTGCCGAAGGCGAAGCGTGCCCGGCATAGCCCGCAGGGCGACGACGGGCTCATGAAATTCAGTTCACAGGACCGAGCATCCTCTGTGTCGTCCCTGCGCAGGCAGGGACCCATACGCCGCGTCGCTGACGGTGCAGGTGGTGCTCGTGGTCCTTGGCAGGGTACCATTCTAACCACGGACGTCAGGGGTTATGGGTCCTCGCCTGCGCGAGGACGACGATTTTCGTGCTGCATATCCGCGCACAAAGCGAAGCTTCGGTCACCCCCCTCAGCGCCCGGTGAATCGCGGCGGGCGCTTTTCCATGAAGCTGGCGACGCCTTCGCGGAAGTCCGCGCCTTCCAGCGCCCGGACCATTTCGCGGTTGGCGTCGATGGTGGCCTCGGCCATGGTCTGGAACGGCACGTCGTAAAGCTGCCGCTTGATTACCGCCATCGCCGACGGCGACACGTTGTCCGCCAGATCGCGCGCATAGGCGTAGGTTTCCTCGCGCAGCTTGTCGGGTGCGCACAGCCGGTTGACGAGGCCGATCCGCAGCGCCTCCGCGCTGGACACCCGGCGCGCCGATAGCAAAAGGTCGAGCGCATTGGCGTGGCCGACGATGCGCGGCAGCATCCAGCTGATGCCGTGCTCGGCGATCAGGCCGCGGCGCGCGAACGCGGTGGTGAACACGGTGTTGTCGGCGGCGAAGCGGAGGTCGCAATACAGCGCGTGGACCAGACCGATGCCGGCGGCGGGGCCGTTGATCATGGCGATGACCGGCTTGCCGATCGCCGGATAGAAGCCGTAGCGGGTTTGCCAGTCGGCGCGCCGGTTCATGTCGAACGCCGGTATGTCGTTGCCGCGCTTCCTGATGTCGTCGGGGTCGAGCCCTTTCAGCGCGTCCATGTCCGCGCCGGCGCAGAAGGCACGGCCGGCCCCGGTCAGCACGATGACGCGGACATTGTCGTCGCCGGCGGCGGCCGTCATGGCGTCGCGGACCTCGCGCTCCATGGTCGGCGTCCACGCATTCATGCGATCCGGCCGGTTGAGGGTGATGGTCGCGACGCGATCCGCGACGCCGTAGAGAATGTCCTGATAGCCCATCGTGCCCTCCCGTTACTTGTCGCCCGCGCCGGCCTTCGGCCGCGCCAGATACGCAACCGTTTCCGGCCGCTCCTTGAGCCAGCCGGTCCAGCGATCGAAAACCTTGTTCATGCGCTCCGGGGCGACGCCGAGTTGCGCCATGGCGACCCCGCCGTTGACCGATTCGCGATACTCCGCGATCAGGCCGTCGCGCACGATGAAACGGCTCATGCCGTCGATCACCACGCGCCGGCCCTTGAACTGCGGGATCGTCGAGGTGAAGCTCGACAGCGACCACGCATAGCCCATGACGCCGTCGAACACCGGATCGAACATCTCCCAGCGATAATCGGCGGCGTCGCGGTGGAACATGTCCTGCAACATGTGCGCGATCTCGGCGCGGCCTTGATGCGGGCCGTAGATGTAGTCGTAATAGATCGCGTCCTCGGTGAAATGCGCGGCGAAGCGGGCGCCGTCGCCGGATTCGGCGGAGAGCGTGAAGGCGCGCAGCAGTGCGGCGAAGTCGTCGATGGTCATGCGGATCGGCTCCCTTGAGGCTTTTCGCTTTTGACGGAATCATCCGCCGTCATGCGCGGACTTGATCCGCGCATCCATCTTTCTGAAAACAATGGATTGCCGGGTCAAGCCCGGCAATGACGCCTCATGTCACGGCGTTTCCGTCAAATCATGAAATGCTGTCTTTGGCGGGACGCGATACCGGGCGGAGCTGTTCAGCAATCCCGCGTTGCGGGAATCACTCGGCGGCCTGCGCCGGCACGAAGGCGGCGGCTCGCGCCTCGCCGCAGCACAGCCAGCGGGTGAGGAAGGCGGCGAGCCAGGTCCGCTCCGCGAAATCATGGACCGCGCGTCCTGCGAAATGCGCGCGGCGCGGCTGCGCGCCGGGCAGCGTCAGCCGCGCGGCCCCGCGGGTGGTCCAGCGATACATCATCGCGTTGGTGACGTCGGGATGGAATTGCAGCGCGAATGCGGTGTCGTCGCGAAACGCCTGAACCGGAAAGTCGCCGCCCTCGGCCAACAGTTCGCTGCCGTGGGGCAGGGTGAAGCCCTCGCCGTGCCAGTGATAGACGTGGTCCGGCCACGGCCCGCACAGCGCGCGGCCGGCGGCGGTCGGACGGATCGGATAGTAGCCGATCTGGGTGCGGCCCTCGGGATGCGGGGCGACGGTGGCGCCGAGGTGCCTCGCGAGCATCTGCGCGCCGAGGCAGATGCCGAGATAGGGCCGGCGCTCGCGCAACGGCACCGCGATCCAGTCGATCTCGGCGCGGAGATAGGCGTCGGGATCGTTGGCGCTCATCGGGCCGCCGAAGACGATGGCGCCGGCGTGATCGTCGAGCGAGGCCGGCAGCGGATCGCCGAAGCGCGGCCTTCGGATGTCGAGCGTGAGCCCCAGCGCCCGCAGCGCGTTGCCGACCCGGCCGGGCGTCGATGTCTCCTGATGCAGCACGATCAGCACCGGGCGGCGCTCGGTCGTGCGCCCGACGGCATCCGGTGTTGCGGCGGTCTCGAAACTGGTCCGGCGAATCGACATCGTGTGCTCTTGCATCGCGCATTGCGCCGACGAAGTCATCACCCGAGCATGATCCGGTTGGGTAAATTTTTGCTAAGCGCGGCGCATCGTTCAGCGGCGGCGCTGAAGCCGGCCGACCGCCGCCAGCACCAGACCGCGCGGCACGACGCGCAGCAGCGGCGGGATGGCGCGGATGCCGAGGC
>JBASBO010000429.1:0-2950 GCA_049651165.1 Xanthobacteraceae bacterium | reverse complement strand
GGCCTGTCGGGCGGCCGCATCGTGGTCCGGCCGCCGGCCGAGTCCGGCATCGTGCCGGAGCAGTCGATCATCGTCGGCAACACCGTGATGTACGGCGCGATCGACGGCGACTGCTACTTCCGCGGCGTCGCCGGCGAACGCTTCGCCGTGCGCAATTCCGGCGCGATCGCGGTGGTCGAGGGCGCGGGCGATCACTGCTGCGAATACATGACCGGCGGCATCGTCGTCGTGCTCGGCAAGACCGGGCGCAACTTCGCCGCCGGCATGTCGGGCGGCATCGCCTATGTGCTCGACGAGGACGGCGGCTTCCCGAAGCTGTGCAATCTGGCGATGGTCGAGCTTGAGCCGCTGATCTCGGAAGAAACGGTCAACGCCGAGGTCTATCACCAGTCCGGCGATCTCGAAGCGCACGGTCAGGTCGATGTGTTCGCCAACCTGCTCGGCGCCGACATCGAGCGGCTGCACGTCCTGATCTCGCGCCACGCGAAACTCACCGGATCGGCGCGCGCCGCCGAAATCCTCGCGAACTGGGCAACGTGGCTGCCGAAATTCCGCAAGGTGATGCCGGTCGAATACCGCCGCGCGCTGAAGGACCTCGAAGCCGCCGCGGCCACCGAGCCGCAGATCGCGGTGGGAGCTTGAATCATGGGCAAGATCACCGGCTTTCTCGAAATCGACCGCAACGACCGCAAGTACGCGCCGGTCGCCGAGCGGCTGAAGCACTATCGCGAGTTCGTCATTCCGCTGGAGGAAAAGGAACTGCGCGATCAGGCCGCGCGCTGCATGAGTTGCGGCGTGCCCTATTGCCACGGCACCGGCTCGGTCGAGCCGGGCACGCCGGGCTGCCCGGTCAACAACCAGATCCCGGACTGGAACGATCTGGTCTATCACGGCCACTGGGAAGAAGCGTCGCGCAACCTGCACTCGACCAACAACTTCCCGGACTTCACCGGCCGCATCTGCCCTGCGCCATGCGAGGCGTCGTGCACGCTCAACATCATCGAGACGCCGGTGACCATCAAGACCATCGAGCACGCCATCGTCGAGCGCGCCTGGGACAACGGCTGGCTCAAGCCGGAGATAGCCGCGCACAAGACCGGCCGTCGGGTCGCGGTGATCGGCTCCGGTCCCGCCGGGCTCGCCTGCGCGCAGCAACTGGCCCGCGTCGGCCACGACGTCCACGTCTACGAGAAGAACGCCAAGGCCGGCGGGCTTTTGCGCTACGGCATTCCCGACTTCAAGATGGAGAAGACCGTCATCGACCGTCGCGTTAAGCAGATGGAAGCCGAGGGCGTCACCTTCCATTATGGCGCGCCGGTCGGCGGCGACGCATCTGGCGCGGTCGATCCGCAGCGGTTGCTGAAGGACTACGACGCGGTGGCGCTGACCGGCGGCTCGGAAGCGCCGCGCGATCTGCCGATTCCCGGCCGCGAACTCGATGGCATCCATTTCGCGATGGATTTCCTGCCGCAGCAGAACCGCCGCGTCGGTCGCGAGGCGCTGGGCGAGGTGAAGGAGATCCTCGCCGGCGGCAAGCACGTCGTGGTGATCGGCGGCGGCGACACCGGCTCCGACTGCATCGGCACCTCGCTGCGGCAGGGCGCGCTGTCGGTGACGCAACTCGAAATCATGCCGGCCCCGCCCGAGCACGAGAACAAGGCGCTGACCTGGCCGAACTGGCCCTTGAAGATGCGCGTGTCGTCAAGCCAGGCCGAAGGCGCCGAACGCGAGTTCGCGGTGCTGACCTCGAAGTTCGAGGGCCACAACGGCAAGGTCACCAAGCTGCATTGCGTCCGCGTCGACGAGAAATTCCAGCCGATGCCCGGCACCGAATTCACGCTCGACGCCGGGCTGGTGCTGCTGGCGATGGGCTTCGTCCATCCGGTCCACGAGGGGCTGTTGAACGCGCTCGGCGTCGCATACGACCCGCGCGGCAACGTGCGCGCCAACACGGCGGACTACCAGACCTCGCTGCCGAAGGTGTTCGCCGCCGGCGACATCCGGCGCGGGCAATCTCTCGTCGTCTGGGCGATCCGCGAGGGCCGGCTCTGCGCCCGCGCCATCGACAGCTTCCTGATGGGATCGACCAAGCTGCCGCGCTGAGGCGCGGCGGCCGGCGTCATCCCGAGAGCCCGACTAAAACGCAGCGTCGTCCCCGCGCAGGCGGGGACCCATACGCCGTGTCGCTCATGATATAGGGAACGCTCGTCGTCCTTGATGGGCGACCGCGCTGACCGCGACCGTCAGGGGTTATGGGTCCCCGCCTGCGCGGGGACGACGGTTTTGTGTGGCTTGCTTCTCACGCATTCCTTGCCATCAGCCCGCCGTCCACCGGGATCACCGCGCCGGTGAGGAACGAGGCCGCCGGCAGGCACAGGCTCAGCGTCATGTGCGCGACCTCCTCGGGATCGCCGTAGCGGTTGAGCGCGGTGCGGCGCTTGGCGTAGGTCGCCTTCTGCTCGTCGGGGATGCGGTCGGTCATGCCGGTGGTGATCGGCCCCGGACAGATGCAGTTCACGGTGATGCCTTCACGGCCAAGCTCCACCGCGAGCGAGCGCGTCAGCCCGGTGACGCCGGCCTTCGCCGCCGAATAGGGGCTGTGCAGCCGGGTCGCGCCCAGCGCCTCGGTGGAGGCGATGTTGACGATCCGCGGGCACTTCGACTTGCGCAGGTGCGGCAGCGCGGCGCGGATGATGCGCTGCTGCGCGGTCAGCAGCACCGCAACGGCGCGGTCCCACAAGGCGTCGTAGCCGTCGCCGTCGATGGCGCTGACGGTCGAGATGCCGGCATTGTTGACGACGATATCGAGCCCGCCGAACTGCTTCGCGATATCGGCGACCACGGTGCGCACGGCGTCCGCGTCCGCGACGTCGAGCCGCCACGCCTTGGCGCTGCCGCCGCCGGCAGTGATGGCGTCGGCCACCGCCTTCGCGCCCGCCTCGTCATAATC
>JBASBO010000428.1:0-7879 GCA_049651165.1 Xanthobacteraceae bacterium | reverse complement strand
ATCCGGCGCGGCTCGCGGCCATGGCCGACAAGGCGCGCGGCATCGGCCGGCGCGACGCCGCCGAGCGGCTGGCCGATCTGGTGATGAAAGTGGCGGGAATCGGGCCGTCGCAGGCGTCATTTTAGCCCTGGGGGCGGT
Source organism: Xanthobacteraceae bacterium (assembly GCA_049651165.1). Lineage (GTDB taxonomy): Bacteria > Pseudomonadota > Alphaproteobacteria > Rhizobiales > Xanthobacteraceae > 62-47. The sequence goes on along the minus strand of JBASBO010000428.1, from coordinate 7,741 downwards.
CATCCGGTATCCGCAGGGCCATCGGAATCATATAAGCATTCGACCATTCTGGACCATCCGCTTTCGCGGACGATGACCTCAGGGAATTTCGATTATGAGACTGCCGCGCGAGATCGGCCCCATCCACTTCGTCGGCATCGGCGGTATCGGCATGAGCGGCATCGCCGAGGTGCTGAACAATCTCGGCTACACCGTGCAGGGCTCCGACGCCGCCGAGGGCGCGAACGTCGTTCGGCTGCGCGAAAAAGGCATCAAGGTCACCGTCGGGCACAAGGCCGACAACATCGCGGGGGCGGACGTGCTGGTGGTGTCCACCGCGATCAAGCGCGACAACCCGGAACTGCTGGCGGCGCGCGGCCGGCGCATCCCGGTGGTGCGGCGCGCCGAGATGTTGGCGGAACTGATGCGGCTGAAAAGCTGCGTCGCCATCGCCGGCACCCACGGCAAGACCACCACCACCTCGATGGTCGCCACCTTGCTCGACGCCGGCGACTTCGATCCCACCGTCATCAACGGCGGCATCATCAACGCCTACGGCACCAACGCGCGGCTCGGCAGCGGCGACTGGATGGTGGTGGAAGCCGACGAGAGCGACGGCACCTTCCTCAAGCTGCCGGTCGATATCGCCATCGTCACCAACGTCGATCCCGAGCACCTCGATCACTTCAAGACCTTCGAGGCGGTGCAGGACGCCTTCCGCAACTTCGTCGAGAGCGTGCCGTTCTACGGCTTCGCGGTGATGTGCATCGACCATCCGGTGGTGCAGGCGCTGGTCGGCAAGATCGAGGATCGTCGCATCATCACCTACGGCGCCAATCCGCAGGCCGATGCGCTGCTGCTCGACCTCAAGGCCGAGAACGGCGGCTCGCGCTTCAACATCGCGTTCCGCGACCGCAAGGCCGGCACCGCGCACGAGATCGCCGATCTGGTGCTGCCGATGCCGGGGCGCCACAACGCGCTGAACGCCACCGCCGCGGTGGCGGTGGCGCATCAACTCGGTATTCCTGACGGCACGATCCGCAAGGCGCTGGCCGGCTTCGGCGGCGTCAAGCGCCGCTTCACCCGCACCGGCGTGTGGAACGGCGTGACGGTGGTCGACGATTACGGCCATCATCCGGTGGAGATCGCCGCGGTGCTGCGGGCGGCGCGCGATTCGACGCGGGGCAAGGTCATCGCCGTGGTGCAGCCGCATCGCTACACGCGCCTGCAAGCGCTGTTCGAGGAGTTCTGCACCTGTTTCAACGACGCCGACACCGTGATCGGCGCCGATGTCTAACCGGCGGGCGAAGCGCCGATCCCGGGCGTCGATCGCGATGCGCTGGTGCTGGGCCTGCGCGCGCACGGCCACCGCGAGGTGGTCGCGCTGCCGAACGCGGCGGCGCTCGCCGGCGTGGTGCGCGATATCGCCAGGGAGGGCGACTACGTGGTTTGCCTCGGCGCCGGCAACATCACGCAATGGGCCTACGCGCTGCCGGGCGAATTGCAGGCGCTGGGATGAGCGTTGTCGCCAAGATGTATCGCCGCAATGGCGGAGCGTGCGGCTCGCCCCTCTCCCTGATTCACAAGGGGTAAGGGAACGGAAGGCGCGCATGACCTTTCCCGATATCACGCCTGAACTGAAATCCGCGATGCCCGATCTGCGCGGGCGGCTGCTCGCCAACGAGCCGCTGGCCCCGCTGACGTGGTTTCGCGTCGGCGGCCCGGCGCAGGTGCTGTTCACGCCGGCGGACGAAAACGATCTCGCTTATTTCCTGCGGCACCTGCGCGCGGACATTCCGGTCTATTGCATCGGCGTCGGCTCGAACCTGATCGTGCGCGACGGCGGACTGCCGGGCGTGGTGATCCGGCTGTCGCCGCGCGCCTTCGGCGCGGCCCGCGTGGAGGGCGACATCGTTCACGCCGGCACGGCGGCGCTCGACAGGCGGGTGGCGGAAGCCGCCGCATTGGCGGGGCTCAGCGGCCTCGAATTTCTGTATGGGATTCCCGGCAGCATCGGCGGCGCGCTGCGCATGAACGCCGGGGCCAACGGCGGCGAGATCAAGGACATCCTCGTCGAGGCGACGGCGGTCGGCCGCGACGGCGCGCTGCACCGCTTCGACAACGCGGCGATGGCCTTCGCCTATCGCAACAGCGGCGTCGACCCGTCATTCGTGTTCACCTCGGCGCGGTTTCGCGGCGTGGCCGCCGATGCCGATGTGATCCGCGCGCGGATGCAGGCTGTGCAGTCTCATCGCGAAACGGCGCAGCCGATTCGCGAGAAGACCGGCGGCTCCACCTTCAAGAACCCGCCCGGCCACAGCGCCTGGAAACTGATCGACGCCGCCGGCTGCCGGGGCTTGCGCGTCGGCGGCGCGCAGGTGTCGCAGATGCACTGCAACTTCCTCATCAACACCGGCGACGCCACCGCGCACGACATCGAGACGCTGGGCGAGACGGTGCGCGCGCGGGTCAGGGCGCAGTCCGGCATCGACCTGCACTGGGAGATCAAGCGGATCGGCGTCGCGCAAGGCTGAAGCTGCGCAAAAATCTCAGTTGCCCAACGCGCTGATCGCGGCGATCGGCGTCGGCGGCACTTGCAAGGTGCCCGAGAACGGATATTCCTGCAACGCGATGAAGCCCAATGCGATCACCGCCGCGGTGGCGAACACCGTCAGCGCCGCCATGAAGGCGCGCGGGCGTTCGAGATGGACGAGGCCGATCGCGACCTGCGTGATCAGGCCGAGCGCCATCACCACCAGCCATTTCATCTCGTCGGTATGATCGCCGGCCAGCGCCAGCCGGGTGTTGCGCAGCGTGCCGGCGCGCACCGCCGCGTTCATCAGCGCGGAATGGACCACCTGTCCCGATGCCTTCGCCAGCCCCGGCTGGCTGACCTCGCGCAGCAGGTTGTCATAGGCCGCCGCCGTGCGGGGCGAAGGCTTTGCCGCGTCCATCGCCGGCCACTCGTCGGCGATGAGGGACGACACATAGGCATTGAGCGCCGAGCGGATGCTTTGCATGTCGGACACCGACGCCACGCTCAGCGTATGGATGTTGCGCAATTCACCGGCTTCCGCCTGCACGGTGCGGATCGCCTGTCGGCCACGCTCGCTGACGTCGTTGGCGAGAAAGCCGGCCAACAGTGCGAACAGGATGGCGACCGCGTTGAAGAACGGGGCGACGACGCCGTGCAGCGCGTGGATCGGCCGTCGCGTCCGCGCCCGGAAGGCGAGCACCATCAGCGCGACCACCATGCCGAAATAGATCAGGCACAGCGACAGGAAGATTCCCGCCGGAGGCATATCGAGCCAGGCCCGGATCATGCGCGACAGTCCCTTTGTGTCTTCGCCGGCGCTCCGGCCGCGAATCAGTTTCGATGGCTTGGCGACAATAACGCGGCGACGGTCATTTGGTGACCGGCGCAAATCAGGTAAGGAAGATTCTCCGCGAAGGAGGTGGCGAATGAGCGGTGCGAAGCATGTGGCGGTATTGCTCGGCGGCTGGTCGTCGGAACGCGAGGTCAGCCTGCGCTCCGGCAAGGCGTGCGCCGATGCGCTGGAGCGGCGCGGCTATCGCGTCACCCGCATCGATGTCAAACGCGACATCGCCACGGTGCTGGAGGCGTTGAAGCCCGACGCCGCGCTGATGATGCTGCACGGCCGGCCCGGCGAGGACGGCACCATTCAGGGTATCCTGGAAACGCTCGCCATTCCCTACAGCCATTCCGGCGTGCTGGCCTCTGCGCTGGCGATGCAGAAGGACCTCGCCAAGACGGTGCTGGCGGCGGCCGGGGTTCCGGTGGCGAAAGGCTTGACGCTGTCGCGCGCCGAGATCGCCAGGGGCCATGCGATGGAGCGGCCCTACGTCATCAAGCCCGTGGCGGACGGCTCCAGCGTCGGCGTCTTCATCGTTACCGAGGAGCACGCCCACCCGCCGCAGGAACTGTTTCGCGACGACTGGCTCCACGGCGATCAACTTCTGGTGGAAAAATACATCGCCGGCAAGGAACTGACCTGCGCGGTGGTCAAGGGCGAGGCGACCGGCGTGATCGAGATCGTGCCGCAGGTAAGGTTTTACGATTACGAGGCAAAGTATTCGCCGGGCGCGTCAAAACACATCCTGCCCGCACCAATTTTACCATTTGTTTACCAGGAAGTCCGAAGGTTAACGCTGGCGGCGCATATTGCGCTCGGCTGCCGGGGCGTGAGCCGGGCGGATTTCCGCTTCGACGATCGCATCGCGGGAACGGGGGGCCTCATCTGCCTTGAGGTCAATACCCAGCCCGGCATGACCGAGACGTCACTTGTGCCGGAGCTCGCTGCATACGCGGGCACAACATTTGACGAGCTCGTGCAATGGATGGTGGAGGACGCCTCGCTCGGTCGGTGAGACTGCCGAGGCCCCAAACTGATCTGAAGGCCGCCGCCCGTGGCGCGGTCATTCTGCTGCGCGAGCGCGTGGGACGCATCATGCGACGGCGGCCGCCGCCGGCGGCGCCGCCGCTGCGGCCGGCGCCGTCGAGCCATCACCCCCTGATCGTTTTCATCGAACGCCATGTGCCGCGCCGCGCGGGCATCTACGCGACGGTCGTCATTCTATGCGGCAGCGCCGTGCTGGGCGTGGTCAAGGGCGGCCATGTCGAGGAAGTCGCGGGCACTTTGAGCGATACCCGCAACGCGCTCGCCAACGCCGCCGGCTTCCGCATCACCGCAGTCGCGATCAACGGCCGCAAGCAGTTGACCCAGGACGAGATTCTGGCGATCGGCGGCGTCAACGGCCGCTCCTCGCTGTTGTTTCTCGACGCCGCCGGGGTGCGCGGCAAGCTGACGGCGAATCCGTGGATCGCCGACGCCACCGTGCTCAAATTCTATCCCGACACGTTGCAGATCGACGTGACCGAGCGCTCGCCCTTCGCCCTGTGGCAGCAGGACGGCAAGGTGTCGGTGATCGCCGACGACGGCGCGGTGCTGGAGCCCTATGTCGCGAAGAAGTTCGCGGCGCTGCCGCTGGTGGTCGGCAAGGGCGCCGAAACTCGCGCGCGCGATTTTCTGGCGTTGCTCGACCGCTACCCGCAGGTCAGGACGCAGGTGCGCGCGGCGGTGTTCGTCGGCGAACGCCGCTGGAATTTGCGGCTGAAGAACGGCCTCGATCTCCGCCTGCCGGAACAGGATGTCGGTCTTGCGCTGGCGACGCTGTCGAAGCTCGACAAGGAGGACAGACTGTTCACCCGCGACATCGTCGCGGTCGATGCGCGGCTGCCGGACCGGCTGATCGTGCGGCTGTCGGAGGACGCCGCCAAGGCGCGCGACGAGATGTTCAAGGACAAGAAGCCCAAACGCAAGGCCGGCGACGCATGACGAGTCTCGATCGCCATCAGACGCCCAAGACGCGCCCGATGCCGCAGAACCGCACGGCACTGGTCGCTTCGCTCGATATCGGCACCAGCAAGGTCGCCTGCATGATCGCGCGGCTGAAGCCGTGCGCGCCGAGCGAGGCGCTGCGCGGCCGCACCCATGCGGTGGAACTGATCGGCTACAGCCATATCCAGTCGCGCGGCGTCAAGGCCGGCGCGGTGGTGGACATGGCGGAATGCGAACACGCGGTGCGCCACGCGGTGGCGGAGGCCGAGCGCATGGCCAAGGTCCGCGTCGAGTCGGTTCTGCTGTCGGTGTCGGCCGGCCGCTTGCAGGGCCAGTTGATCGAGGCGGCCGCCGATATCCGCGGCGGCTCGGTCGCGCCGGACGACGTCACCCGCATCACCGGCACCGGAATGCGTCACGCCACCGCGCCGGGCCGCACCGTGCTGCACGCGCTGCCGGTCGGCTACGCGCTCGACGGCGTCAAGGGCATTCGCGATCCGCGCGGCATGGTGGCGCGCCAGTTCGGCGTCGACATGAACGTGGTGACGTCCGACGCCACCGTCGCCAAGAACGTCATGCTGGCGGTGGAGCGCTGCCATCTCAACGTCGAGGCCATGGTGGCGAGCCCCTATGCCGCCGGGCTCGCGGTATTGACCGACGACGAGGTCGATCTCGGCGCGGCGGTGGTCGAGATGGGCGCGGGCACCACGACGCTCGCGGTCTATTCCGGCGGTCGCTTCGTTCACGCCAACGGCTTTGCGGTCGGCGGGCAACACGTCACCATGGATCTTGCGCGCGGGCTTGGCGTCTGCATTGCGGATGCCGAGCGAATCAAGACGTTATATGGCACGGTGCTGACCGGCGGCTCGGACGCGCGCGAACTGATGTCGGTGCCGACGGCGGCGGAAGACGAGCAAGATTTTCCGCGCGTGGTGTCGCGCGCGACCATCGCCAACATCGTCCGGCAGCGTGTCGAGGAGATTTTCGAAATGGTGCGCGACCGGCTGAAGGAATCGCCGTTTGCCGCCGAGCCTCGCGCCCGCATCGTGCTGAGCGGCGGCGCCTCGCAACTCACCGGCGTGCCGGAACTGGCGAGCCGCATCCTTGGCCGCTCGGTCCGCATCGGCCGCCCGCTCGGCTTCGGCCGGCTGCCGAGCGAGGCCAAGGGCGCGTCCTTCGCGGTGCCCTCGGGCCTTCTGGTCTATCCGCAATACGCTCATCTCGAATTTGTCGAGCCGCGCCATGTGCGGCCGCTCAAGACCGGCACCGGCGGCTATTTCGGCAAGGTCGGCCAATGGCTGCGGGAGGGTTTTTGATGAACCCGTTCCACCCAGACCTCCATCCACTCCCGTGTCCGGCGTCGTGCCGGGGGCATAGCAAAATCAAGCGCGCGTAATCGAGAGGCAACCATGACCATCAATCTGACACCCCCTGATGTTCGCGAGCTGAAGCCGCGGATCACCGTCTTCGGAGTCGGCGGCGCCGGCGGCAACGCCGTCAACAACATGATCACCGCCGGGCTGGAGGGGGTCGATTTCGTCGTCGCCAACACCGACGCGCAGGCGTTGTCGATGACCAAGGCGCAGCGCATCATCCAGATGGGCACCGAGGTGACGCAGGGGCTCGGCGCGGGCTCGCAGCCCGACGTCGGCGCCGCCGCCGCGCAGGAGGTCATCGACGAGATTCGCGATCATCTGTCGGGCGCCAACATGGTGTTCGTCACCGCCGGCATGGGCGGCGGCACCGGCACCGGCGCGGCCCCGGTGATCGCGCGCACCGCGCGCGACCTCGGCATCCTCACGGTCGGCGTGGTCACCAAGCCGTTCCACTTCGAGGGCCAGCGCCGGATGCGCACCGCCGAGTCCGGCATCGCCGAACTGCACAAGGTGGTGGACACGCTGCTCATCATCCCCAACCAGAACCTGTTCCGGGTCGCCAACGAGAAGACCACCTTCGCCGACGCCTTCGCGATGGCCGATCAGGTGCTGTATTCCGGCGTCGCCTGCATCACCGACCTGATGGTCAAGGAAGGGCTCATCAACCTCGACTTCGCCGACGTCCGCGCGGTGATGCGCGAGATGGGCAAGGCGATGATGGGCACCGGCGAAGCCTCCGGCGAGAAGCGGGCGCTGACCGCGGCCGAAGCGGCGATCGCCAATCCGTTGATCGACGACTCCTCGATGAAGGGCGCGCGTGGCCTCCTGATCTCCATCACCGGCGGCAAGGACATGACGCTGTTCGAGGTCGATGAAGCCGCGACGCGGATTCGCGAGGAGGTCGATCCCGACGCCAACATCATCGTCGGCGCGACCTTCGACGAAATGCTCGACGGCGTGATCCGGGTGTCGGTGGTCGCCACCGGCATCGAGCAGGCGGCGCTGGCCCGCGCCGCGGCTCCGTCC
>JBASBO010000427.1:0-5826 GCA_049651165.1 Xanthobacteraceae bacterium | reverse complement strand
CCAGGGTCGCGAACGGCCACGCGCAACTCGATGGCCACGCCTCCTACGTCACCCACGGCCAGATCGCCAACCTGCTGCTGGTGGTGGCGAAAGCCGGAGCCGATGTCGGACTATTCGAAGTCAGCGCCGACGCCGCCGGGGTGACGCGCACCGCGCTTCCCGCCTTCGACAGAACGCTGCGGCTGGCGCGGCTGCAATTCGCCGGCACGCCGGCGCGGCAGATCGGACGGAGCGGCTGGCCGGCCGTCCAGAGCGCGCTCGATCTGGCGCTGGTCGCCATGGCCGGCGAGCAGGCCGGCGGCGCGCGGCGCATCTTCGACATGACCATCGACTACGCCAAGAGCCGCATCCAGTTCGGCCGCCCGATCGGCGGCTTTCAGGCCATCAAGCACATGGCGGCGGACCTCTTGATCGAAGTCGAATCCTCAACGTCGGCGGCGCGCGACGCCGCCGAGCAACTGGCCGCCGGGACCAACGCCGCCGAGCAAGCCGTCAGCCTCGCGGCCTTCGCCTGCGCCGAAGCCTTCTCGAAGGTCGCCGCCACCGCGATCCAGATGCACGGCGGCATCGCCTTCACCTGGGAGCACCCGGCGCATCTCTATCTTCGCCGCGCGCGGGCCTACGCCCAACTGTTCGGGCAGCCGCAAGTCTACCGCGAGCGCTACCTCACCCAACTGGGAGCCTGAGCCATGGCGACGATCGAAGACACAAACCCGACCGACGCGGCGCTTCGCGCCGAAGTGCGCGACTGGCTCGCCGTCAACTGGGATGGCACCTTGCAGCCGGACGCGGACCGCTGGAATCCCTCCGCCGCCACCATCGCCTGGCACAGGCGGGTGCTGGAGGCCCGCTGGGCGGTGCCGACATGGCCGACCGACTGGTTCGGCCGCGGCCTCACCCAGGAGCAGGGTGACATCATCGCCGACGAATTTACCCGCGTCGGCGCGCCCGGCGCGCGGCAAGACCGCAGCAATCTCGCCGCCAACACCATCTTCGACTTCGCCAGCGACACCTTGAAGCGCGAACTGATTCCGCGCCTGCTCACCCGCGAGATCGGCCAGTGCCTGCTCTACAGCGAGCCGTCGGCGGGATCGGACCTCGCCGGCGTGCGCACGCGGGCCGAACGCGACGGCGACGATTACGTCATCACCGGCCAGAAGGTGTGGACCTCGGGCGCCGCTTACGCCGACTACGGCATGTTGCTGGCGCGCACCGACTGGGACGTTCCCAAGCATCAGGGCCTGACGTTCTTCTTCTTTCCGATGAAGCAGGCAGGCGTCGAGGTTCGCCCGCTGCGGCAGATCACCGATGAACAGCACTTCAACGAGGTCTTCATCTCCGGTGCGCGGGTCCCCGCCGCCAATATCCTCGGCGGCCTCAACAACGGCTGGCGCGTGCTACAGACCGCGCTCGCCTACGAGCGCTCGACCATGGGCGACCGGCCGCGCGGCGCGCGCCGCTCCAGTACCTCGGACGATCTGGTGGCGCTGGCGCGCCAGTACGGTCGGCTCGGCGATCCGGCGTTGCGGCAGGACCTCGCCGGCACGCTGGCGCTGCGCAAGCTCAACGCACTCAACAACGCGCGCGCCAAAGCCAGCCTTGAGCAAGGCACCTCGTCGCCGATCATGTCGCTCGGTAAGCTGGCGATGTCGCGCATCCTGCACGAGGAAGCGCGACTGCGCACCGCGATCATCGGCGCGGAAACGCTGCTCGACGGCGCCGATTACCCCGCCGCCGACGACGCCAACTTTCTGGCGTTCAACGCCTACTTCACCTCGATCGGCGGCGGCACCGACCAGATCCAGCGCAACATCATCAGCGAGCGCGTGCTCGGACTGCCGAAGGAAATGGAAGTCGACCGCAACATCCCGTTCCGCCAGGTGCGCAGCGGGTAGTGCGGATGGATGGAGAATCGCCGCCCTGATCGATGCAGGAGGCGACGCGTTCCCGCGCCGGTTCCCGTCGCGCGGCTGCCCTGCCAATGCCACAGTTGGCGGCGCATAACCAACCGATCACGCCACCGTCATCGTCCGCCCGCCGCGCCCCCGGCCGTGGCACGGCAAGCCGGGTCCGCCATGAAAACCACCGCCCTTTGCGCCGCCCTCGCCTTCGGTTTCTCGATCGGGTTCAGCGGCGGCGCTTTCGCGCAGCGCGCCAGCTACGAGGCCATGGCGGCGGCCCATGCGCGGGCCAACAACATTCCGGAATCGCTGGTGCATCGGGTGATCATGCGCGAAAGCCGCTATCAGCCGCACCTGACCGGACGCGGCGGCACCATCGGCCTGATGCAGATCAAGCTCGCCACCGCGCGCGGCGTCGGCTACAGCGGCAACGCGGCCGGGCTGTACGATCCCGAAACCAATCTGACCTACGCGGTGCGCTATCTCGCCGGCGCCTGGCGCGCCGCCAACGGCGACGCCGACCGCGCGGTGCGCTATTACGCCGGCGGCTATTACTACGCCGCCAAGCGGCAGCGGCAGCAGCATTCGCATCCCCGCGAAATGCTGGCGCGGGCCGGCGCGCCGCTCTCGATCCTGCCGCCGCCGCAGTAAGATTTCCTTCGACTGACAGACAGGCCGTCCTAAAGCAGGGCCACGACTTTCGCGGCCGTGGCTTTTGCCGAGAACGGATTCTGCCCGGTCACGAGACGCCCATCGGCCACAGCGTAGGGCAGAAACGGCAGAAGCGCTTTTTCGTATCGCGCGCCGCGCCGTTTCATTTCGGCTTCGGCATTATAGGGCACCTTGCGGGCGACACCCGCCACGATCTCCTCCGACCAGGCGAAGCCGGTGACCCGTCGTCCGGCGACCAGCAGGCTTCCGTCGGTGAGCTTGATGTTGAGAAGGCCGCAATAACCGTGGCAGACCGACGCAACGATGCCGCCCCGCTCCCAGATATCGCGCGCCAGTGCCTGCAACCCGGCGTCGTCCGGGAAATCCCACATCACCGCATGGCCGCCGGTGAAATAGACCACGTCGAACTGGGACGCATCGATCTCATCCGGCCGCGCCGTCTGCGAGAGAAGCGCCATGCGAGCCGGATCGTCCAGCCACGCCTTGGCCGACGCACCGAGCAGCGGCCACTTGAGCGCGCGCGGTTCAAGCGGCGACGTCCCTCCCTTTGGGCTGACGATGCGTTGCTCGTATCCCCTGGCCTCGAAAATATCATAGGCGTGCGTCAGTTCGGAAAGCCACAGGCCGGTCGGCTCATCCGCATCAGCATAATGGGACACGTTCGTGACGACGTGAAGAATGCGTCTGGTCATACGACTATCCTTATCTCTCGGCGCTCAAGACAGGCCCTCCCACCGCCGCGGCTTGAAGCATGGCCGACGTCCGATACAGATATTATGTCAGGTGTTCCGGTTTCCGGTCCACGGCGAAGCGCGTGTAAGAGAAAAGAGACAGATGCAAACAGTTCTTGGCGCCTCCGGGCAGATCGGGCGCGAGTTGGCCGCCCATCTCAAGCGCGACTTCACCGGCGACATCCGACTGGTGAGCAGAAATCCAAAAAAGGTGAACGACAGCGACCAGCTTCACAGGGCGGACCTGCTCGATGCCGATGACACGCTGCAGGCGGTCGAAGGCTCCGACATCGTCTATCTGACCGCCGGGTTGCCGATGGACACAAAGCTGTGGGTCGAGCAATGGCCTGTCATCATGAAAAACGTGATCGACGCCTGCTCCGCGCATGGCGCGCGGCTGGTGTTCTTCGACAACACCTATATGTATCCGCAGACTGACAAGCCGCAGACGGAAGATACCGAATTCCGACCCTGTGGCGAGAAGGGGCGCATTCGCGCCGCCATTGCCAGGGAATTGCTCAAGGCGATGGATCGGAACCGCCTGACCGCGATGATTTGCAGGGCTCCCGAATTCTACGGACCGGGCAAGACTCAAAGCATCACCAACAGTTCGATCATCGAACCCCTGGTACAAGGAAAGGCCGCGAGGGTATTGCTGCGCGACGATACTTTGCGCAGCCTGATCTACACGCCGGACGCAAGCCGGGCCATGGCGCTGCTGGGCAACACGCCCGACGCTTACGGCCGGACCTGGCACCTGCCCTGCGACGACGATCGCCTGACCTATCGCGCCTTCATTGAACTTGCTGCGGAGCAATTCGGCACTGCCCCACGGTATCGGGTGCTCAGGCACTGGCAGTTGCGACTGGCGGGCCTGTTCAGCCGCACCATCCGCGATGCCGCAGAACTGCTACCGCGATATGAGACGGACAACATCTTCGTGTCGGATAAATTCAAGACGCGGTTTCCAGACTTCCGGGTCACGACGTTCCGCGAAGGTCTGGCCGTCATTCGGGACGAGTATCGCATCTCGAACGGGACCGGGTCCTGACGGCCGCCCAATCGACAAACCCCGCCCGCGGCGCGGCCGTGGGCGGGGCTTTCGGATTCTCTGCTACGGGGGCGGTGCGTGCGGCCCGCAGCCGGCTTCAGTCCTCGTCGAGTCCGCCCATGTGCTTCTGGGCGTAGAGCTGGACGCCGAGCCGCTTGACCAGATCGAGCTGGGTTTCGAGGAAGTCGATATGACCTTCCTCGTCCTTCATCAGGCTGACGAACAGTTCGCGCGAGACGTAGTCCTTGACCTTGTCGCAATGGGCCGCCGCCTCCTCGTACAGCGTCCGCGCGCTGATCTCGGCCGCGAGGTCGCATTCCAGGATTTCCTTGACGTCCTGACCGATCCGCAGCGGATCGAGCACCTGCATGTTGGGGAAGCCTTCGAGGAAGAGGATGCGATCGGTAAATCGATCCGCATGATTCATTTCTTCGATGGATTCCTTGCGCCACTGCTTGGCGAGATCTTTCAGGCCCCAGTTGTCGAGCAGGCGGTAGTGCAACCAATATTGGTTGATCGCCGTGAGTTCGCTCCGCAAACCCTTGTTGAGATAATCGATGACCTTGGCGTCGCCCTTCATGGTCAAGCTCCTTGCCGTATTTGCGCTCGTCAACTTAATTTAGAACGTTTCTAAATCATATTTCGAGCGGAAACAAGGGGGATCGCCAGATCCGCTGCGTTTCGATCAACGACGAGGAAAATCTGAAAGATCAGGCGTTTACAGCAGCCGCCGCAATCGCTTCCGGCAACGGGCGAGCGATCTCAACGTGGTTGTGATGGTCCTGGCCGTCGTGGCGATGGCTATCATGACGATGGCCGTCGTGGTCGTGGCTTTGGCTGTGGGGGCAGCCGGAGCAGCAGCCCTTGGCGCAGGCTCCCAGCGCCTCGGTCATGATCTGCTTGATGGTGCGCGCGCAGCGTCCGCACTCGGCGCTGCATCCGAGACAGCCATAGACCTGCTTGGCCGTGCGCGGCAAATCCGGACCGGCAGTCACGGCGGCGCGCACGTCGTGGTCGCTCAGTACGTTACAGGAACAGACAATCATGAACGGGAGGAGAACCTGATGACCGATGCCTCATTAGGTAGTCAAGGCGAGGCGGGGAAGCAAAAGGAAAAGCGCCAGTTTGCAGCTATTCCAAACTGCCCTTCCCGCCTCTCGTGGAATAATTTTTGGGGCTTCCCGAACCGTGGTCTGCATCGTCGCGACTTAACCGGCGTGGAGCAGCGGCCGGTCGAATCTTCGAGCACGGCCGCAATTCGGGCCATTCCGGGGCGGAATCCCGGCTCGTCCGTTCATTGATCGTTCAAACGAAGTATGGAAACCTTGCGCACGACAGATCGCTTCCTGTCTCAGGGATTTCGAAGGAAAGGTAAAGCCATGAAGAAAGCACTGATGGCCGTCGCCACCGCCGCCACGCTCGCCGTCACGGTTCTGGCGACACCGCAAACCGCCGAGGCGCGCGGCGGCCG
>JBASBO010000426.1:0-1701 GCA_049651165.1 Xanthobacteraceae bacterium | reverse complement strand
GCGCGGCGATCCATCGCCGTCGCCGGCCTCAAGCGCTTCGCCCGCGCCCGCCTCGTCGGTCAGACCTTCGGTTTCCTCGGTCTCGACCTCGGCCTCGGTTTCGAACGCCTCGTCGTCCTCGAAGGCGTCCTCGATCACGGACGGGGCGGCGGCGGCCTGCGCCGCCAGATGGGCGCGCGCCGCCTCCAGGGTGTGGACCTGCTCGCCGCGCTCGATCACGAACGCCTGCTGCCCGCCGAGGTTGGCGTCCGCCAGCACCGACAGCGTGACCTCGAAGCCGGTTTCGAGGTCGCGCAGATGCGCGCGCTTGTGGTTGAGCACGTACAGCGCGACGTCGGCGCGGGTGCGCACCGTCAGATTGTGGGTCGCGCCCTTCATCAGGATTTCTTCGAGGTTGCGCAGCACCTGCAGCGCCACCGACGACACCGAGCGGATGTGGCCGCTGCCGCCGCAATGCGGGCAGGGCTCGGTGGAGCTTTCCAGCACGCTGGCGCGGATGCGCTGGCGCGACATTTCCAAGAGGCCGAAATGCGAGATGCGGCCGACCTGGATGCGGGCGCGGTCCTGCCGCAGGCAGTCGCTGAGCTTGCGCTCCACCGCGCGGTTGTTGCGGCGCTCGTCCATGTCGATGAAATCGATGACGATCAGGCCGGCGAGATCGCGCAACCGCAACTGCCGCGCGACTTCCTCGGCGGCTTCGAGGTTGGTCTTGAGGGCGGTGTCCTCGATGTGGTGCTCGCGGGTCGAGCGGCCGGAGTTGACGTCGATCGACACCAGCGCCTCGGTCTGGTTGATGACCAGATAGCCGCCGGACTTGAGCTGCACGATCGGCGTGAACATCACGTCGAGCTGGCTTTCGACGCCCATGCGCGAGAACAGCGGCTGGCCGTCGCGATAGAGTTTCACCGCGCGGACGCTGGAGGGCATCAGCATCTTCATGAAGTCGCGCGCCTCGCGGTAGCCGTTCTCGCCGGCCACCTGAATCTCGTCGATCTCCTTGTTGTAGAGGTCGCGCAGCGAGCGCTTGATGAGCGAGCCTTCCTCGTAGACCAGCATCGGCGCCTGCGAGCGCAGCGTGGTGTCGCGCACCGTCTCCCACATCCGCAGCAGGTATTCGAAGTCGCGCTTGATCTCCGGCTTGGTGCGCGAGGCGCCGGCGGTGCGCAGGATGATCCCCATGCCTTCCGGCACGTCGAGGTCCTGCACCACCTCCTTCAGCCGCGAGCGGTCCTGCGCCGAGGTGATCTTGCGGCTGATGCCGCCGCCGCGCGCGGTGTTGGGCATCAGCACCGCGTAGCGTCCGGCCAGCGACAGGTAGGTGGTGAGCGCCGCGCCCTTGTTGCCGCGCTCCTCCTTGACCACCTGCACCAGCATCACCTGACGGCGCTTGATGACTTCCTGAATCTTGTACTGGCGGCGCGGACGGAAGGCGCGCTCCGGCATTTCCTCGAGCGCGTCGTCGCCGCCGACCGACTCGACGACGTCGTCCTCATGCTCGTCGTCCTCGTCGTCTTCCGCGTCCTCGTCGTCATGCGCCTCGGCCGCGTCGGCGGCGTGCTCGTCGTGGGCGGCTTCGTCGTGATGAGCGTCGTCGTGAGCGGCGTCGTCGTGAGCGGTGTCGTCGTGATGATGGTCGGCGTCGTCGTCCGCCGCCGCTTCGGCCGGGGCCGCGACGGCGCAGGAGGGCTCATCCTCGTTGGC
>JBASBO010000425.1:0-2463 GCA_049651165.1 Xanthobacteraceae bacterium | reverse complement strand
GTTGTCGCCCCCGGGATCGCGGCCGGCGGAACCGGCGGCGGACGATCGCCGAACAACTGCGCCGCGGCCGGTGACGCGAACGTGATGGCGCACAGGCAGGCGACGACGCACGCCCACCTTGCGCCCGATCCGGATTGTCCGCGATTGCCGCCCGCCGATCTCGCCATGCTGGTTTCTTGACTTAAAACGCGGCGAATTCAAGCCTCCCGGCCACCTCTCGCGGCGAGCGAACGATGCGCCTTTCGGGCCAGCCGCGATGCCAATGCGCCGCTGACGCAATGGAGGCTCCCGGCGTGATTGCTGGAATTTCCGTTCCAACGGGACTATCCAAACCGGAAGGTTGAGCCTGCACGGCATCAACCGGCCTGATCTGGAGAACGTGATTTGCTCGAAAGCCTGATGGGGAAAACGCAAAACAACACCCCGGGCCGCGCCAACAACGGTCACGCCCCGGCACGACGGCGGCCGAAAGTCGGGCTCGCGCTCGGCGGCGGCGCGGCGCGTGGCTTCGCCCATATCGGCATCCTGCGCACGCTGATCGAGCACGGCATCGTGCCCGACGTCGTGGTCGGGACCTCGATCGGAGCCGTGGTCGGCGGCACCTATGCGTGCGGCCATCTCGACCAGTTCGAGGAATGGGCGCGCGGCCTGCAACGGCGCAACATCTTCGGCTATCTCGACATCAAGCTCAACGGCTCCGGGCTGATCGGCGGCGACAAGCTCGCGGCGCAACTCGAAGCGGC
Organism: Xanthobacteraceae bacterium; assembly: GCA_049651165.1. Taxonomy (GTDB): domain Bacteria; phylum Pseudomonadota; class Alphaproteobacteria; order Rhizobiales; family Xanthobacteraceae; genus 62-47. The sequence continues at coordinate 1,720 of JBASBO010000425.1, read as the reverse complement.
GCTCGGCGATATCCTGATCGAGGACCTTCCGCTCAAGTTCGCGTCGGTGGCGACCGAGGTCCGCACCGGCCATGAAGTCTGGCTGACCCATGGCCGCATCGTCGATGCGATGCGCGCCTCGTTCGCGCTGCCGGGAATCTTCGCGCCGTTCCCGGTCGGCGACCGCTGGCTGGTCGATGGCGCACTGGTCAATCCGGTGCCGGTTTCGACGGCGCGCGCGCTCGGCGCCGAGATCGTGATCGCCGCGAACCTCTCCACCGACGTGTTCGGACACGCAGCGACGATCTTCTCGCACGGCACCGCACCCGATCCGGCGCCGCCGGCGGTGGAGGAACCGCCGGCGGCGCGGCGCGGCATCGGCAAGTTCTTCTCGCCGGAGCGGACGATGAAGCGCGAGTTCTTCGGCGGCGGCGGGCGTCCCGGCATCTCGACCGTGATGATCGATGCCTTCAACATCATGCAGGATCGCATCACCCGCGCGCGGCTGGCCGGCGATCCGCCCGACCTTTTGATCGCACCACGCGTCGCTCGCATCGGCTGGTTCGAATTTCATCGTGCCGACGACGCCATTGCGCAGGGCGCACGCGCCGCCGGCCGCGCCATCGAGGCCATTCAGGAGGCGATCGAAACCGTGGCGCCCGGCGCGATGGCCATCGATCCGCCTGTCGCCGCGACGAACGCCGAGGTCGGCCGTGAGCCCGTCCCCGAGGACAATGCGATCGCGCCGCCGCAAGAGTAGCGGCCACGATGTCCATGCCGGCAGCGCTCGCGCGTTAAATCAAGCCGTCTTGATGTAGTCATGAAGCGCGGCCTGCTCGCGCTCGTATTCCATGACGCGCCACTTCACCACGTCGCCGATGGAAATCAGGCCGACGATCCGTTCGCCTTCCAGCACCGGCAGATGCCGGAACTTGCCGGCGGTCATGCGCTCCATGATCTCGGCGACGGTGTCCTTGTCACGGCAGCCGACGACCTTGCTGGTCATGACCTCGCGCACCGGCGCGTCGAGCACGGCGGCGCCGCGCGCCGCCAGCACGCGCACGACGTCGCGCTCCGACAGGATCCCCTCAATCCGCTGATCCCTGATCACCAGCACGGCGCCGATGCGCCGGTCCGCCAGCACCTTGACTGCGTCCGACAATGTCGTGTCGGGATCGATGCTGACGATGTGATGCCCCTTGGAATCGAGAATAGCGCGCACGGTCATAGTCGCCTCCCAAAAAGCGATCGCGCGGTACGAGACAACGCGATCTCGTCCTCTCTCTGCTTTCAGGCAACTCGTCGGCGTCGATCCGGTTCACGCTGCTGTGACGAACAGACGCGCTTTGCTCGCGCAATTTGCTGTTCACGCGCCAAGTGCCTCGATGCGGCCAGACGCCACGTCGCCTGAATGCGACAGGAATGATGGATCAAATCGTCCACCCTCGCAAGCAAGGCTCGCGCGCGGTACGACGGTGCCGCCGCACGTCACCGGAACTTCAGCCGGGATCGGACATATCCGATATCGAGGAGTTCGGGGCGCGCGCGCCGCGCCGCGGCACCGGATCGAACAGCGAGAACAACAAAAGCCCGGCGAAGAACCCGCCGATATGCGCCTGCCACGCCACCGAGACGTTCTCGCTATCGGTCCCGATCCCGATCGAGCCGACGCCGAACACGATGTTGATGCCGAACCACACCGCGAGGAATGCGAGAACGCGCGGATCGCGCAGCGCCCGCC
>JBASBO010000424.1:0-1599 GCA_049651165.1 Xanthobacteraceae bacterium | reverse complement strand
CTCCGACGACGCGGCGGCGCGGAGCGACGATCCCGCGCGGCTGGCATTTTGTCCGCTCGATCCGTTTCTGGTCGACGGCAGCGCGGCGGCGCGGCCGGGGCAGATCCGCCGCGGCTCGCTGCTGCCGGTATGGCAATGGCTGTGCCGGGACGGCGCGCCCGAGGCGGCCCGCGCGCTTCAGGCCGCATTGGCGCAGCCTCAGTCCGCCGATCGTGATGCGTCGATCGATGCTTTTCAGGATGCGGCGGCCGAGGCGGTCGAGCGTGTCGTTGCCAGCGGCGCGGACAGCCGCCGGGCGCTGGCGCGGCTCGGTTCGCCCGAGGCGATCGAGGATCTGCCGGCGATCGGGGCGGTGCTGAAGGCGCGCGAGCCGCTCGATGCGCTCAACGCCCGGTTGCCCGGCACGCTGCGCGCATTCGGCGAGACACAGGTCGCCTCGATCGGCGAGGCGCTGAAGGTGCCGATGTTGCAGGCGCGGCCGGTGCTGCCGTTCGCGCTGTCGCTGGTGATCTCGCGGCTCGCGGCGCCCTGGCAGGTCATTCGTCTGGCGATTGCGGCGGCGGCGTCCGACGACGAGATCCGCGTCGCGGCGACGCCGTTCGGCGTGGCCGTCACCATGGCGATCCACGATCTTGCCGAGGTCGTGGGCGGCCTGCGCGCCGATATCCGGCGCGGCCATTTCGCCGACGTCAACAATCAGCTCAAGACCGTCCATGACGGCGTTCGGGGCTTGCGGACCGAACTCGATATCCGCAAGGACTCGGCCTGGGGCCGCCAGCTCGCCGCGATCCGGGTTGAGGTCTCCAGCGCCTTGCAGGCCGAGATCGACAGCGTGCCGGGCCGGGTGCGGCGTCTGCTGCGCCAGCGCCCGGACAAGGATATCCTCGGCAGCCGGCTCGACCCGATCGAGATCGACGAAACCGTGGCGCTGATCGATTTCGTCGCGGTGTGCCGGACCTATGCCAGCGAGCTGGCGATCAACGAGGTGACGCTGCGCACTTTTTCCGACCTCCAGCACTATCTGGAGCAGGCCACCGAGGCGCTGGTGGAATCGCTGCGCGGCGCGAGCGGCAAGACGCGGCCGTTCCGCGAGGCGCAGGCGCGGGCCGCGATCCGGTTCTGTCAGGTGCTGTTCGGCAGCGACTATGCCGCGCTGATGGAGCGCGCCGCCGACCAGGCCCTGAGCGGCGAGCGCAAGGCTACGCCTGCGGGCTAAATATACTGATCCGGCAGCGGTTTTTCCTCAAGGCCGGTGCCGCAATTGTCAATTGCGCGGCCGCCGCAGGCATGGTGTAACGCCCCCGTTCGACGCCGGCCGTGGGCCGGCCCTCTCGCCATGACCGGAATCGGGCCGAATGTCTCTGTGGTTTTTGCTTGCGCTGATGACGGTCGTGGCCGTGTTCGCGGTGTTGTGGCCGCTGAGCCGCCGCGCGACCGCGTCCGGCGGCGGGCGTGAAGCCGTGGTCTATCAGGATCAACTGGCGGAGGTGGACCGCGATCTCGCCAATGGCCTGATCGGCGCGACCGAGGCCGCCGCCGCCCGTGTCGAGATCGGCCGCCGCCTGCTGGCCGCAGCCGACGCCGAGCAGGATGCCGGGC
>JBASBO010000423.1:0-4290 GCA_049651165.1 Xanthobacteraceae bacterium | reverse complement strand
CGCCACACCGCATAGGGCAGCACCAGCACCGCGATCACCAGCGCCGCGAACCACGGATCGAGCGAGCGCAACGCGCGCCGCCCGCGCGCCGTCGCCAACGCGAAGCCGAGCACCAGCGCCAACAGCCATCCCGCGTCCTTCGTCGTCAGCAGCAAAAGCCCGGCCTCGATCGACAGCGCAAACCATGCCTGATGATCGCCCCGCCCGATGATCCGCCACAGATGCAACAGCAACAACGCCCACAGCGGCGCAGCCAGCACCTCCGGCCGGAATTCGACGAACGGCGCGCTGAACGCGGTGGCGACGACCGTCAGCAACACCGCCAGCACGGCGTGGGGACCGCCGACCACGGCGCGCCCCAAAGTGTAGAGCGCGGCGAAGGTCACGACGAAGCAGAGCTGCGACAACAGATAGACGCCGGCCATGTGATTGCCGGCCAGCCGGAACGCGGCGTCGGCGAGCCAGAGCGCCAGCGGCGGGCCGAGATCGGTTCCGACCTGATAGTCGCGGCCGTAGGCCAGCAGATTCGCCAGATCGCCCGGCGGGCTGCGATACACCAGGAACGGCACCACCAGCCACAGCGTCGCCTGCGCCAGCACCGCGAGCCACATCACCAGACGCGGCCGGGCGCGGATCAGTTCGACGATGAGGGACGAAAACCGCATGATCCCGGCTGCGTTCGAGCTTGCCGTCATTGGCGTGGTGGCCTTCCGCGACGCCGCCGCAGGCCCGACAGGAGAGCGCCCCTGTGTAATGCCCCTGCCCGGACGGGGCAACCGCCTCAGCCGGCCGCCGCCTCGATGGTCACCACCGTCTGCTCGACCGTCACGCCATCTGCCTTGACAGTGACCCGCCGCAACTCGGTCGCAGCCACCACCGGCGCGAAGAACCGGCGGTGGTGGATGCTGGGGCCGAGCCGCCGCAGCGCCTCCAGATGCGCCGGGACGCCATAGCCTTTATGCGTCTCGAAGCCATAGCCCGGACACTCCCGCGCCAACCGGCACATCAGGCGGTCGCGCGACACCTTGGCGACGATCGAGGCCGCCGCGATCGACGCCACCAGCGCGTCGCCGCCGATCACCGCCTCGCAATCGCATGGCGACTCGATGCGGTCGCGGCCGTCCACCAGCACATGGCGCGGCGTCTCGGGCAGCGCATGGACCGCGCGCGCCAGCGCCCACAGCGAGGCGCGCAGGATGTTGTCGCGATCGATCCGCGCCGGCGAAGCGAACGCCACCGCGCAGGACGCGGTGGCGCAAATCTCCTCGAACAGTTCCTCGCGGCGCTCGGCGCTGAGCCGCTTGGAATCGTCGAGCCCCTTGGGGATGCGCTTCGGGTCGAGCACCACAGCGGCGGCCACCACCGGTCCGGCCAATGGGCCGCGCCCGGCCTCGTCACACCCCGCCACCGGCCAGATGCCGCGCTTCAGCAGCGCCCGCTCGCGCGAAAAAGTCGGCGCCGCGGCGGCCTTGGTCTTCGCAGCGGTATTGGCGCGTGGGGTTCGAATCATGGCTGCGATGGTGCGGACACCGGCCCGCGCGCGCAAGCCGGAACCGGTCGGTGTGCCCGCAATTCGCTGTGCCGCCTCTGGAAACGGCAACGCCCCGGCCGCGCTACGCCGACCCTGTCAGAACAGGCTCAACTGCTGGCCGTCGCGCGGCGGCCGCGCAAAGTGATCCAGCGTCAGTTTCGAGCGTCGCTTGTTGAGGCCGAGCCGCTCGCACGCCATCTCGAAGCGCCGGCCGATCATCCAGGCCATCGGCCCGGTGCCTTTCATCCGCGTGCCCCATTGCGAGTCGTAATCGCGGCCACCGCGCATCTCGCGAATCAGGGTGAAAACGTGGCGGTAGCGGTCGGGGTAGTTGGCCATCAGCCATTCGCGGAACAAGTCGCGCACCTCCAGCGGCAGCCGCAGCAGTACGTAACTCGCCTCCCTGACCCCGGCGTGAGCGGCCGAATCGAGGATGCGCTCGATCTCGGCGTCGTTCAGCGCCGGGATCACCGGCGCCACCATCACCGTGGTCGGGATGCCCGCGGCCGACAACTGCCGCAGCGCTTCCAGTCGTCGCGCAGGCGTCGCGGCGCGCGGCTCCATGGCGCGCGCCAGCTTCGGGTCGAGCGAGGTCACCGACAGCGCCACCTTGACGAGATTGCGTTGCGCCATCCGCTCCAGAATATCGATATCGCGCGTCACCAGCGCCGACTTGGTGACGATGCCGACCGGATGGCCGACGCGCTCCAGCACCTCCAGAATGCCGCGCATGATTTTGTGCTCGCGCTCGATCGGCTGGTAGGGATCGGTATTGGTGCCGATCGCGATCATCTTCGGCTCGTAGCCCGGCGCCGCCAGTTCCTTTTCCAGCAGCGCCGGCGCGTCCGGCTTGGCGAACAGCTTGGATTCGAAATCCAGCCCCGGCGACAGGCCAAGAAAGGCATGGGTCGGCCGCGCGAAACAATAGATACAGCCGTGCTCGCAGCCGCGATAGGGATTGATCGAGCGGTCGAAGCCGATATCCGGCGAGTCGTTGCGGGTGATGACCTTGCGCGCGGTATCGAGCGCCACCGTGGTCTTGAACGGCGGCAGTTCGTCGAGGCTCTGCCAGCCGTCATCGAAGGCAACGCGCGCTTCCGCCTCGAAACGTCCACTGGCGTTGGACTGCGCGCCGCGCCCGCGCCGCCGCGCCCGGTCGATCGCGATGGCGATCTCGGAGAATGACGGCGACGCATCGGTCGGCCCGGCGGGGGGCGGGATCGACGAACGCTTGAGGGCGCTTCCAGCTTTGCTCATGACAAAAATGGTAGCACGTCATGAGAACATATCAAGAACATTCAGTAAGAATGGCCTGTGGATAAATTGCAGGCGCCCCCTGTCAGGGCGGCCCGGCCGGCAGCGGCGGCGAGGCCGCCCTCGCGTAGCCCTTGGCGACCTCGGCCTTGAGCACGCCCCAGATCTCGCGATGAAGCGCGTGGAATTCCTTGTCGAGCCGGATCTCGAAGATGTCGCGCGGCCGCGGCAGCCGGACCGGCCAGTCGCCGATGATGCGCGCGCCCGGCCCCGCCGACATGATGACGACACGGTCGGCCAGCGCGATCGCCTCCTCGAGGTCGTGGGTGACGAACAGCACCGCCTTGCGGTCCGCCGTCCACAGGTCGAGCAGCAGGTTGCCCATGATCTGCCGGGTCTGCGCGTCGAGCGGACCGAACGGCTCGTCCATCAGCAGGATTTTCGGGTCGCGGATCAGGACCTGGGCGAGGCCGACGCGCTTGCGCTGGCCGCCCGACAGCATGTGCGGGTAGCGATTGCCGAACGCTCCCAGCCCGACCGCGTCGAGCCAGCCCTCGGCGCGGCGGCGCGCCTGCGCAACGGATACACCGGCGACTTCCAGCCCGATAGCGACGTTGTCCAGCGCGGTCTTCCACGGGAACAAGGCGTCCGCCTGGAACAGATAGCCGGCTTGCCGGTTCAGCCTCGTCAGCGGCGCGCCAAAAATCCGCACCGCGCCGGATGCCGGGGCCAGCAGCCCGGCGGTGAGATTGAGCAGCGTGGACTTGCCGCAGCCGGTCGGCCCGACGATAGCGACGAATTCGCCGTCTCCGACCTTGAGACTGGCGTGCTCGACCGCGGTGTAGACGCGCGCATCCTTGAGGCGGAACGCAACGCTGGCCTGATCCAGTTCGATCGCCGCCGCCGTGGTCGTGTCCGTCTGCATCGCGTCCTTGTTCGTGAAACCGGTTCCCACGCAGAATTCAACGGCGGCGCGCAACATGCAAGCGCGGCGCATCGCTTGGTGCGACAGGGCCGGCGTGATACTGCAACTTCAGCATGAGCGTCACACCGCCCCTGATCGCCTTTGCGCATGTCAGTAAACGCTTCGACGGCGGGCGCGGCGCGCCGCCGGTGCTGGCCGTGGACGACGTCTCGCTTGACATCGCCGCGGGCGAATTTCTCGCCATCGTCGGTGCGTCGGGCTCCGGCAAGACGACGCTGCTGCGGCTCGCCAACCGGCTGATCGCGCCCGACAGCGGCACCATTGCCATCGACGGCGCCGACATCGCAAGCCGTGATCCGATCGCGCTGCGGCGAAGCATCGGCACTGTGTTCCAGAGCAGCGGCCTGTTTCCGCATATCAGCGTCTCCGGCAATATCGGCATCACGCCGAAGCTGATGGGATGGCCGGCGGCGCAGATCGCGGCGCGCGTCAATGAGATGATGGCGCTGGTGCGGCTCGATCCCGCCGCGCATCGCGATCGCCTGCCGCAGCAACTGTCCGGCGGCCAGCGCCAGCGGGT
>JBASBO010000422.1:0-6946 GCA_049651165.1 Xanthobacteraceae bacterium | reverse complement strand
GCTGCGGCATCCGCCGCACCGACCGCGGAGACGGGCGGTGAGGACGTCGTCAGGGAAACCCTCGTCAAGGATGCGAAAGCGTCATGAGCGCCGAGGACATCGAGGCCAGCAAAGCGCCGCTGATGGATCATCTGATCGAGCTGCGCGGGCGGCTGATCAAGGCGCTGCTGGCGTTCGGCCTCGCCTTCATCCTGTGCTTCGTGTTCGCCAAGCAGATTTACAACGTGCTGGTGTGGCCGTTCGTGTGGGTGGCGGGGCCGGAGAACTCGAAGTTCATCTACACCGCGCTGCTCGAATATTTTATCACCCAGTTGAAGCTGGCGATGTTCGGCGCGGGCTTCATCTCGTTCCCGATCGTCGCCGCGCAGATCTACAAGTTCGTTGCGCCGGGCCTCTACAAGCACGAACGCAACGCCTTCCTGCCGTATCTGGTCGCGACGCCGTTCTTCTTCGTGCTGGGCACGCTGGTGGTTTATTTTCTCGTGCTGCCGATGCTGATCCGCTTCTCGCTCGGGATGCAGCAGACGGGCGGCGGCGACCATGCGCAGATCGCGCTGTTGCCCAAGGTCGGCGAATATCTGTCGCTGATGATGTCGCTGATCTTCGCCTTCGGCATCGCTTTCCAGCTTCCGGTGATCCTGACGCTGCTCGGCCGCATCGGCGTGCTGACCTCGAAGCAGTTGCGCGAGAAGCGGCGCTATTTCATCGTCGGCGCGTTCGTCATCGCCGCCGTGCTGACGCCGCCGGACGTCATCAGTCAGGCGTCGCTGGCGATCCCGCTGCTGATCCTCTACGAAGGCTCGATTTTCGCGGTGCGGATGGTGGAGAAGAAGGCGGCCGCTCAGAAGGCCGCGCCGGCCGCGCCCGCCGCCGCGCCGGCGGAAAGCAAGCCAGCAGAGTAGGGGGCGGGCGTCGTCCTGAGTGTCTGACTGAAAAGTTGCATTTTTGGACGCCTGTGCAACACGAAAATCGTCGTCCCCGCGCAGGCGGGGACCCATAACCCCTGAGTGGTGTGGTTTTGCGTGGCTGTCCGTCAAAGGTCACGAGTACTGCCTGCCTCACAACCGACACGGCGTATGGGTCCCCGCCTGCGCGGGGACGACGCTGGTGATGTAATGCGCCGGTCGGCCCCCGCGCCGGCGTCGTTTCCTCTATTATTGCGTCATATCGCCCATGATTCGTCGTGCCCGGGCTTGACCCGGGCAGCCACGGCTTGGTCTAAAGCCAGCGGAAAACGTGGATGGCCGGACGCCCGGTCGAAAGACGCGCCCCGCGCTTTCGTCCGGCCATGACGCAGGAAGTTCGTTCATGCACGACATCAAATCGATCCGCGACAACCCGGAAGCCTTCGACGCCGCGCTGAAGCGGCGCGGGCTCGGGGCCCTGTCGGACAGGCTGCTCGCGAGCGACGAGGCGCGGCGCGGCGCGATCCATGCCTTCGAGCAGGCGCAGGCGCGGCGCAACGCGGCCTCCAGGGAGATCGGCGAGGCCAAGAAGACGAAGGACGAGGCGCGCGCGTCGTCATTGATGGCCGAGGTCGCGGACCTGAAACTCGCGATGCCGCAACTCGACGACAAGGCCAAGGCCGCCGACAGGGAGTTGCAGGAGGCGCTGGCCGACATTCCCAACTTGCCGCTCGATGACGTTCCCGACGGTAAGGACGAGCACGACAACGTCGAGCATCACCGCTACGGCGAGAAGCGCGATTACGCTTTCATGCCGAAGCCGCATTACGATCTCGGCGAAGCACTCGGGCAGATGGACTTCAACGCCGCGGCGAAACTGTCCGGCGCGCGCTTCGTGGTGCTCAAGAAGGGACTGGCGCGGCTGGAGCGCGCCATCGGCCAGTTCTTCCTCGACGTCCACACCGGCGAACACGGCTACACCGAAGTCAATCCGCCGCTGCTGGTGAAGGACGACGCGATGTTCGGCACCGCGCAACTGCCGAAGTTTCGCGAGGATCAGTTCGCTGCGGGGTCGCTGTCGGAGGACAGCAAGGGGTTCTGGCTGATCCCTACCGCCGAGGTGCCGCTGACCAATCTGGTGCGCGACCAGATCCTCGACGACAAGGAATTACCGATGCGCCTGACCGCGCTGACGCAGTGCTTCCGCGCCGAAGCGGGCGCGGCGGGGCGCGACACCCGCGGCATGATCCGCCAGCACCAGTTCACCAAGGTCGAACTGGTGTCGATCACCACGCCGGAGGAATCGAAGAACGAGCACGAGCGGATGCTGGCCTGCGCCGAGGAGGTGCTGCGCCGGCTCGGCCTGCATTACCGCGTGGTGACGCTGTGCACCGGCGACATGGGTTTTGCATCGCAGAAGACCTATGACATTGAAGTCTGGATGCCGGGGCAAGGTGAGGGCGGGGCCTATCGCGAAATCTCGTCGTGCTCGGTGTGCGGCGATTTTCAGGCGCGGCGTATGGATGCGCGCTATCGCGCGAGCGACGGTAAGCCGCGCTTCGTGCATACGCTGAACGGCTCCGGCACCGCGGTCGGCCGCGCGCTGATCGCGGTGATCGAGACCTATCAGCAGGCGGACGGCGCGATCGCCGTGCCCGAGGTGTTGCAGCCCTACATGGGCGGGATCAAGGTGATCAAGCCGGTAGGATAGATTTTTCTCTGACGTCATGGAAATTTCCATTCGTCATGCCCGGACTTGATCCGGGCATCCATCTTCGAAAGAACGATGGATTGCCGGGTCAAGCCCGGCAATGACAGAAACCAAGGATACAAGGCGGATCAATGCGGATTCTTTGCACCAATGACGACGGCATTCATGCGCCGGGCTTGCAGATCGTCGAGCAGATCGCCAAAGCCCTGTCCGACGACGTCTGGGTGGTGGCCCCCGAACTCGATCAGTCCGGGGTGTCGCACTCGCTGTCGCTCAACGATCCGCTGCGGCTGCGCGAGATCGCCGAGCGGCGCTTCGCGGTGCGCGGCACGCCGACCGATTGCGTCATCATGGGCGCGCGGCACATCCTCAAGGACAGGCAGCCGGACCTCGTGCTGTCGGGCGTCAACAAGGGCCGCAACGTCGCCGAGGACGTGGTCTATTCCGGCACCATCGCCGGCGCGCTGGAAGGCACCATCCTCGGCCTGCCGTCGTTCGCGCTGTCGCAGGAATTTTCCTTCGAGACGCGCAGCAAGCCGACCTGGGACATCGGGCTCGAACACGGCCCGCGCATCATCCGCAAGGTGATGGAGGCGGGGGTGCCGAGGAACACCGTCATCAACGTCAACTTCCCGGCCTGCGCGCCGGACCTGGTCGCGGGCGTGCGGGTGACGCGGCAGGGCAAGCGCAACCTCGGCTTCCTGAAAGTCGATCAGCGTCACGACGGGCGCGGCAACCCGTATTTCTGGATCGGCTTCGAGCGCGCGGCGATAATGGACACGCCGGATGCCGACACCGACCTCGCGGCGCTCGCCGCCAACTACATCTCGGTGACGCCGCTCAAGCTCAACCGCACCGACGAGGCGTTTTCCGAGACGTTGGCTGGCGTGCTGAAATAGGCGGGGGTGCGTCCCACCCTGTAGATGGGGCAGGGAGGAAGCGACGTTACGACGCCGCGGCCAGCGCTGCCTCGTGGCGATCGCCGGCGATGCAGAGCCGGTCGCGGCCGAGCGATTTGGCTTCGTACAGCGCGGCGTCGGCGCGCTTCATCAGGTCCCGCAGTTCGAGCGGCGCGCGATCGACGGCAAGCCCGGCGCTGACGGTGATGCGCACCTCGGGACATTGCTCCAGTTCGAGATGCACGAGATGCGCACGCACGTTCTCGCCGAACAGGCGGGCGACGGCGGCATTGCGGGACGCCAGCATCACCGCGAATTCCTCGCCGCCGAGCCGGGCGATCAGCGCACCCGGCGGGCTGCACAGCCGCAGGATTTCGGAGAACGCCTCGATGAAGCCGTCGCCGATGGCGTGGCCGTAGGTGTCGTTGATGCGCTTGAAGTGATCGAGATCGAACATCACCAGCGCCACGTCGTCGCGCAGCCGCCGGGCCTTCGCGATCGGGTCGTCGGCCTGCCGCACGAAGCCGCGCCGGTTCAGGAGTTGTGACAGCGCGTCGCTTTCGGATTCGCGCTTTGCGTCGGCGAGCATCGCGCGCACCACCATCAGGATCAGCGTGAGGCCGACGGCGGTGAGCAGGATGCCGGTGATCGACTGCGAGAGCAACGCATAGATGCTGCCGGCATAGTCCTTGGCGGTTGCGCCGGAGCCGTACCGGTGCGCCAGCAGCGGCTTGGTCAGAAAGTGCGCGGCGCTGATCAGGAAGGCGCCGGCGATGACGATGTCCAGCATGGCCTTGGCGGGTGCCCGCCACACCGTCGCCGCGCAGACCAGCATCGCGACGGCGAACGGCAACTGATAGAGCAGTTCATAGCCGAGGTCGTCGCGCGGGCCGCCCCATGTCGCCCAGCGCAGCGCGTAGGATGCGAGCAGCAGCGCGGCGAAGGTGCGCCATGGCACCGGTCGGCGGTGGAATTTCGCCAGCGCGGCGGCCGTGACGTAAAACGCCAGCACGAACGCGCCGTAGCTGGTGACCATGAAGATCTGCGGCAGGTCGGTGAACCGGACCATCAGTTCGCTGGCCGGCGTCAGTGCGCCGATGGCGTAGGCGAGACCGAGCCACGCCACCCGGCGGAAATGGGCGTTGCTGACGGCGAAGGTCGCGAACGTCGCCGCGAACAGCAGCGCGACCACGATGTTGACGATCATTGCGAAGACGGCGCTGCTCATTAAGGGTCCCGAAAAAGCCGGTCAGACTTTAAAGTCTGCCGCAAAAGGAACGGTTAATTCGCCAGAGTCTTGCCGCTTCCGACGGAATCCGAAGCGGGACTCTATCTTTATGTTCCGACGCGCTTTCTTGACGCGAACCGGCCGTCGCCGGGTCGAAGCGGGCGCGGGTCAGCCTCCATTCTCGGGCCAGGTCCGGGGATGGGCTTCGCCCGAAAACGCTATGTGGGGTCAAGCCGGGGTTTTCAGCGCGTCCTCGATCATCCGCGCCAGCGTCTCCATCTGAAACGGCTTTTGCAATGCCGGGCGGCTTCGGAATTCCTCCGGCATCCCCTGGATGCCGTAGCCGGTGGCGAAAATGAACGGGCGCTTGCGGGCGGCGATCGCGGCGGCGACCGGCGACACCACCTTGCCGTTGACGTTGACGTCGAGGATGGCGATGTCGAACTCGACCGTCTCCACCAGCCGCAACGCTTCGTCGATGTCGCCGGCCTCCGCGGCGACCCGGTAACCGAGGTCTTCCAGCATTTCTGCGACCATCATCCGGATCATGGTTTCGTCCTCGACCAGCAGGACCGAACCGCCCGGCATCCTCAACGCAGTCATGGGGAGCCCTTTGTTCAACTGCGGGAAGGTCGCAAATAACCCGGCCAAAAGCAACAAGACCATAGCGTTTTCGAGCGAAGCGGATACCGGTTCGCGTCAAGAAAGCGCGTCGGAACATAAAGATAGAGCCCCGCTTCGGATTCCGTCAAAATCGGAAAGGCTCCAAGTATCCCGGTCTTGCAACGGCGCATCGGGTTTGACCGCTCCGATGCAGCTACGATGGCCGGTACGGCGGCGGCGAATTTCTATAAACTTGTCCGGGATAGAGTGGCCGGCGATCCGGTGTTGCGGCGCGGCGGAAGGCGCCGGCCGTTATCGCGATCGGGCGCAGCTGTGAGGCCGTGATGTCACCGGAAAGCTCTCCGCCGGAAAAAATGCTGTTTCAACTCAGCCTGCGCCGTCGCGGCATCAGCGATCAGGCGGTGCTGCGGGCGATGGAGGAGGTGCCGCGCGACGCCTTCGTCGCGCCGGAGGACCGCGATGCCGCGTGGCGCGACACCGCGCTCGGCATCGCCTGCGGCCAGACCATCAGCCAGCCGTTCGTGGTGGCTTTCATGACCGAGCAGTTGCAGGTCAAGCCCCATCACCGGGTGCTCGAAATCGGCACCGGCTCCGGCTATCAGGCGGCGGTGCTGGCGCGGCTGTGCGCCGAGGTCGTCAGCGTCGAGCGGTTCCGCACGCTGGCCGACAGCGCCCGGCAGCGGCTCAAGGACCTCAACATCGCCAATGTCGAGGTGCGGCTGGCCGACGGTCTGGCGCTGCCCGCTGATCTGGGGACCTTCGACCGCATCATCGTCACCGCGGCGATGGCCGAGATCCCGGCCGCGCTGACCGACCTGCTGACGCCGGACGGCGTGCTGGTGGCCCCGGTCGGGCCGCCGCACGGCCGCCAGACGCTGGTGCGCGTCACCAGGGGCCCGCAAGGTCTGGAGCGGCGCGAATTGTTCGACGTGCGCTTCGTGCCGGCGCTGCCGGGAATCGCGCGCGAGACGTAGCGTTCGGCATCCGCCTGCGAGCCGCCGTCATGGTGAATCGAATCCGGCGGGCTTAAACCCTTAATTTACTGCCCGCATGTTTACTCGAATTCCCAGTCGAGTTGCGTACGGGTGAGTAACCATGTCCCGGGTCGTCCAGTTGTTTTGCTCCCGCCGTGTGCCGCAAGTGGCGGTGCTGGCGTTGATGTCGGTCGGTGTTGCGGCGTGCAGCGCCGATACCTCCACGCGGTTTTCGGACAACCCCTTCACCACGAGGTCGGACACCACCGGTTCGGTGCGTGGCGCGCCTTACGCCGCCCCCGCGCCGCGGGTCGAGCGGCAGGAACTGCCGCAATATTCCCGGCCGCAGTCGCCGTCCTATTCGTCCTCGTCCTACTCGTCGTCGGCGCTGCCGCCGCCGGTGTCCGCGCCGCAGAGCTATCCGGTGCCGTCCGGGGTGTCGGGCGGCGGCCGCGGGGTGTCATCCTACGATCCGCCGTCGCATCCGCGCCTCGAATCCACCGGAACCGTTCCCGCGCCGCGCTCGGTCGCCGCCGCGCCGGCTCCCGCGCCCGCTCATTCGAAGGGCACCACCATCATCGTCGGCACCAGCGACACGCTGGAGG
>JBASBO010000421.1:0-14572 GCA_049651165.1 Xanthobacteraceae bacterium | reverse complement strand
GTGCATCAGAGACGGCCCGCGCCGTCGTCGGAGCCGTTCCCCGGCGCGCCGCGATCCGGGCCGCCGCGACGCTCGTGCGGGAACGCGCGATCGCGATCGCGGCGATGAAACTGCCAGCCGTCGCGGTTCATCATCCGCCGTTCCATCCGCGTCAGCGCCGCCAGCCGCCGCTTCTGCCCCTCGTCGAGGGTCTTGTAGAGCGGGTCGGCGGCATCGGCGATCTTCTTCAGCGCGGCGGCGGTCGCCGCCATGTCATCCGCCCGCTGATGCAGCCGCGCCACCGGATCGGCCTTCACGGGATCGACCTTGGCATCCGGCGTCGTCGCATCCCGCCGCGCTTCCATCCGCGCGTTGGCGCGATCGATCCGCAGCTTGGCGAAGTCGCGCACCGCCGTTTCCACCGGCGGCCACAGCTTCTCCTGATCCGGCGTGAGCTTGAGCCCGGCCTTGATGGCGGCGATCCGCGCGTCGGCGAAGGCCGCGCGATCCTCAGGGCTGACGCGGGCATGATGATGATGCGACCACGGCCGCGGGTGGGCATAGACCGCGGTGGAGCCGACAACCGTCAGCGCCGCCAGACCGGCGAGAACAACTTTCTTCATCGCAACCTCCAATGGACAGGGTGGCGCGAGGATGAAGTCAGACCCGCCTGCGATCAACTTAAAGGTTGGACACGTTGATGAAGACCCGTTCATCAACGCGCCTGGAGCCACTTCGCTCGAAAACGCGACAGCCTGCCGCGCTCACAGCATCCCCAGCGCGCGCGGCAGCCACAGCGAAATCTCCGGGATGTAGGTCACCATCACCAGGAAGATCAGCATGGTCATCAGCCACGGCCACACCGCGATGGTCAGTTCCGTGATGCCCATCTTGGCGATGCCCGAGGCCACGTAGAGGTTGAGGCCGACCGGCGGATGGCACATGCCGACCTCCATATTGACCACCATCAGGATGCCGAGATGCACCGGATGGATGCCGAGGCTGACCGCCACCGGGAACAGGATCGGCGCCATGATCAGAACGATCGACGACGCCTCCATGAAATTGCCGGCCGCCAGCAGCACGATGTTGACGATGAACAGGAACATCACCCAGTTGACGCCGATCGAGGTGATCCAGCTGGTGATGTGCTGCGGGATGTTTTCGTTCGCCATCAGGAACGAGAACAGCACCGCGTTGGTGATGATGTAGAGGATCATCGCGCTCATGTTGGCGGAGCCGAGCAGCACCTTCGGCACGTCCTTGAGCGACATGTCGCGATAGACGAACACCGCGATCACGAAGGCGTAGACGGCGCTGACGGCGGCGGCTTCCGTCGGGGTGAACAGGCCGGCATAGATGCCGCCCAGCACGATGATGATGAGCAGCAGGCCCCAGACGCATTTGCGGAACGCCGTCAGGCGCTCGGCGAAGCTGGCGCGCGGCAGCCGCGGATAGTCGTTCTTCCAGGCACGATAGAACGTAGTGAGGCCGAGCAGGCTCGCCAGCATCAAGCCGGGAATGACGCCGGCCATGAACATCTGGCCGACGGAGGCGGACGACACGCGATGGCCCTCGGGATCGAGCGCGATGCTGCCGCCGGTCGCCACGCAATAGATCACCATGACGATCGAGGGCGGGATCAGGATGCCGAGCGCGCCCGAGGTGGTGATGACGCCGGCGCCGAACCGCTTGGGGAAGCCCTGCGCCACCATCGCCGGCAGCATGATCGAGCCGATCGCGATCACGGTCGCCGGCGACGAGCCGGAAATCGCCGCGAACAGCGCGCAAGCCATCACGCCGGCGAGGCCGAGGCCGCCGTACCAGTGCCCGACCATCGAGGTGGCGAAATTGATCATCCGTCGCGCCACCCCGCCATGGGTCAGGAAGTTGCCGGCGAGAATGAAGAACGGGATCGCCATGATCTCGAAGTTGTCGATGCCGGTGAACAGCTTCAGCGCCACCGACTCGGTCGGGATATCGGTCATCGTGAAGATAAACGACAGAACCGTGAGGCCGAGCGCGATCGAGATCGGCATCCCCGTCAGCATAAAGAGGACGAGAAGCCCGAAGATAAAGATACTGCTCATTGGGCTATCCCCCTCACGGCCGGCGGGGGTTCGTCGAGGTCGATGCCTTCGACGTGCGAAACGTCATGATGCGGCAGTTCGCCGGTGCGCCAATAGGCATAGGCGACCTGAAGGAAGCGGAAGCACATCAGGTAGGAGCCAAGCGGAATGCAGAGGTAGACGAACCAACTCGGGATTTCGAGGTCCGGCGTCACCTGATCGGTGTGCATCAGGCCGTAGACGAACTTCGCCCCCATGGTGCCGATCACGAAGGTGAAGAACGCCCCGCACAGCAGGCCGAAGGTGATGATGATGTTGCGCCACGGCGACTTGAGCTGGTTGACGACGACATCGACGCCGACGTGGATGCCGGTGCGCACGCCGTAGGCCGCGCCGAACTTCGCCACCCACACGAACATGTAGATGCAAAGCTCCTGCGCCCATGACAGGTTGATCGGAAACAGGATCGGGTAGAGCCACGACACGCCCAGCAGGTAGCGATGGGCGACGGCGATGAAGATGATCAAGGTGGCGAGCGCCATCAGCGTCGCGATCAGGATCTCCTCAAGGCGATCGAGGATGCGAAGAAACATGGGCGCCCCCCTCTGGCCTGCGGGCGGATTCCGCTTCCGGTCGGCCTATGCGCAACGCGGCCGGAACGGCCGCGTCTTCCCCAAGTCGTCTAGAATGGCTGGTATCGGATGGATCGTACTGGATGGCTACGAATGACAGCGCGATGCCGCGGGACATGGCCTCTGTCCATGACGCGCGGCATCGGCGAGCGATCCCTCAATCGATCGGCTTGCGCCCTTCTTCCTTCAGGAACTCGTTGATGAGGTCCTTGCCGACCCGGTTGGCGACGTCCTTGTAGACCGGCAGCATCGCCTGGCGCATCGCCTCGTCCTGCTCCTTGGTCAGCGTGATCAGTTCGGTCTTGCCGGACTTGCGCATCGCTTCGAGCGCGTCCTCGTTCTCCTTCGCCGACTGGCCGTTGCCGTATTCGGTGGCTTCCTTCATCGCCTTTTCAAGCTGGCCGCGGACATCGGCGGGCAGGCCGTCCCAGAACTTCTTGTTGGCG
Organism: Xanthobacteraceae bacterium; assembly: GCA_049651165.1. Taxonomy (GTDB): domain Bacteria; phylum Pseudomonadota; class Alphaproteobacteria; order Rhizobiales; family Xanthobacteraceae; genus 62-47. The sequence goes on along the minus strand of JBASBO010000421.1, from coordinate 11,446 downwards.
ATCACCGCGTAGCCGATATAGCCGTGATTGGTGAGCGTGGTGTACTTCTGCACCTCGTGCATCTTCTGGGTGTACATGTTGGAGGGGGTGTTCTCCTGACCGTCGACGACGCCGGTCTGAAGCGCCTGATAGACTTCGGAGAACGCCAGCACCTGCGGGATCGCGCCGAGCGCGCGGAACTGGGCTTCCAGCACCTTGGACGACTGGATGCGGAATTTCACGCCCTTGTAGTCCTCCGGCGCGATCAGCTTCTTGTTGGCGCTCATCTCCTTGAAGCCGTTGTCCCAGTAGGCGAGCCCGGTGATGCCCTTCTTGTCGAGCAAGCCGAACAGCTTCTTGCCGAGTGCGCCGTCGGTCACCTTGCGCAGCGAGGCGAGGTCCGGGAGGATGTAGGGCAGATCGAAGACCTCGAACTCCTTGACGCCGATCGGGCCGAACTTGGACAGCGAAGGCGCCAGCATCTGCACCGCGCCGAGCTGCAACGCCTCAAGTTCTTCCTTGTCCTTGTAGAGCTGCGAGTTGGGATAGACTTCGACCTTGACCTTGTTGTCGGTGTATTTCGCCGCCAGCTCGGCGAACTTCTGCGACGCCAGCCCCTTGGGCGTGTTGGGCGCGACGACGTGGCTGAACTTGATGATGATCGGCTGCTGCGCGGCGGCCGGCGGGATGAAACCAAGCATCGCAACGGCGGCACTGAGAACAAGGATCTTTCGCATACGCCCTCCCCGGGGATTTCGAATCCGAATTCTGGATCAGTCAATTCGGTTTGTCAGATAGCATCCCCCAGACGGGGGATAGAGATCAATACCGTTTATCCCCGGTCCGGAAAATGCGTCCTTCGCAGGGGCTCAAGCAGAACCGTGTGTTGCGGCGCAAAAAAGATGCGGGGCCCAAGCCCCGCATCCGCAAACATTTTCGGACAGACGCGCGATCGCGCCGCCTCAGCGCGCTCAGCCGGCCACCGCCGCCGGCGTGTCGCGCTGCCGCTTCATGACGATCTTGTTGAGCGCGCCGAGATAAGCCTTGGCGGAGGCCACCAGCGTATCGGGATCGGCGGCGCGCGCCGTCATCGAACGACCCTCGTGCCCCAGCCGCACCGACACTTCCGCCTGCGCATCCGTGCCCTGGGTGACGGCGTGGACCTGATAAAGCTCCAGCTTGGCCTCGTGCGGCACCAGCGCCTTGATGCAATTGAACACCGCGTCCACCGGGCCGTTGCCCTCGGCTTCCTCGATCCTCACCTGCCCGTCGATGTCGAGCTTCATGGTGGCGCGCTGCGGCCCGTGAGTGCCGGCGATCACCGTCAGCGAGGTCAGCTTGATACGGTCGTGGGTCGCCGCCAGTTCCTGATCGACCAGCGCCTCGATATCCTCGTCGTAGATGTCCTTCTTGCGGTCCGCCAGCGCCTTCATGCGCGCGAAGGCATCCTCCAACTGGTTGGCGCCGAGCTTGTAGCCCATCTCCTCCAGCTTGTGGACGAAGGCATGGCGGCCCGAATGCTTGCCAAGCACTAGCGACGACTGCTTGAGGCCGACCATCTCCGGCCGCATGATCTCGTAGGTGGAAGCGTCCTTCAGCACGCCGTCCTGATGGATGCCGCTTTCGTGGGCGAAGGCGTTACGGCCGACGATGGCCTTGTTGTACTGCACCGGGAACGAGGTCGCCGCCGACACCACCTTCGAGGCGCGGGTCAGCATCGTGGTGTCGATCTTGTTCCAGTACGGAAATTTGTCATTGCGCACGTTGATCGCCATGACGATTTCTTCGAGCGCGGCGTTGCCGGCGCGCTCGCCGATGCCGTTGACGGTGCATTCGACCTGACGCGCGCCGCCGACCACGCCGGCCAGCGAGTTGGCCACCGCCATGCCGAGGTCGTTGTGGCAATGCACCGAGAACACCGCCTTGTCGGAGTTCGGCACGCGCTCGATCAGGGTGCGCATGAAATGGGTGTATTCGTCAGGAGTGGTGTAGCCCACCGTGTCCGGGATGTTCACTGTCGTCGCGCCGGCCTTGATGACCGCCTCGACGATGCGACAGAGGAAATCCATCTCGCTGCGGGTGCCGTCCTCGGCCGACCACTCGACGTCGTCGATCTGGTTGCGGGCGCGGGAAACGTTGGCGATCGAGGTTTCGATCACCTGCTCCGGCGTCATGTTGAGCTTGACGCGCATGTGCAGCGGCGACGTCGCGATCACGGTGTGGACACGGCCGCGCTTGGCGAACTTCACCGCTTCGGCGCAGCGGTCGATGTCCTTGGGATGGGCGCGCGACAGGCCGGCGATCACGGCATTCTTGGAGCGCCGGGCGATCTCGCTCACCGCCGCGAAGTCGCCTTCCGAGGTGATCGGGAAGCCGGCCTCGATGACATCGACCCCCATGTCGTCGAGCAGCTCGGCGACCTCTAACTTTTCCTCGAAGGTCATGGTGGCGCCGGGGCATTGCTCGCCGTCGCGCAAGGTGGTGTCAAAGATGATGACGCGGTCCTTCTCGGACCTGGCGGCGGTGGACATCGGAAAGTTCCTCTGGTCAGGTGCGCCGCTCGTTCGGGCGCTCGGGTGGCGGATGATCTCGCGAAACCCCTGAGTGCCCAGGCGCAACCGCCCAGACGGCCCTCAGGGGCTGGTAAGAAGCAGTCCGCCGATCAGCAACAGGGATGATGCCGGCGCAGCCGGGCGCGCGGCGGTCCGCCCTGCGGCGCCCCCGTGGATCCCGTACATGTCGCTGCGAATCGGCATTGCTGAACCCTTTAAGACGGCATTGTCGGCAAAAACCCTTGACGGATCGTTGCCGGAACCCCGGCTCGCGCGACCTTAAACGACAATGGAGGGGTCCCGCAACGCAAAAATGGGGCAGCGGGTCCTTGGAGTCTGACCGGAACTCGTTTTATGGGCCGATCTGCAACGCTGAGGTTGTTTGACCCTACGTGCGCCATTTCGAGTCAGGCTCGCACGGCTCAGTGCGCCTTTTTTGCCGCGGCGGTCGCCTTCGCCCCGGCGGCGACCGCCCCGCCCTTGCCGGCCTTCTCGCCTTCCCGCTCCAGCGCGGCCCGCGCCTCGGCGTACTTCGCAAGCTGAGCCCGGTCGACCGTGGGGAACGCCAGATCGAGCTTCTCCAGCGCATGGACGATGCTTGAGCCGATCACCACGCGGGCGAACCACTTGCGGTCGGCGGGCACCACGACCCACGGCGCGAACGGGCTCGCGGTATGGCGGATCATGTCCTGATAGGCCGCCTGATAGCGGTCCCAGTGCGCGCGCTCGGCGATGTCGCCCAGCGAGAACTTCCAGGTCTTCTCCGGTTCGTCGAGGCGGGCGAGGAAGCGCTTGCGCTGCTCCTCCTTCGACACGTTGAGGAAGAACTTCAGCACCACGGTGCCGTTGCGCGCGAGATAGCGCTCGAACGCCGAAATATCCTCGAAGCGCTCGCGCCAGATGTTTTCCGTCACCAGCCGCTGCGGAATGCGCTGGCCCGCGAGAATTTCCGGATGCACCCGCACGATCAGGCATTCCTCGTAATAGGAGCGGTTGAAGATGCCGATGCGCCCGCGCTCCGGCAGGCAAATCGTCGACCGCCACATGAAGTCGTGGTCGAGTTCGGTCGCGGTCGGCGTCTTGAAGGAATAGACCTCGCAGCCCTGCGGGTTGACGTCCTCGAACACGCTTTTGATGGCGCTGTCCTTGCCGGCCGCGTCCATGCCCTGGAAGATCAGGAGCAGCGACCAGCGGTTCTGCGCGTAAAGTTTCTCCTGCAAATCGCTCAAGCGCTTGCGGTTGGCCTCGATGATCGCCTTGCCCTCGTCCTTGGCGAGATCGCCGTCGGCGTCGCGCCGGAACCGCTTGAGGTGAAACTCCTTCGAGCCGTCGACCCGGAACGGGCGCACATAGGAGTCGAGTTCGGAGGCGGTGACCCGCGTGATCTTGTCGGCCATGACGATTGCATTCCCTTCATTCGCGGACGGTGCTTTTCAAACCTGCCGAACAATCCGGTGATTCACGCCGCGTCCGGCAGCCGGGCACGGAGAAAGGCCACCATGTAGGGCGGTATCGCGGCGGTGATGTCGCGTGCGCTGCGAATGAGATGGATCGCGGCAAGCTCCGGCGCGGTCTGCCGCGCCAGATCGGCTTCGATCCGCCGCCGCAGCGCCTCGCCGTCGAGGTCGCTGTCGAGGCCGCGCATCAGCGCGATCAGCGGTCCCGCGACCACGCAGTCCCAATGGCCGGCGGCGCGATAGTCGGCCGCCGTCAGCCCGGTTTCCTCCACCACCTCGCGCGCGACGCTGCCGGCGATATCGACGCGGCCGTCCCTGATGTCGTCGAGGTCCGGCGTGCCCGCCGGGAAATAGACCTTGCCGGCGTTCGCGGTGTGCGCCGCCATCTCGCCCAGCAGATAGGCGCCGTCGCGGCCGCGCAGCGCGCCCATGCCGAAGCCGTTGAACACCGATGCGTCGGGAAAGCCCCAGTCGCGCCACGCGATGAAGCTGGCGAAATCGGTTTCGAAATACTCCGCGCTGAACGTGTCCTCGGCAAAGCGCGGCGCACGGGCGAGCAGCACGCGACCGTTCCAGAGTTGCGGCGTGCGACGCTTCAACGCCGCGAAGTGCGCGTCGATCTCGGCGCGCCGCGCGTCCGCGAGCGGCCAGCGCCACGGCGTCACGCGAAGATCGAGCCGCGCGACCCGATGGATGGCGAAGGACGCCACGCCGTTACTTCGCACCCGCCCCCGCCGCCTTGGCGGCCTGTTCGACGAAGCGGTTGGTGTAGGTCTTGCTGACGTCGATATTGGCCTTGGCGACCTCGGATGAGCCTTCGCTGAACACCGCCAGCACCGCGGCCGCGCCCTTGGGGTCCATCGCGCCGGTCTGCGAGAACATCGGAATGGTGTTCTTGAGCGCCGCCAGATAAAGCTCCTTGTTCTTGCCGACCAGCGCCGGCGGCATCTTCTCCATCACGTCTTCCGGCGAATGCGCGTGAATCCACTTCAGCGTGTTGACGATGGCGTTGGTCAGCGCCTGCGCTTCCTTCTCGTGCGACTTGACCCACGCCGCGGTGCTGTACAGCGCGCCGCCGGGATAGTCGCCGCCGAACACCGCCAGCGTGTCCTTCTGCGTGCGGGTGTCGCTGAGGATGCGCAAGTCCTTGTAATGGCCTTGCAGCACCGTGACCGACGGATCCAGCATCACCGCGGCGTCGATCTGGCCCTGCTCCATCGCCGCGACCGCCGTCGCCCCCAGCCCGACGCCGATCACCGCCGCGCTGGTCGGATCGAGGCCGTTCTTCTTCAACAGATACTTGAGGAAGAAATCGGTCGAGGAGCCCGGCGCGCTGACGCCGACTTTCTTGCCGGCAAGGTCCTTGATCGATTTGATCTCGTCGGTGTGCTTCGGCGATACCACCAGGACCAGCCCCGGATAGCGGTCGTAGACGACGAAAGCCTGTAGCTCCTGCTTCTTGGCGGCGAGATTGACGCAGTGATCGAAATAGCCGGACACCACATCGGCGCTGCCGCCGAGCACGGCCTTCAGCGCATCGGAACCGCCCTTGAGATCGACCAGTTCGACGCTGACGCCCGCCTTGTCGTACTCGCCGAGTTGCTTCGCCAGCACGGTCGGCAGGTAACAGAGGCAAGCGCCGCCGCCGATGGCGATCGTCACCTTGCTTTGCGCGAATGCCAAGCCGGACATCATGAGCAGCGCCAGCAACGCCGCCGCGAGCCTGTCGAAGACGATCCTCATGATATCCTCCTTGATCCATCGTTGGCGGCACAATAGGGCAGCGTCCACCCCTTGAGAAGCGCGCCATCGGCGTCGCGGGTCAGCCTCTCGCCGCCGCCTCCGGCCGCCACACCAGAAGCCTGCGCTCCACCAGCGTCACCATGAGGTCGATCAGGATCACGAAGGCGGACAACACGAACATGCCGGCGAACACGCCGGCGACGTCGAACACCCCCTCCGCCTGCTGGATCAGGTAGCCGAGGCCGGCGGCCGAGCCGAGATATTCGCCGACCACCGCGCCGACCACGGCGAAGCCGACCGAGGTGTGCAGCGAGGAGAACATCCACGACAGCGCCGAGGGCCAGTAGACGTGCCGCATCAACTGCCGTTCGTTCATGCCGAGCATGCGGCCGTTGGCGAGCACCGTGCCGCTGACTTCCTTGACGCCCTGATAGACGTTGAAAAAGACGATGAAGAACACCAGCGTGACGCCGAGCGCCACCTTCGACCAGATGCCGAGCCCGAGCCACAACGTGAAGATCGGGGCGAGGACGACGCGCGGCAGCGCGTTGGCCATCTTGACGTAAGGGTCGAACACCGCCGCCACCCTCGGCTGACGCGCGAACCAGAAGCCGAACAGCACGCCGCCGAACGAACCGATCGCAAACGCAAGGATCGATTCCCACAGCGTGATCGCCAGATGCTTCCAGATCACGCCGGTCGAGAACCAGGCGACGATCTGACTGCCGACATCGAACGGGTTGGAAAAGAAGAACGGCGGCAGCAGCATCACGCCGAACACCGGCACCGTGCTGAAAACGTGCCACACCACCAGCAGCACCACCGCCACCAGCACCTGATAGAACAGCAGCACCGGGCGCGACATCGATGACCCTTCCGTTGAGGAACCGGCCGCTGCCTCAGGCCGCCCGCTCGGCGGCGAGAGCGCCGGCGAACTGCGGGTAGCACTCGCCGACCTCATCGGTGATGCGCCCGCGCAGCAATGTCAATGTCGCCGCATCCGGCATCGGCGTTTCCGGGACCACGTCGGGCCGATCGTACGCGAAGCCGGTGGCCGCCCCGACATCATCGGCGGTCGCGCCGCCATGGACGCTGCGCAGCCGGAAGCGCTGTCGCACCTTGTCGAAGTCGAACAGCGCCTTGCCGGTCAGCAGGGCATAGGGGCCGCCCTCACGTCTCACGCCCTCGCTGACGCCGGGCGCGCTGACGAAATCCACCTTGTCGACGAACACCCGCGGCGAGTGCTCCTCACGAAACAGGATCACGCGCGGCACCATGTAGTAAAGAAACGCCGAGCCGAACGAGCCGGGCCAGCGCACATTGTTGCGCGGATAGTCGCCGATGCCGACCAGATTGATGTTGGCGCGGCCGTCGATCTCGCCGCCGCCGAGGAAGAAGGCGTCGATACGCCCCTGAGCGGCGGCATCGAACAGTTCGAACGCGCCGTTGGTGAGGAAATTATGGTCGCGCGAGCCCAGTACGATGATACGCACCGGCGCGCGCCCGAGCCGCTCGTTCCGCGCGCGGAGCAGCATGGCCCCCGCCGCCGGAATCGGCGACGACATACCGACCGCGACGGTGCGCACGCCATCCAGCAGATCGGCAATGGTCGCGATCAGGATCTCGCGCGCGGTGGCGGGGCGCGCCGTCATGCCGCCGCTCCGAAACGCTGCGAGAAGCCTTTCATATAGGCGGCAAAACCGTCGGCCGATTTCGCCATCGCCGCGTAGCGCGCGACCTCGGCGTCGTCGGTGGCGTATTCGCCCCACAGCCCCAGCGGCCACGCGCCGTTGGCGACCTCGACGATCGCGGTCACGTAAAGCGCCGGCAATACGCCGGCGGCCTGATTTTCGTCCGCCAGCAGCGAGGTGTCGCTGATGCGCTCCACCGTGACCAGCGTCGCCTTCGACGCATGGGCCATGGCGGCGAGTTCGGTCTGCCGGCCGATACGGACATTGCCGAACCGGTCCGCTTCCGGCGCGTGAAACAACGCGACGTCGGGCCGGATCGCCGGCACCACGACGATCGGATCGTCGGCGGCATAAGGATTGTCGACGATCTTCCAGTCGGGGCGCGCCTGCATCAGGTCGCTGCCGATGATGCCGCGGATCGGCATGAACGGCACGCCCTTCTGGCCGGCGACGAACCCCGCCAGCAGCGCCGGACAGGTCGCGTCGCGAATCCGGAACGCGCCGGCGCGAACGCCGTCGGTAAAGCGCGGCGCGCCGCCGGCTTCGCCAAGCGTCACCGCGCTGGTTTCGATCGAGGCGACGAGGCCGCTGCCGATCAGCATATCCGCCTGCATCCCGCTGATGGGCACGCAGACGACATCGAGGTTCCGGGGGCCTCTTGCGATCAGCGCCGCGGTGGCGGCCATCGCGACTCCGGCCTGGTCGTTCGGAATCGCCAGCGACATGCCGTCGCGAACGTGATCGACCAGACGATCGAGGCTGACGAACATCTCCATGGCGTCCTCCCGGCAGTCGCCCCGCGCGCGGACTCGCCCGCGTGAGCGGCAGTCACTTATGACGCTAGCCTGGAGACGATGATTTCGCCGGGCGGAAAAGGTGTCAAGGCATTATAGCCATGCGGCCGCGGCTCACGCGGTCGCACCCTTGGCCTTGGGGCGGCGCAGGTGCTCGTCGAGCCGCGGCATGATCTCGACAAAATTGCACGGCTTCGAGCGGTAATCGAGCTGATGGGCGAGGATGCCGTCCCAGCCGTCCTTGCAGGCGCCGGGCGAGCCCGGCAGGCAGAAGATATAGGTCGCGCCGGCGACGCCGGCGGTGGCGCGGCTCTGGATGGTGGAGACGCCGATCTTTTCGTAGCTCAGCATATGGAACGCAATCGAGAAGCCGTCCATGCGCTTCTCGAACAGCGGCTCGATCGCTTCCGGCGTCACGTCGCGGCCGGTGAAGCCGGTGCCGCCGGTGGTGATGATCGCGTCGATGCCAGGCTCTGCGATCCACTTGCGGATCACGGCGCGGATCGTCTCGACGTCGTCGGCGACGATCTCGCGCGCCGCGAGGCGATGGCCGGCCGCGCTCAGCCGCTCGACCAGCGTCGCGCCGGACTTGTCGTCGTCGGGCGAGCGGGTATCGGAAATCGTCAGCACCGCGATGTTGAGCGGGATGAACTGTTTCGATTCATCGAGAGAGAGCATCAATTGATCTTTCTGAAGCCGTCATACTGACGCATGAGACTGAATCCTTCGAGGCGTGCCCCACACGCGGCGTCGTCCCCGCGAAGGCGGGGACCCATAACCCCTGGCTCAAATGTTAAAAATGACCTCGCCCTGAGTGATGGAACCGAACCGCTGCGGCGTAGGGGTCCCCGCCTTCGCGGGGACGACGATTTTCGTATTGCGATCTCGCCTCACAAAACAAATGATCGATTAGACTCTCACAGATTATCCGTCGCGAACGTGTTGCACGCCTGCACGGTGCCCTGCTGATAGCCGATCATGAACCAGCGCTTGCGCTGCGCCGCCGAGCCGTGGGTGAAGGAGTCAGGCACCACGCGGCCGGTCGCCTGCCGCTGCAAGGTGTCGTCGCCGATTGCCGAGGCGGTGGTCAGCGCCGCATCGATGTCGCCCGCCTCCAGGAAGCCCGGCCGCTTTTTCGACTCGCGGTTGACCCAGACGCCGGACAGGCAGTCGGCCTGCAACTCAACCTTGACCTGTAACGCATTGGCTTCGGCCTTGCTGCCGGCCTGTTGCTGCAAGCGCGTCACGCGCGGCAGGATGCCGAGCAGGTTCTGGATGTGATGGCCGGCCTCGTGCGCGATGATATAGGCCGCGGTGAACTTGCAGGCGTTGCCCGAACAGCCATGGAAGCGCGTCTCGACCTGACGGAAGAACGCGGTGTCGAGGAATATCTGGCGATCCGGCGGACAATAGAACGGCCCCATCGCCGCCTGCGCCATGCCGCAGCGTCCGCCGTTGGTGGCGTTCCTGAACAGCACGATGCGCGGGCCGGTGTATTTCTGGCCGGCGGCCGAGAAGATTTCGTCCCAGCGGTCGTCGATCTCGCCCAGCACGCCGGCGATCATGCTGCCCATCTCGTCGCTCGGCGCACCGCTCTTGACGGGGCCGGAGCGGCGGTCGGTCTGATAGGTCGGCGCCTGCTGGCCGCCGGTGAGGATTTCCGCGCCGCCGATCAGAACGCGGGGATCGATGCCGAGCGCGTAACCGATGATGCCGAGTACGAGGATGGTGCCGATGCCGAGGCCGCCGCGCCCCATCGGCAGACCGAAGCCGCCACCGCCTCCACCGAAGCCGCCGCCATCGTCGCCACGACGGTCGTCGATGTTGTCGCTGCGGCGGAAATCATCGTAGCGCATAGGGCAGTTCCTCACGATTCGGATGACGCCGCACGTCGCGCAACGCCACATGGACGTAGCGCGTCCCGCGCGCCAATCAATAACCTGCCCGGCAATAATTGCCTAGTGAGAAGGCTTTCACGATTAAGCCGTTTTTTACTTTGCCACGGCAATGTAGCGCCAGTCGGTTGTTTGGTCCCGCGTCGCCGACAGCGTCGCCTGAGTCAGAGTCATTGAGTCATGGTTGTGTCGCGTCGCGGGGCGTCTGCAAAGGCGCCCCGCACTAAATTCGAGTCCGCGCCGCGCACCGAGTCCTTCGTGCCGGGCGCCCGGATCGTGGTCGGCGATTGCGTCGCCGAAATGTCGAAGCTGCCGGCGGCCTCCGTCGATCTGGTGTTCGCCGACCCGCCCTACAACCTGCAACTCAAGGGCGACCTCAAGCGCCCCGACGAATCCCATGTCGATGCCGTCAACAACGACTGGGACAAGTTTTCCTCCTTCGCCGCCTATGACGACTTCACCCGCGCCTGGCTGCTCGCCTGCCGCCGCATCATGAAGCCGACGGCGACGATCTGGGTGATCGGGTCGTATCACAACATCTTCCGCGTCGGCGCGATCATGCAGGACCTCGGCTTCTGGGTGCTCAACGATATCGTGTGGCGCAAGTCGAACCCGATGCCGAACTTTCGCGGCCGCCGCTTCACCAATGCGCACGAAACCATGATCTGGGCGGCGCGCGACGAGAAAGCCCGCAACTACACCTTTAATTACGAAGCGCTGAAGGCCGCCAACGAGGATGTACAGGCGCGCTCCGACTGGCTGATTCCGCTCTGCACCGGCGAGGAACGGCTGAAGGGCGCGGACGGCAAGAAGGTGCATCCGACGCAGAAGCCGGAAGGGCTGCTGGCGCGGGTGCTGCTGTCGTCGTCGAAGCCCGGCGATCTGGTGGTCGATCCGTTCAACGGCACCGGCACCACCGGCGCGGTCGCCAAGCGGCTCGGCCGCCGCTATATCGGCTTCGAGCGCGACAGGACCTATGCGGCGGCGGCTGAAGCGCGTATCGCCTCGATCCTGCCGCTGCCGGGCGCGACGCTGGCGCCGTTCGTCACCGCGCGGGAAGCGCCGCGGGTGCCGTTCTCCGAACTGATCGAGCGCGGCATGATTACGCCCGGCGCGATCCTGTGTGACGCCAAAAAGAAGCACAGCGCGCTGGTGCGCGCCGACGGGGCCATCATGCTCGGCGACAAGGTCGGTTCGATCCACCGCATCGGCGCGGTGGCGCAAGGCGCGGGCGCGTGTAACGGCTGGACCTTCTGGCATGTCGAAACCCGAAAAGGTCTCACGCTGATCGACGAATTGCGCGCGCAAATCCGCCGCGAGATGGCGGCGGGCTGA
>JBASBO010000420.1:0-2845 GCA_049651165.1 Xanthobacteraceae bacterium | reverse complement strand
GGCCGCTGGCGATCACCCGCCAACCGCGCAGCCGGTGTCGCGATGGGCGCACGACCTGATGAGCCGGGGACACACCGGGCGGCTATTGACGGTCGACGTCGCCGCAAGGCAGGTCCGGGTGCGGGCGAGCGGGCTGCATTATGCTTTCGGGGTCGCGGCGAGCGCGCAGGGGCCGATCGTCAGCGAAAGCTGGCGGCACCGGCTGGTGTCGGTCGGGGCGAACGGCGCCGGCCGCGCGCTGCTCGACGATCTGCCGGTCTATCCGTCGCGCCTGACGCCGGCGGCGGGCGGCGGGTTCTGGCTCACCGCCTTCACCGGCCGCACCCAGCTCGTCGAATTTGTATTGCGCGAAAATGCCTATCGCCGGCGGATGATGGCCGAGATCGATCCGGAGTTCTGGGTCGCGCCGCGCCTCAACTCCGGAAACTCGTTCCGCGAGCCGATGCAGGGCGCGCACCTCAAGACCATGGGCATCATCAAGCCGTGGGCGCCGCCGCGTTCCTACGGGCTGGTGGTGCGGCTGAACGAGGATTGCGTGCCGCGTTATTCGCTGCACAGCCGGGTCGACGGCCGCAATCACGGCGTGGTCGCCGCGGCCGAGGTCGGCGATGCGCTCTACGTTCTGGCCAAGGGAGCGGGCCGGCTGCTGCGCCTGTCGCGCGCGGCCGTCGCGGCGGAGTTCGGGGCATGACCGACAACGTGATCGAACTGCGCAAGGCGACCAAGCTCTATGCCGGCGTACCGGCCATCAAGGACGTCGATTTCCAACTGCGGCGCGGCGAGATCCACGCGCTGGTGGGCGAGAACGGCGCCGGTAAATCGACGCTGACCAAGACGCTCTCGGGCGTGGTCACGCTGACGTCGGGCGAACTTCTGGTCGACGGCGTCGAAGCCGCGCCGCGGACGCCGCTGGAGGCGCGCCACCTCGGCATCGCGATGGTGTTCCAGGAGAACAGCCTGGTCCCCACCATGACGGTGGCGCAGAACCTGTTCCTCGGACAGGAGCACTTCTACAACCGGCTGCGCGGCATCTACATCGCGGCGCAGCAGTTCCTGCAATCGCTGAATTTCGACGTGCCGCCGACCGCGACCGTGAGCCTGCTCGGGGCCGCCAAGAAGCAGATGGTCGAGATCGCCCGCGCGGTGCTGCATCAGGCCAAGGTCATCGTGTTCGATGAGCCGACGGCGACACTGACGCCAGAGGAGAAAGCCTATTTCTTCGATCTGGTGCGCGATCTGAAGAAGCGCGGCGTCTCCGTCATCTTCATCTCCCACGCGCTGGAGGAAGCGCTGCTGTTGGCCGACCGCATCACGGTGCTGCGCGACGGCAAGCATGTGGTGACCGACGACGCCGCCAATTTCGATCGCGCGCGGATCGTGCAGGCGATGGTCGGCCGCGACCTCTCCAACACGCTTTACGGCAAGCGCAAGACCGACGTGCGCCCGGCCGGCGAGCGGGTGCTGTCGGTGCAGAACCTGAAAATGGCGCCGATGGTCAAGAACAACTCGCTGTCGATCTTCGCCGGCCAGATCACCGGGGTGTTCGGTCTGGTCGGGGCCGGCCGCACCGAGACCTTCAAGATCGCCGCCGGAGTGTTGAAGCGCGACTTCTTCTACGGTGGAGAAATCCTGTTGAAGGGCAAGCCGGTGCGCTACCGCGTGCCGGCGCCGGCGGTGCAGGCCGGGGTCGCCTACGTCACCGAGGACCGCAAGGTCGAAGGGTTTTTCGAAACCATGTCGATCGCGCGCAATATCTATCTCGGCCTGTTGTCGAAGTTTCCGCGCGGCCGCCTCATCCTGTCCGGACAGGAGATGCAGAAGACCGGCGACGACTGGATTTCCCGGCTGAAGATTCGCGCCATCAGCCCGAAGGCCAAGGTGGTCGAACTGTCGGGCGGCAACCAGCAGAAGGTGGTTATCGCCAAGTCGCTGGCGCAGGAGCCGGATCTCATCATCTTCGACGAGCCGACGCGCGGCGTCGATGTCGGTGCCATCGTCGAGATTCACGAACTCATCAACCGCCTCGCCGACGAGGGCAAGGCGGTGGTGGTGATTTCCTCCTACCTGCCGGAAGTGCTGGCGCTGTCGGACCGCATCCTGGTCAGCCGTCAGGGCAAGGTGGTGGAGGAGTTCTCGGCGCTGGATGCGACCGAGGAAAAGATCATGTACGCCGCGATCCATTGAGCCTGACGGTTCAAGGCGCGTCCATCGGGCCGCGCATCGTCGTGACCAGAGCCTCCGACACGCGAGCCCGCCGCCGGACAGCCGCCGGGCGGTGCATGGCGCATCCTTGATGCGGGGACGGATGTCATCCATATTCGGGAAGCGCGGGCGGCGGAACCGGATCGGATCGCTGCCGGTGGCCTTGATGTTGCCGCGAAGGGCGGCCTATTGACGGACGATGGCGGGATTTGAGCGGATCACCGGAGCAGGATGGGGCGGGCGGCTGGGCCGGCTGCCGCTGGTTTTGTTGTTGACCGTCGGGATGCTGTTTGCGCTGCTGCATTGCGCGGAATGCGCGCCGGACGTCGCCACTGCCGCCGGCGGCGCGACCGAGGTCGCCGGCCTTCATCACGGCGCTGCGCCCGAGCACCCGGCCTCACCCTCGCTCTGCCACAGCGGCCATTGCCTGTCCCATGTCACCGCCGAAAATGGAGCGTCGGACACCTGTGCGGCCGATCCCATCCCCGGGCCCCCGCGCGACGGCAAGGCTCAGGTGCTGACCTCGTTCGCCGACCTCTCCCTGTTCAAGCCGCCTCGCGCCTGATCGTCGCGCGGCCGCTCGCGCCGCGTGTGCATTGCGCCGCCGCCGCGAGCCGCGACCGTTGTCGCGCGTCCCTTACGG
>JBASBO010000419.1:0-15614 GCA_049651165.1 Xanthobacteraceae bacterium | reverse complement strand
CTCAACTTCACCTCCGGCACCACCGGCAATCCGAAAGGCGCGTTGCAGGCGCACCGCTCGATGCTCGGCCACCTGCCGGGCATCGCGCTCGGCTTCGATTCGTTCCCGCAGCCGGGCGACCTGATGTGGTCGCCGGCGGACTGGGCGTGGCTGGCGGGGCTGATGGATGTGCTGATGCCGGCCTGGTATCACGGCGTTCCGGTGCTGACCTTTCGCGCGCCACGATTCGATCCGGAGCAGGCGTTCGCGATGATGGGGCGTCACCGCGTGCGCACCGCGCTGCTGACGCCGACGATGCTGCGACTGATGCGGCAGGTCGACGATCCGGTGGGGCGATACGACGTCCGCCTCCGCGTCATCATCTCGGGCGGCGAATCCGTCGGCAAGGATCTGCACGAATGGGGCACCGGCGCATTGCGGGCGCCGATCAACGAATTGTTCGGACAGACCGAATGCAATCTCGTGCTCGGCTCCAACGCTGCCATCATGCCGGTGAAGTTCGGATCGATCGGCCGCGCGATTCCCGGCCACGTCGCGGCGATCGTTGACGATGCCGGCGCGCCGCTGCCGGCGGGAGATCTTGGCAATATCGCGATCCGGAGCCCGGATCCGGTGATGATGCTGGAATACTGGAACAACCCGGACGCGACGCGGGCGAAATTCGTCAACGGGTGGCTGATGACGGGCGACCTCGGACGCTGCGACGAGGACGGCTACTTCTGGTTTCACGGCCGCGCCGACGACGTCATCACCAGCGCCGGCTATCGGATCGGCCCGTCGGAAATCGAGGACGCCCTGGCGCGCCATCCGGCCGTCGTCATGTCGGCGGTGGTCGGCGTTCCGGACCCGGTCCGCACCGAAAGCATCAAGGCGTTCGTGGTGCTGCGGCCCGACCAGACGGCGGACGCGGCGCTGGCCGAGAGCATCCGCGATTTCGTTCGCGCGCATCTCGCCAAGCACGAGGTGCCGCGCGAGATCGAATTCGTGACGGCGCTGCCGATGACCACGACCGGAAAGATCCTGCGCCGCACGCTGCGCGACGCGGAGCGTGCGAAAAAAGCAGCGGAATAGACGCTTGCTCCCCGGCTGCGGCGTTCAGCTTTCCTTGTCCGGCCGCTGTCCCCGGATGCGCTGTTTGATGCGATCGACGTTCTCGGAGAAATCCGGGCCCGCAAGCAGGATCGCCTGGGTGTTGACGTAGAACTCCCATTCGGACGTCAGGTGATTGTCCATGCTGCGGCGCAGGCCCTGCTTGACGGCGGCCATCGCCGCGCCGGGCTTGCTCGCGAGGTCTTTGGCGAAATTCATCGCGGTCTGATGCAGGTCCGCGTCGTCCACCGACAGCGTCGCCAGACCGATCTCGACGGCGCGCGGCCCCTCGATCCTGGTCGCGCGCATCACCATGTCGCTGGCGCGCTCCAGCCCGATCAGCCGCGGCAACAGAAACAGCCCGCCCAGCGGCGGGATCGCTCCCATCTCGATCCAGTTCTCGCAGAAGACGGCGCTGTTGCCGGCGATGCGGAAGTCGCAGGCGACCGCGAGTTCGCAGCCTGCGCCGAAGGCCGCGCCGTTGACGGCGGCGACAACCGGCTTCGCGCACAGTCGCAGCGCGCGCGTCGCTCCCTGAAAACTGTCGTAGACCTGATCCTTGATCTGCTGCTGCGGCATCCGGCGCAGGCGATCCATGAAGGAGATGTCGGCGCCGGCGGAGAAAGCGGAGCCGGCCCCGGTCAGCAGCAGCGCCTTGACCGTCGCGTCGTCGTCGAGCGCTTTCACGGCGTGCCGAAGCTGGTGCATCAGCTCCGGCGTCAGCGCGTTGCGCGCCTGCGGCCGGTTGAGAGTCAGCACGCCGACGGCGCCGACGCGGGTTACGAGAACCAGCGGATCTTGCTCTGTCATGATCTTGCCTTTGCGGTTTCAGTTCACGCGCCGGTCCCGGCCCGCCCAGAACGGTGCGCGCAACGCGGCCTTGTTGATCTTGTTGACGCTCGACAGCGGCAGCGGCTCAGTGCGCACCTCGATGCTGCGCGGACACTTGTAGGCGGCGATCAGCGCGCGGCAGTGCCGGTCGAGCGCGGCGGCGTCGATCTCGCCGCCGGCGCGCGGGACGACGATGGCATGGACGGCCTCGCCCCATCGGTCGTCCGGAATTCCGATCACGGCGCATTGGGCGACGGCGGGGTGGCTGGCGATGGCGTTCTCGACCTCCGTCGAGTAGACGTTCTCGCCGCCGGACACGATCATGTCCTTGACCCGATCGACGACGTAGAGATAACCGTCGGCATCGAGATACCCACCGTCCCCGGTATGCATCCAGCCGCCGCGCAGGGCCGTCGCGGTCAGTTCCGGCTGCCGCCAGTAGCCTTGCATGACCGTCGGTCCGCGCACCACGATCTCGCCGACGACGCCGGTGGCGACCGGCGCGTCGTTGGCATCGACGACGCGAACCTCGATGCCGGGGACCGCCTTGCCGGCGGACCGCAGACGCCAGGTGTCGCCATCCAGCCGGTGATCCTGCGCCGACAGGCAGGTCGCCATCGGCGACAGTTCGGTCATGCCGTAGGACTGCGAGAAAGCCGCGCCGGGGAACCGCCGCATGGCCTCGCGCAGCAGCGCTTCCGGCATCGGCGACGCGCCGTAGGTGATGCGGCGCACGCTGGACAGATCGTAATCGTCGAAATCCGGCCGTTGCAGGATCATCGCCAGCATGGTCGGCACGAACGTCGCGTGGGTGACGCGCTCGCGCGCGATGGTCCGCAGCACCTCCTCCGGCGTGAAGCGCGACATCACCACATGCCGCCCGCCGGCGACCGTGGTGGCGAGGACCGCGCCGCCCGCCGCCAGATGAAACAGCGGCCCGGAATGGAGGCGGACGGAGTCGCGCGCGGCATTGCCCATGGCGATCGTGTTGCGCGCGTTCACGATGATATTGTCATGGCTCAGCATCACGCCCTTGGAGCGTCCGGTCGTGCCGCCGGTGTAAAACAGGCAGGCGACGTCGTCGCCGCCGCGCGCGGCGTCGGGAATCGGATCGGCCGCGGCAAGTGCCGTCTCATAAGGGATCATGGTGGCGGGTGCGGTATCGTCGTCGGCGAATATCGCGCAGCGCAGCGACGGCGTCGCGCGCATGATATCGTCGGCGAGCGCGTGGAACGCCGCATCGACAAGCAGAACGACAGGTTCCGCATCCCGCGTCTGCTCGACGATTTCGGGGAGCGCGAGGCGCGTGTTCAGCGGTGCGAAGATGCCGCCGGCCCACAGCGTCGCATAATAATACTCCAGATAACGATGGCTGCTGTTCGCGAGCATGACGACCCGCTCGCCTGCCGACACGCCGTTGGCGCGAAACACGGCCGCGAGCCGGCTGACACGGTCGCGAAACCGCGCCCAGGTCATGCGATGGGGGCCGAAGACGACGGCGACCTGGTCCGGTCGCTCGCGCGCCGCCTCCTTGAGACCGTCCGTCAAACCCATCGCCGAAGCGCCTCCCTGCGCCAGGAAATGTCAGTTCTTTCAGCGTTCTGAATGCGGAATTCGATGGTGCTGCATCGAACGCGTTTCACGTTCGCGGTATTCGTGTCTTGCGTTGTTATGTTGGTCCGCGCCGCGTCGCATCCGCAAAAATTTTCCTCTGGACTCTATGTGACGCACCGGTCATATATTTAGAAAAAAGGTCTGTCAAATATTCGGGGAGGTTCGCGTGAGCGAATACGGGTGTGATTGCGCAGTGCTGCTCGATCGCCATCGGGTCTTGCGCAACGGCGTCCTTGATGGCGTCGCGAAAATTCCGAGCATCGAAACCGGACATCAATGGACCGGATATCCGTGCGTCGAATATCGGCGCGGGTGACGCCGCCAACTGTCGGCGCATGGGCGCGCCTTGTTCCAAAAATACGAAACGCTCCGTGAGTTGACGCTTGCGGAGTAACAGGGGGAGATTGCAGATGACTCAAGCCGAGACAACGGAGAACGCGTCTTCACCGCCGCTGGTGCGCGGGCTCGGCAAGATGGTCGCCGGCGGTGTGCTGACTTCGGCGGCGCTGCGCTTTCGCGATCGGGAAGCGTTCTATTGCGTGGGCACGGGGCGACGCTTCACCTTTCGCCAGACCAACGAACGCTGCAACCGGCTCGCCAACGGGCTGACGGGCCTCGGCCTGCAAAAAGGCGATGTCGTTGCGTTTCTCTGCAACAATCGCGCGGAACTGCCGGAGATCTACTTCGCGCTCGCCAAGCTCGGTCTTGTCGGCATTCCGCTGAACTATCGTCTGGCGCCGGCCGAGATCGTGGCGCTGATGAAGGCGATGGGCGCGCGGGCGATGCTGTTCGAGATGCGGTTTCTTGCCGCCGCCGAGCATGTGCGCGAGACGCTCGCGGCGGTCAAGACGTTCGTCGCGATCGGCAACGATGCCCCTGACTGGGCTTTGCCTTACGAGGGTCTGCTCGGCGCGGCATCGGCGACCGAGCCCGAAGTCGATGTCGAGGAGCACGACCCGTTCTATTTCAACCTGACCTCCGGCACCACGGGGCTGCCGAAATCCTACATCCTCACGCATTTCAACAACGCCACGATCGCGCCGATGTTCGAGGCGTTCGATGCCACGTCGCGCGACGTTTTCATGACGGTGTTTCCCGCCTTCGGCCGCGTCGGCTATGCCTGGATCGCCGCCGGGCTTTCGTTCGGCGCGCGCAACGTGCTGATGGACTTCAACCCGGCGGAAACGCTGCGGGTGATCGAGACGGAGCAGGTGACGCTAGTCAATCTCGTCGCGACCATGGCGGCGCTGATGCTGGCCGAGCCCAGTCTTCCGCAGCGCAATCTCGCCTCGCTGCGCGGCGTCGTGTTCGCCGGTTCGATGTTCCCCGCCCCGCTCAGGGAGAAGGTGGCCGCGCTGATCTGCCCGGCGATCTACGAATATTACGGGATGCAGGAGACCGGCGCGCTGACGGTGAGCACGCCCGTGGACCGCAAGCTGCGCCCGGATTCGGTCGGCGTGCCGGTTCCATTCGCCGAAGTCCGGATTGAACTGCCGGACGACCGCCGGGCGGGGCCCGGCGAACTCGGTGAAATCCTCGGGCGCTCGCCAAGTTCGGTCACGCAGTATTTCGCCGACCCGGTGAAATCCGCCGAGACGTTCGCGGGCGGCTGGATCCACACCGGCGACCTCGGCATGATCGACGAGGAAGGCTTCCTGTTCATCAAGGGCCGCCTCAAGGACATGATCATCAGCGGCGGCCAGAACATCCACGCCGCGGAGATCGAGGAAACCATCCTCGCGATTCCGGGCGTCGCCGACTGCGCGGTGTTCGGATTGCCCGACGACGTCTGGGGAGAGCGCGTCTCCGTGCTCATCGTGCGGGCGAAGGGCGGCGGCGAGACGCTGACGGAGCAGCAGGTCGATGCGTTCTGTCGCGAGCGGCTGGCCGGCTTCAAGATCCCGCGAAAGATCCTGTTCGACGACGAGGCGTTGCCGCGAACGCCGACCGGCAAGGTGCAGAAGTTTCTTCTGGTCGAGCGCTACGGCCCGGACAAGAAGGGGTGACGGTGCCGCGCATTCAACACGACGGACAAAGTGAGACGCGCACGCCATGGTAAGCCGAACCACCGCCGCAGCGAAAGCAGACGACATCTCGCCATGGGCGCCGTTCGAGGATCGCCGTCGCGCGCGCGACCATAAGAAACTCGCCGTGCTGCGCATGGCCGCCCAGCTTTTTCTGGAAGACAATTACCACAGAGTGACGCTGGCGGACGTCGCGGTTCGGCTCAATATCACCAAGTCCGCGCTGTACAATTATTTCCGCAGCAAGGGAGAGATTCTCGAAGAGTGCTATCGTCTGGGGCAGCAGCTTGCGGATGAGGCGATCGTCGAGATCGAGCGGGAAGGCGGCAACGGCCTGGTCCGGCTGCGCAAGCTGATCCGGGCCTATGCGCTGGTGATGACCGTCGACTTCGGCATGTGTCAGGTCCGCCTCGACGACCGCGAATTGTCGGAGGATGCGCGGGCCCGCGTGCGGGCGGCGAAGCGAAAGGACGATCGCGCCTTCCGCAAATACATCGCGGACGGTATCGCCGACGGATCGATCAGGGAATGCAATCCCAAGCTGGCGGCTTTTGCCATCGCCGGCTCGCTGAACTGGATCGGCCACTGGTATCGGCCGGACGGCGAGCTTTCGGCGGAAGTGATCGCCGACGAATTCGCCGTTCGGCTGACGGATGGGCTCGCCGCGAAGCGCGGCCGTCGCGGTAGCGGCGGCGGCGCGGCTTCGAAAGCAAGCAAGCGCGGAAAAAAGCAGGGGCAAAGTAACCCCGCCTTCGCGCGTCCGGAGCGCGAGCGGCGGACACGCACTGATATCCGGCATGGCAGGAACGGACGCCATGGAATGAAAGTCGCTCGTTTGACATCCGAATAATGCAGAGGAGGAAACTATCGTGGATCGAAAATTACGTTTTGTGGCGGTCGCGGGCGCGATGCTCCTGGCGGCGCCGGTGGCGGCTCTGGCCGGCGGCACCTACAGCACCGGCGCGTCCGACACCGAGGTCAAGATCGGACACACCACGGCCTATAGCGGGCCGGTGTCGGCGTTCGGCGCATCCGGGCGCACGCTCCAGGCTTTCTTCGAGATGGTCAACAGCACCGGCGGTATCAACGGGCGCAAGATCAGGATCATCTCGCTGGACGACGCCTACAGCCCGCCGAAGGCTTTGGAGCAGACCCGGAAGCTGGTCGAAGATGACGAGGTGCTCGCGATCTTCGGCGTCTCGGGATCGCCGACCAATCTGGCGACGCAGAAATATCTCAACGGCAAGGGCGTACCGCAGATCCTGATCGCGACCGGCGCGGCGCGTTTCAACGATCCGAAGAATTTTCCCTGGACCATGCCGTTCTGGCCCGCCTACACGCTGGAACAGAAAATCTACGTCGATTACGTCGTGAAGACGAAGCCGGATGCCAAGATCGGCGTTCTTTACGCCAATGACGATTACGGCAAGGACCATCTGAACGGCGTCAAGGCCGCGCTCGCGGCGCATGCCGGAACCAAGGTCACGATCGTCGCGGAAGCCGCTTACGAGACGTCGGCCCCGACCATCGACTCGCAGATCGTCAATCTCAAAGCCTCGGGCGCGGATGTTCTTATCAGCGCCACGACGCCGAAATTCGCGGCGCAGGCGATCAGGAAGGCGCACGAGATCAACTGGAAGCCGGTGCAGTTCGTCGCCAATGCGTCGAGTTCGATCGCCGCCGTTCTCGCGCCGGCCGGGCTCGAAAGTTCGGTCGGCGTCATGACCGCCGCCTTTATCAAGGGGCTCGGCGATCCCGCCTGGGCCAACGACAAGGAAATCGCCGACTACTACGCTTTCATGAAGAAATGGAATCCGGGAGACAATCCGCAGGATTTCTACTCGATCGTCGCTTACGTCAACGCCCACATGCTCAAGCATATCCTGGAAGGGTGCGGCGACAATCTCACGCGCGAGAACCTGATGAAGCAGATCTCCGACATTCACGACGTCCATCTGCCGCTGCATCTTCCCAAGGTGGTGCTGAAGACCAGCAAGGACGATTTCGGCGCGTTCAAGTCGCTTCAGTTGCAGCGCTTCGACGGACAGAGGTGGAGCAATGTCAACGATGCGCCGTAATATCGGATGACGGTCGCATCGGTCTTCGGCTGAAAATGCCGCGCGAAGGGCGGACCAGTCCCGCCTCGTTCACTGACGAGTCAGGAGAGGACGCGTCAGGAGAGAGAGACTGGTCCGCCGCGCCTGTTGGCGGCCCTCCGGGGAACCGAGGTGGCCGTCCCGAAAATGGGAGGAAGCCGTATGCCTGTCGAGACGCCGAAGACCTATGAGGAAGTCCGGGCCGCGCACCGCCTGGAGATTCCGGAATTTTACAATATCGCCGACGATATCTGCGACCGTCACGCCGCGGAGCATCCGGACAAGGAAGCCTTTTTCATCGAGCACGACGATCGCGTCGAGCGCGTCACTTACGGAACGCTCCGCGCACAGGCGAATGCCATCGCGAACGTGTTGCGCGATCTCGGCATCAAGCGCGGGGACCGCGTGGCGATCGTGCTTCCGGTCGATGCGGCGGTGCCGCCGACGCACACCGCCTGCTGGAAGATGGGCGTGATCTCGTGCCCCATGGCGGTTCTGTTCGGCCCCGACGCGCTGGCCTACCGGTTCGCGGATGCGGAAGTCAGCGCCGTGGTGACCGACCGGGCGCGGTTGCCGGCGGTGCGGCAGGCGGCGGCCGACGCGCCGAGCCTCAAGCATATCCTTCTGGTCGATGGCGACGAACCGGGCACGCTCGACCTGTGGTCGCTGGCGCGCGCCGCCGACGCCACGTTCGAAACCGTGCGTATGCGCGCCGATGAGCCGGCTTATATCAACTATACGTCGGGCACCACGGGGCAGCCCAAGGGGGTGCTTGCCGCGCATCGTTCGGTGCTCGGACACATTCCCTCGATGGACTTCCTCAGCGCCGAGGCCGGCTCCGACGAGGTCTATTACTTCCCGGGCGACTGGTCGTGGCTGGCCGGCCTCAGCTTCCTGACGACGTCGTTGAAGTCCGGTCGCTTGATGGCGGTGCGGGCGCGCGTCGGTTTCGATCCGCTCGATGCGTTCCGCTTCCTCTCCGAACACAAGGTGACGAGCGCGGTTCTGGTGCCGACGATGTTGCGGATGATGCGCGCCGTGCCGAAGCAGGAACGCGCCAGATACCCGCTGCGCATTCATACGATCGTCACCGGCGCCGAGGCGGTCGGCGCCGAACTGTACCGCTGGGTCGGGGAAGAACTGGGGGCGCATCTCAGCGAAGCGTTCGGGCAGACCGAATGCAATGTCTGCGTCCTCAACAACAGTCGCTACATGGCGCCGCGGCCGGGCTCGCTGGGCAAGGCCGCGCCGGGCTTCGAAGTGGCGATCACCGACGAAGCGGGAAATCAACTGCCGAACGGCGAGGTCGGGCAGATCGCGGTGAAGGCCGGCCATCCGATCATGCTGCTCGAATACTGGCGAAATCCGGAAGCGACGCGGCGCAAGTTCGCCAATGGCTGGATGCTGACGGGCGATCTCGGCCGAAAGGACGACGACGGCTATTTGTGGTTCGCGAGCCGCGCCGACGATGTCATTACATCGTCGGGCTATCGCATCGGCCCGAGCGAGATCGAGGAGACGATCGGCAAGCATCCGGCGGTGGCGCTGGCGGCCGCCATCGGCGTTCCGGACCCGGTGCGCACCGAGGTGGTCAAGGCTTTCATCGTGCCGAAGGCCGGGGTGGTGCCGACCCAGGAACTGAAGGACGAGATCCACGCTTTCGTGCGCCAGCGGCTGGCCAAGCACGAAGCGCCGCGCGAGATCGAGTTCATCCGGGAGATGCCGGTCACCACCACCGGCAAGATCATGCGGCGGGTGTTGCGGGACCAGGAGCTGAAGCGTCTGGCGACGGGGTGAGGCAGGCAGCCGCGATCGCCGCGAGCCGGCGCTCCGCCGGCCGTGATCGCGGCGTCGCGCGCGAAAACGCTTGCCTATTTCGGCGCTTTTTTGGCCTGATCCCGAATGATCTGCATACCGGCGGGATCGACGATCATGCCGTGCATGACCCGGTTATGGGTGTGCGCGAAGTGGTGCAGCCCGAACGCGGACTGGATCGCCGTCCACATGCCTTGCGCGTCCAGCGACTGGTTGACGCTGAGCTTGGACATACGCAGCCCGATCATCGGGCGCTGGGCGATCTTCTCCGCCATCTCCAGCGTAAAGGACTCGAGGCGCTCGCGCGGCACGACGTGATTGACCATGCCGAGTTCTTTCGCCTCCTGCGCCAGAATCGGCTCGCCCGTGAACAGCATCTCCTTCGCCTTGCGGTGCCCGACTTCCCAGGCATGGACGAAGAACTCATGTCCGTTGGCGCCGAAGGCCACCACCGGATCGGCGAAACTGGCGTCGTCCGAGGCGATGATGATGTCGAACGGCCAGATCAGCATCAGTCCGCCCGCGATCGCGCGGCCTTGCACCGCGACGATCACCGGCTTCGGAAGATTCCGCCAGCGCCAGCAGAATCCGAGAAACACTTCCTGCTCCTGCGCGAAATAGCCTTCCGGCCCCGCGAGGCCGAAGCCGCCGGTCCCGGTCACCGGCGCGCCGTGGTCGCCGACCTTCGCGGTGTTGTCCGTCAGGTCGTGACCCGAGGAGAAATCCGGCCCGTCGGCGGCGAGAATGATGGCCCGGACCTGATCGTCCTGCGTCGCGAGGTCGAGCGCGGCGTTGATCTCGTAGAGCATCTGCATGTTCTGCGCGTTGCGCTTGTTGGCGCGGGCGAGGACGATGCGCGCGACCCGCTCGGACGGCTTCTCGAAACGGATTTGGGAGAATGACGATTGGGCTTCCATCCTTGGGTCCTTCTGTCGGGCACGGCGACGGCGCGGGTCTGGACGATCCGTCCGGCGGACTTTCCCGGTCCGGTGCGTTGAATGATCCTGTCGCCGGCGGCTCGGAAAGCGAACAGGTCAGCTTGTTATTGATAACTTTCCCGCGAGTCATTTAGGGGTGTCGCGCGGCCGAAGTCAATTCCGCCGGCGGTGTCGCGCGAGGCGGTCCGAGCAACTTCAGCGCCCGGCGGCGAGGCCGGGCATGGATCGGCGGCGGTGCCGATTATAGATTTTGCGCGAAGCGCTGGGTGCCTTCAACCGGCGTCAGCCATTCCACCGCGCCGCCGGCATAGATTTCGATCTGCGGCTTCACGCCTTCCAGTTGAGGGTGCCGGCCTCCACGATGCGACGATGCAGGATCTCGCCACGGCGACGGGGGTTCAGCGCGGCAGCCTCTATAACGCCTATGCGTCGTCGTCACCTTCCACCCGGGGACTGGCGGTGATGGAGCGCGCCGGCTACAGCCGCCGGCAGCTCAAGCGGATTGCCGCGACCTTCGCCGGTGCCATGGCCGGCGACGCGTAGGCTGTTTCGCCGGCGGCGCTACTACGCCACGACGTTGCCGGCGGCTGTAGCCGGCGTCGCGCAATATCCGGTCGGTATGCTGCCCGGCCTCGGGCGCGTTGCGCGGCTTGACTTGGCGACGCCGTCCATGTGCAGCGGACTGGTGACGGTCGTGAACGTGTCGCGACATCGGCAGGAGCGCCGCCCGGATCGGCGATCGGGACGCGGAAACCGGTTCCGTCCGGCGCGGCCGAAGGCAGGCGCGGCGGACGCCTCCGGAGCATCGGCGGGCGCGCCATCGGCGCTTCGATGGGAAGGTGTCATGATCCGGCTCCCGCGACCGTGGAGGTCGTTCCGGCGTTTCCTTTATGCGTTTGTTCGTCGAACGTTAGCGGGCCGTCGCCGGTGGGAGAAGGTTGGATTTGTCCGGCGCGGGGGTGAATTCGTGACCAGGCGGAGGGGCCGGCGGTATCGGGGCGGCTGTCGCGCGGGCCGGACGAAACGCGATCGGCGCATTTCGGAGGTTGTCCTTCGGGATAAAATCAGGAACATAAGAGTTAGAAGTGTTCCAGTTGTCTTGAGCGTTTTGCCTGACGTTTTTCCGGGGATTTGAGATGAGCACCGAGGAACTGCCGCCGCGCGAGTCCATGGAGTTCGATGTGGTGATCGTCGGCGCGGGCCCCTCGGGGCTTTCCGCCGCGATCCGCCTCAAGCAACTCAACGCCGATCTGTCCGTCGTCGTGGTCGAAAAGGGCTCCGAGGTCGGCGCGCATATCCTGTCCGGCGCGGTGATGGACCCGACCAACCTCGACAAGCTGATCCCGGACTGGCGCGAGGACGCGGACTGTCCGCTCAAGACCCAGGTCAAGGACGACCGGTTCTACCTGATGACCAAGACCGGCGGCATCAAGCTGCCGGGCTTCCTGATGCCGCCCCTGATGCACAACCATCATTGCTACATCACGTCGCTCGGCATGGTGTGCCGCTGGCTCGGCGCGAAGGCAGAGGCGCTCGGCGTCGAGATCTATCCGGGCTTCGCCGCGGCCGAAGTGATCTACGGCGAGAACGGCGAGGTGCGCGGCATCGCCACCGGTGACATGGGCATCGGCAGGGACGGCAAGCCGAAGGACTCCTATACGCGCGGCATGGAGCTGCTCGGCAAATATACGCTGTTCGCCGAGGGCGCGCGGGGCAGCCTGACCAAGCAGCTGATCGCAAAGTTCGCGCTCGACAGGAACTGCGAGCCGGGCAAGTTCGGCATCGGCCTCAAGGAAGTCTGGCAGATCGATCCCGCCAAACACAAGAAGGGCACGGTGCAACACTCGTTCGGCTGGCCGCTCGACAACAACACCGGCGGCGGCTCGTTCCTGTATCACTACGACGATAATCTGGTGGCGGTCGGCTTCGTCGTCCACCTCAACTACGAGAACCCCTATCTCTACCCGTTCGAGGAGTTCCAGCGCTTCAAGACGCATCCGATGATCCGGGATACGTTCGAAGGCGGAAAGCGCCTCGCTTACGGGTCGCGCGCCATCACCGAGGGCGGCTATCAGTCGGTGCCGCGGCTGACGTTTGCGGGCGGCGCGCTGATCGGCTGCGCGGCGGGCTTCGTCAACGTGCCGCGCATCAAGGGCATTCACAACGCGATGGCGAGCGGAATGCAGGCCGCCGAGCATCTGGTGGCCGCGTTGCAGGCCGGCCGCGCCAACGACGAACTGGTCGAATACGAGAACGGCTGGCGTTCGTCCTCGATCGGCAAGGACCTTTATCCGGTCCGTAACGCCAAGCCGCTGTGGTCGAAATTCGGCACCTTGCTGGGGAACGCGCTCGGCGGTTTCGACATGTGGTGCAACACGCTCGGCTTCTCGCTGTTCGGCACGCTGTCGCACGGCAAGAACGACGCCAAGGCGCTGAAGCCGGCGAAGAACTACCAGCCGATCGCCTACCCCAAGCCGGACGGCAAGCTGACGTTCGACCGGCTGTCGTCGGTGTTCCTGTCGAATACCAACCATGAGGAGGACCAGCCGGTCCATCTCAAGGTGGCGGACATGGCGTTGCAGAAGGCGTCGGAGCACGACGTGTTCGCCGGTCCCTCCAACCGCTACTGCCCGGCCGGGGTCTATGAATGGGTCGAGGACGGCGACAGCGTGCGCTTCCAGATCAACGCGCAGAACTGCGTCCATTGCAAGACCTGCGACATCAAGGACCCCAACGGCAACATCACCTGGGTCCCGCCCGAAGGCGGCGGCGGTCCGAACTATCAGGCGATGTGATAGTGTCGGACAATGTGACGCGCGGTGGCGGCCGTGCGCCGGTCACGATCCCGCCATACTGTCGGCGCCTTCAGGGGCACCCTGTCGGAGCGGCGTGACGGGTCGCCGGTTCCCGCGCTTGAGGCGGCGGCCGGCCCGTACCGTTGCCTCGTGTCGTTGCCTTGTGTGGTTGCCTTGCGGTTCAAGGCCAAACGCTGCATTGTCGCGCCCTTGAACGATGCGGCCGTCCCGGCGACGGGCCGCCCCGTCGGCAAAATCCAGGAGCTAGACGAATCGTGATGTCCTCTCCTTTCAAAGGCTTGACCGTGATCGCGCTCGCCGCCTCGCTGCTGGTGCTGCCGCGGCCGCTGTTGGCGCAGACACCGGATCACCCGACCGATTCGTCGGCGACGTTTCCGACCCGCGAGGACCTGCGCGACATGACGGTGGCCGGCAGCTACCTCGCCGCGCGCCATGCCAGCGTCGAGCGCGACGCCAGCGCGGCTGCGGAGTTCTATCGCCTGGCGCTGCGCAAGGACCCGAAGAACAACGACCTCTTGGACCGCGCCTTCATCTCCTCGCTGGCCGACGGCAACATCGACGAGGCGGTCAAGCTCGCCGGGCGCGTGCTCCGGCTCGACAAGACCAACCGCGTCGCGCGGCTGGTGATCGGCGTGAACGATCTCAAGCATAAACGCTACGAGCAGGCGCGCCGCAACATCAACCAGTCGGTGCGCGGGCCGATCACCGATCTGGTGGCGACGCTGCTCGCCGGCTGGGCCGAGTTCGGCGCCGGCAACCCGCGCGACGCCGTCGCCAGTATCGACAAGCTGACCGGGCCGGAATGGTATCCGGTGTTCAAGGACCTGCACTCCGGCATGATGATGCAACTGGCCGGCAACGAGAAGGAAGCAGGGGTGCGGCTGGAGCGCGCCTACAAGCTCGACGAGACCGCCTTGCGGGTGATGGACGCCTATGCGCGCTGGCTGTCGCGCAGCAAGGACGGCCCGGCGGCGGCGCTCGCGGTCTATGAAGCGTTCGACAAGAAACTGTCCCGCCATCCGCTGGTGGTCGAGGGCATTCGCGAAACCAAGGCCGGCGCCAAGCTGCCGCCGCTGGTGGATTCGCCGCAGGCCGGCGCGGCCGAAGCGCTGTACGGCATCGGCGCGTCGCTGACCCGGCGCGGCGGCGAGGATCTGGCGCTGGTCTATCTGCAACTGGCGCTCCACCTGCAACCCGATCACGCGCTGGCGCTGTTGTCGCTCGGCGATCTCTACGAGTCGGTGAAGAAGCCGCAGATGGCGATCAAGGTCTATCAGCGGGTGCCGGAGCGCTCGGCCCTGCACCGCAATGCGCAGGTGCAGATGGCGACCGATCTCGACGCCGCCGACCGCGGCGACGAGGCGATCGCCATCCTGCAAGCGGTGACGCGGGACGACCCCAAGGATGTCGAGGCGATCATGGCGCTCGGCAATATCGAGCGCGGCCGCAAGAAATTCGCCGAATGCGCGGTGACCTACGGCAACGCGATCGACCAGTTGACGGGCGCCGAGAGCAACACCTGGGTCTATTACTATTTCCGCGGCATCTGCGAGGAGCGTTCGAAGAACTGGGACAAGGCCGAAGTCGATATGAAGAAGGCGCTCGAACTGAAACCCGAGCAGCCGCACGTTCTCAACTATCTGGGTTATTCGTGGATCGATCGCGGACTTCATCTCGACGAGGCGATGAAGATGATCCGGCGCGCCGTCGATCAGCGCCCGGACGACGGCTACATCGTCGATTCGCTGGGCTGGGCCTATTACCGCATCGGCAACTACGACGAGGCGGTCAAGCACCTCGAACGCGCCATTGACCTCAAGCCGGAAGACCCGACCATCAACGATCACCTCGGCGACGCCTATTGGCGCGTCGGCCGCACGCTGGAAGCGCGCTTTCAGTGGGCCCATGCGCGTGATCTGAAGCCGGAGCCGGAGGAACTGCCGAAGATCGAAGCCAAGATCGAAAACGGCCTGCCGGTGGACGAGACCCCCGCGGCCGCCTCGGCGGACAAGAAGAAAGAGGACGGCAAGGGTGGCTGATCGAAAAGGGTGGCTGATCGCGGCGGATCGGTCGTGACGCTGCTGAAAGACGAGGCGCGCGCCAAGGTCAACCTGACCTTGCGGGTGCTGGGCCGCCGCGCCGACGGTTATCACGATCTGGCGAGTCTGGTGGTGTTCGCCGATTGCGCCGACCGGCTGACGCTCGCGCCGGGCAGGGACCTGTCGCTCACCGTCGATGGCGCCGGCGCGTCGGACTGCGGCGACCTGCACGACAACCTCGTGCTCAAGGCGGCGCGGTGCCTCGCCGAGCGCGTGCCGGATTTGCAGGTCGGCGCGTTCGCGCTAGACAAGCGGTTGCCGGTTGCGTCGGGTATCGGCGGCGGCTCGGCGG
>JBASBO010000418.1:0-11797 GCA_049651165.1 Xanthobacteraceae bacterium | reverse complement strand
CTCAGGCGCAGCGCTTCGTCGTCGATATCGCTTGAGGCCAGTGGCGGCGCGCGCGTTCGCGCCAGCGTTTGCGACGGCAGTTCGCCGAACTGGTTGCGGTAGCGCGCGGCGAAGCGGCCAAGCTGGCTGAAGCCGTTGGCGATGGCGACGCCGGTGATGTCGCTCTCGTCGCGTCCAGCGAGAAGCTGCTGGCGGGCGCGCGCCAGTCGCGTGCGCCGCACCCATCCAAGCGGCGTGGTGCCGAGATGCGCCTTGAAATGCAGTTGCAGCGTGCGCGGCCGCACGCCGGCGACGGTGGCCAGCGTGTCGAGCCGGACCGGTTCGTCGAGCCGCGTGCCCAGCCAGTCGAGCGCGCGGACGATGCTGGCGGGCAGGGGATGCCTGCCGCAATGCGCAACATCGTCACCTTCGCTCATGGTGACCTCCGTGCCGGCTGGCCACGCCAGCGAGATAACGCCGGGCGCGGCTTGCGCATTCTGCATCATCCCGCGCCAACCGGATAGCGGCGTCGCGGCGACCCGATCACACTTTGCCGTGTGGCGCGCGCTGCGCCGCAAGTAACCGTGCAAGGAGAGATGTCATGGCCATGTTGCAAACCGTCACTCCGGTCGCTCCCGATTTCGCCGCCATCAAGCTGCGTCAGCACGACGCCTGGGCGTCCGGCGACTATGCGATCATCGGCGCGACCCTTCAGATCGTCGGCGAGAATTTGTGCGAGGCGCTGGACCTGCGCGCCGGGCAGCGGGTGCTGGATGTCGCCGCTGGCAATGGCAACGTCACGCTGGCGGCGGCGCGGCGCTGGTGCGAGGTGACCTCGACCGACTACGTACCGGCATGGCTGGAGCGCGGCCGGGCGCGCGCCGCGGCCGAGGGCTGGACCGTCGATTTCCAGGAAGCCGACGCCGAGGCGCTGCCGTTCGCGGACGGAAGCTTCGACGCGGTGGCGTCGAGCTTCGGCGTGATGTTTACGCCGGATCAGGCGCGCGCCGCCGCCGAGATGCTGCGCGTGTGCCGGTCCGGCGGCAAGATCGGCCTCGCCAACTGGACGCCGGACGGCTTCATCGGGCAGGTGTTCAAGGCGCTCGGCAAATATCTGCCGCCGCCTCCGGGCACCAAATCGCCGGCGCGGTGGGGCACGCGGGAGGGGCTGTCCGAACTGTTCGGCGCCGCCGCGTCCGCGATCCGCGCCGAGCCTCGGGACTTCATGTTCCGCTACCGGTCGGCGGCGCATTTCATCGATCTGTTCAAGGCGTGCTACGGGCCGGTCCACAAGGCGGTCGCCGCGCTTGGCGACGACAAGGCTCCGCTGTTCCTCGCCGACCTCGAACAGTTGATCGCGCGGTTCAACACCGTCCGCGACGGCGCCATGGTGATGCCGGGAGAGTATCTGGAAGTGGTGATCGTCAAGGCGTGAGGCCCCGTGCCTGTGACCGATGCCAAGCCTGTTTGACGTCTCGCCTGTTCGCGCGGTGACGGATGCCGTACACCTCGCGGCGGGCAGGGAGAACGACGATTGCTCTTGTTGATGTATTTTACATCATTGTCATTGTATGATATATCAGTTATAATATTTAAACATGGAATTCTGGCATTGATTACCTCATTCCAGATGCGGGCGGCGCGAGCGCTGCTCGGCATAGATCAGAGGACGCTGGCGGAACTCGCGGGAGTTTCGCTGCCGACGATCCAGCGCATGGAGGCCAGCGACGGCAACGTGCGCGGCGTCGTCGAGTCGCTGACCAAGGTGGTCGATGCGTTGAATCGCGCGGGCGTGGACCTCATCGGTGAACATGCGCGGAGCGATGACGGCGGGCGCGGGGTGCGCCTGAAGCAACCCGGACCGCCGTCGCGCGTCTGACCATCGACATCGACCGAACGGGCGTTGCGCGTAGCGTGAGGCAAGGCCGGGAGCATCGTATGGTCGGAATGAGGAACGGCGCGCCGTCGCGCGGCGCCAGCTTTGCGGACCTTTTCACGCCGAAACTCCTGACGGTGCTGCGCGAAGGCTACCGCGCCGCCGATTTCCGCGCCGATATCGTCGCCGGGCTGACGGTGGCCATCGTCGCGCTGCCGCTGTCGATGGCGATCGCCATCGCCTCGGGCGTCGGCCCGGATCGCGGGCTCTACACCGCCATCGTCGGTGGCTTCATCGTGTCGCTGCTTGGCGGCAGCCGCTTTCAGGTCGGCGGTCCGGCCGGCGCGTTCATCGTGTTGGTGGCGCTGACGGTGGAACGCCACGGCGTCGACGGCGTGATGCTCGCGACCATGATGGCGGGCGCGTTGCTGATCGCCGCCGGGTTGCTGCGGATCGGCACCTACGTCAAGTTCATCCCTTATCCGGTGACGATCGGCTTCACCGCCGGCATCGCCGTCATTATCCTCGCCAGCCAGTTGCGCGACCTGTTCGGCGTGACGTTGCCGGGACACGAGCCGGGCGAACTGCTGCCCAAGCTCGCGGCGC
Organism: Xanthobacteraceae bacterium; assembly: GCA_049651165.1. Classification (GTDB taxonomy): domain Bacteria; phylum Pseudomonadota; class Alphaproteobacteria; order Rhizobiales; family Xanthobacteraceae; genus 62-47. The sequence goes on along the minus strand of JBASBO010000418.1, from coordinate 9,336 downwards.
TGTGGCGCGCGGCCGGCACCGTTAATATCTGGGCCGTGGCGCTGTCGCTGCTTGCTCTCGCGGTGATGGTCGCGATGCGGAAGCTGCGGCCGACCTGGCCGGGCATCCTGATCGGCGTCGCGGTGGCGACGGTGGTGGCGTGGGCCTTGGCGCTGCCGGTGGAAACCATCGGCTCGCGCTTCGGCGGCATCCCGCAGACCCTGCCGTCGCCGCACCTGCCGCCGTTCTCGCTTGCGAAGATGCAGGCGGTGCTGCCGGACGCCATCGCCTTCGCGCTCCTGGCGGCGATCGAATCGCTGTTGTCGGCGGTGGTGGCCGACGGTATGACCGGACGGCGGCACCGCTCCAACTGCGAACTGGTGGCGCAGGGCGCGGCCAACATCGTCTCGCCTTTGTTCGGCGGCATCTGCGTCACCGGCCTGATCGCGCGCACCGCCACCAACATCCGCGCCGGCGCGCGCAGCCCGGTCGCCGGCATGGCGCATTCGGCGTTCCTGCTGCTGTTCATGCTGATCGCCGCACCGCTGGCGAGCTACATTCCGCTGGCGGCGCTGGCGGCGGTGCTGGTGATCGTCGCCTGGAGCATGGCGGAGAAGCAGGCGTTCTGGATGCTGCTGCGCTCCTCGTGGGGCGACGCCACGGTGCTGCTGGCGACCTTCCTGCTCACCGTGTTCCGCAGTCTCACCGAGGGCATCGTGGTCGGCTTCGCGCTCGGGGCGGTGCTGTTCATCCACCGCATGGCGGAAGCCACCGGCATCGAGGCCGGCGCGCCGCTCGCCCAGGACGACCGCGCCGACGACGACCGGGCCGATGACGAGAGCGGCGCGCGGGTGCCTTATGATCCGACGCTCGCGACCGATCCCGACGTGGTGGTGTATCGCATCACCGGCGCGTTCTTCTTCGGCGCGGCCTCGACGGTGGGCGCGGTGCTCGACGACATAGCCGGCCGCCATAAGGCGTTCGTGCTCGACGTCAGCGCGGTGCCGCTGATGGATTCCTCCGCCGCCAACGCCATCCACCGCCTCGCGGTCAAGGCGAGGCGGCAGGGCGTCAGGCTGTTCATCACCGGCGCGTCGCGCGGCGTCCGCCGCGTGCTCCTGACCCATGGCGTGCGGCCGCCGCTGGCGAAATATCGCGAGACGATCGCGCGGGCGCTGGCCGATATCGCGCAGCAGCGCGAGGCGCCGGTGGTGGTGCCGATGAAGCGGCTGGCAAACTGAGACGGGCGCGCGTGCCGGTGCGCGGCGCGCATTGACAAGCGCCCCGCGCCGCGTGCAGGGATCGGCCGACGCCCCCGCCACGGAGACACGCGATGCCCGCGCCGAAAGCTCCCGCCGCCTGCCTGATCGGCTGGCCTGCCGCGCATTCGCGCTCGCCGCTGATCCATCACTACTGGCTGCGCCGGTTCGGCATCGCAGGCGGCTACAGCATCGAGGCGGTGCCGCCCGAGGAGTTCGCCGAGTTCGTGCTGCACCTGTCGCATCACGGCTTCGTCGGCGCCAACATCACCATCCCGCACAAGGAGCGGGCGCTGGCGCTGACCGAACCCGACGCGCGCGCCCGCGCCGTCGGGGCGGCCAATACGCTGTGGTACGACGGCGACACGCTGCGTTCCACCAACACCGACATTGAAGGCTTCATCAACAACCTCGACGCCGCCGCACCGGGCTGGGACAAGATGGACGACGCCGTAGTGCTCGGGGCGGGTGGTTCGGCGCGCGCGGTGGTGTTCGGGCTGCTGGAGCGCGGCGTCGGGCGCGTGCATCTCGTCAACCGCACGCTGGCGCGGGGAGAGGCGCTGGCCGCGCAGTTCGGCGAGCGCGTCTCGCCGCGCGGCTGGGATGCGCTCGGCGAGGTGCTGCCGGGCGCGGGGCTCTTGGTCAACACCACTTCGCTGGGCATGAGTGGCCAACCAGCGCTTGATCTTGATATCGCCACGCTGCCGGCGCGGGCGGCGGTGGCCGATCTGGTCTATGTGCCGCTGGAGACGCCGCTGCTCGCGGCGGCGCGGGCGCGGGGCTTAAGCACCGCCGACGGGCTTGGCATGTTGCTGCATCAGGCGGTGCGCGGGTTCGAACTGTGGTTCGGCCGCCGCCCCGAAGTCACCGCCGAGCTTCGCCGACTGGTCGAGGCCGATCTGACGGCCGCGCGCTAATCGCAGACCTGCACGCGGCGGATGCGCCAGCCGTAGGGCGTCCAGACCCGCTGCCGGGTCAGGTAGCAGCCGCCATAGCCATAATCGTAGGGGTAGGCGGCGTAGCCGTAACCGCCATAGGGATAGCCGTAGCCGTAGCCGTACGGGTAGGCTCCGGCGAGGCCGAGGCCCAGCCCGATGCCGAGCGCGCCCGCGCCCCATCCCCAGCCGCCGCCACGATTCCATCCGCCGCCATGGAACCCACCTCCGTGGAAGCCGCCACCATGGAAACCGCCACCGTGAAAACCGCCGCCGCCATGAAAACCGCGCTGGGCCGAGGCCGTGGTCGGCGCGGCCACCGCCAACGCTGCGGCCGCGCACAATGCAACAATCGAAAGCCGTCGCATCGTCGTCTCCTGTTCTGATTGCCGATCAGAAGACGCGCAGTGTGACATTTTGTTTCGCCCAGCGCCGCACACAACTGCGTGCACGGCCGTGCCGTCGGCGTAGGGCCGCTCACTCCGCCAGGATATGCTCGTCGATCTCCGCCACGCTGTTGACGCCGCACAGGCCCATCGTCACCAGCATCTCGTTGCGGATGATGTCGATGGCCTTGGCGACGCCGGCCTCGCCGTAAGCGCCGAGGCCGTAGGTGTAGGCGCGGCCGATCATGCAGGACCTGGCGCCGAGCGCCATCGCGCGCATCACGTCCTGCCCCGAGCGGATGCCGCCGTCGAACATGATCTCGATCCGGTCGCCGACCGCGGCGACGATTTCCGGCAGCACCTCGATCGAGGAGCGCGCGCCGTCGAGCTGGCGGCCGCCGTGATTGGACACCACCAGCGCCTGCGCGCCGGTCTGCACCGCCTCGCGGGCGTCCTCGATGTCGAGAATGCCCTTGATGATGAGTTTGCCCGGCCAGATCGAGCGGATCCAGTCGAGGTCCTTCCAGTTCAGCGTGGTGTCGAACTGGCCCGCGGTCCACTGGCCCAACTGGGTGACGTTCTCCATGCCCTTGATGTGGCCGGCGAGGTTGCCGAAGGTCCGGCGCTTGCCGCGCAGCACGCCGGCGACCCATTGCGGCTTGGTGGCGAAGTCGAACAGCTTCGACAGGCTCCATTCCGGCGGCACCGTCATGCCGTTCTTGATGTCGGCATGGCGCTGGCCGATCACCTGAAGATCGACGGTGAGCACCAGCGCGCTGCACTTGGCGGCGATGGCGCGCTCGATCAGCGCCTTGATGAAGCCGCGATCCTTCATGACGTAAAGCTGGAACCAGAACGGCTTATTGACGTTGGCGGCAACGTCCTCGATCGAGCAGATCGACATGGTGGACAGTGTGTAGGGAATGCCGGCGGCCTGCGCGGCGCGGCAGGCATGGATTTCACCGTCGCCGTGCTGCATTCCGGTAAGGCCGACGGGAGCGAGGATCAAGGGCAGGGCTGCCGGCTCGCCGAGGATGGTGGTCGAGGTATCGCGCTTCGACACGTCGACCAGAATGCGCTGCCGGAACTTGATGGCTTCGAGGTCGGCGCGGTTGGCGCGTAGCGTGTCCTCGGTATAGGAGCCGCGGTCGCAGTAATCGAAGAACGCCTTCGGCACCCGCCGCCGGTGAATCTGACGCAAATCCTCGATGCAGGTGACGTGCTTGATCGACATCTTCTTCTGCCCTCGTCTTTTCCCGCCTCTATGCTCCATGGCGTTTTTCAGCCCTAGCACGTCCGCGCCTGCGGCAAAATTGTCTTTGTTCCGCCGGCTAAGGCGTGGAACAGCCGTTCCCGTCCAGCGTTTATTCAACAACGCCCGGCGTGCCGGATGCCCGGTCGCGTCAGATACGGAGAGCGAGCATGGACAACGAGATGACGGACGCGGATGCGCGGCGGCCCCGCGACCCTGATATCGATCCCAAGACCGACTCTAAAACCGATCGGGCACGCGAGCGCGAGAAGGAGCGGCTCGACGACGCCCTGAACGAGGGCCTTGAACAATCGTTTCCGGCCTCCGATCCGGTGAACGTGACGCAGCCGCCGCCGAGCCGCCCGGACCGGCGCATCAAGCGCAAGGGCTGAGGGCTTGACCGCCATTTTTGCGGCGGCCCACAGGATTAGCGAATAATATCAGCATGTTTACGGCCGGACGGGACGCGCCCGGTAACGATTCATCACATTTTTTGAACGCGCCGGCGCGGTAAACACACTATACAGACCAGCGAGCTACGATCGAAGGCTTCGCGGTGCGGCCGGGTCGGCGCGCGCCGGGGGCGCCGCTGGCGCCGTGTTGTTTCGCTGGGGATTTTTTATGAGCCGGAAATATTTTGGCACCGATGGCATCCGCGGCCGCGCCAACGGGGTGATTACCCCGGAACTGGCGATGAAGGTGGGGCAGGCGGCCGGTCTGGCGTTTCAACGCGGCGACTATCGTCATCGCGTGGTGATCGGCAAGGACACCCGGCTGTCCGGCTACATGATCGAGAACGCGCTGGTGGCGGGGTTCACCTCGGTCGGCATGGACGTGCTGCTGGTTGGTCCGCTGCCGACGCCGGCGGTGGCGATGCTGACCAAGTCGATGCGCGCCGACCTCGGCGTGATGATCTCCGCCTCCCATAACCCTTACGAGGACAACGGCATCAAGCTGTTCGGCCCGGCCGGGTTCAAGCTCTCCGACGCGGTCGAGAAAAGCATCGAGCAACTGCTCGACGACAACCTCGACCGCCGGCTCGCGGCCAGCGTCGATCTCGGCCGCGCCAAGCGCATCGACGGCGTCCGCGACCGCTATATCGAATTCGCCAAGCGCACGCTGCCGCGCGAACTCAGCCTCGACGGCCTGCGGGTGGTGGTCGATTGCGCCAACGGCGCGGCCTATCGCGTGGTGCCGGAGGCGCTGTGGGAACTGGGCGCCGACGTGATCTCGATCGGCGTCGAGCCGGACGGCTTCAACATCAACAAGGAATGCGGCTCGACCGCGCCGGAGGCGCTGAGCCGCAAGGTGCGCGAGATGCGCGCCGACATCGGCATCGCGCTCGACGGCGACGCCGACCGCGTCATCGTCGCCGACGAGCGTGGCCATGTCATCGACGGCGATCAGTTGCTCGCGGTGATCGCCGAGAGCTGGCAGGAGGACGGCCGGCTGGCGCGTCCGGGCCTTGTCTCCACGGTGATGTCCAACCTCGGCCTCGAACGCTTCCTCAAGGGCATCGGCATCGATCTGGTCCGCACCGCGGTCGGCGACCGCTACGTGCTGGAGCAGATGATGGCCGGCGGCTACAACCTCGGCGGCGAGCCCTCGGGCCACATCATCCTGTCGGATTACGCCACCACCGGTGACGGTTTCGTCGCCGCGCTTCAGGTGCTGGCGGTGATCCAGAAGCACCAGCGCCCGGTGTCCGAGGTCTGCCATCGCTTCGACCCGCTGCCGCAGGTGCTGAAGAACGTCCGCTATCGCACCGGCAAGCCGCTGGAGTCGGTCCGCGTCAAGAGCGCGATCGCCTCGGCCGAGCAGCGGCTGAACGGCCATGGCCGCCTGCTGGTGCGCTCCTCGGGGACCGAGCCGGTGATTCGCGTCATGGGCGAGGGCGACGACCGGCTGCTGGTCGAGGAAGCGGTGGACGAGATCGTCGCCGCGCTCGGGGACTCGGCGGCCGCCGCCTGATATCGGGTCATCATACCGTTTCGGCGCGTTCGGGCCGCCGGCGTGAGGCGGCCGGTCCGGCGTGCATCGCAGCTATCGTGAATTATCAGTGGTTTGACGTCCGGCGCTGACATATTGAAGCGGCCTGACGTCTTGAAGCTGTCATATCGAATACGGCCTTCGCCGTACGGAACTGGAACGCTCTGTGAACAAGCCGGCCGTTGTCGCCAATCCCGCCGTGGCGGTGTCCGCCATCGATGTGCCCCCCGTATCCGCGGCGAAAGCGGCCGGTCCGGTCTATCTGGTGCTGGGCGGCATCAGCGTTTCGCATTTCCTCAACGACACGATGCAGTCGCTGATTCCGTCGGTCTATCCGATCCTCAAGGAAAACTACTCGCTATCGTTCGCCCAGATCGGGCTGATCACGCTGGCGTTCCAGATCACCGCGTCGCTGCTTCAGCCGGTGGTCGGCACCGTCACCGACCGCAAGCCGCAACCGTTCTCGTTGGCGATCGGCATGGGCTTCACTTTCTTCGGCCTGATGATGTTGAGCGGTGCGCACAACTTCGCGATGCTGGTGGTGTCGGCGTCGATGATCGGACTCGGTTCGGCGGTGTTCCACCCCGAGGCGTCGCGCATCGCGCGGCTCGCCTCCGGCGGCCGCTACGGCTTCGCGCAATCGGTGTTTCAGGTCGGCGGCAATTTCGGCTCGGCGATCGGGCCGGTGCTGGCGGCGTTGATCGTGGTGCCGTTCGGCCAGCCTTCCATCGCGTGGTTTTCCTCGATTGCGTTTCTCGCCATGGTGATTCTCTGGCAGATCGGCCGCTGGTACAAGCCGCGTATCGTCGCGCGCGGCAAGGCCGCGCCGGTGCGTCACGCCGGCGCGCCGTCGCCGCGTCGCACCGCGGCCGCGATCGCCATCCTCATCCTGCTGGTGTTCTCGAAGTACATCTACATGTCGAGCCTCTCCAGCTATTACACGTTCTACCTGATGCACAAGTTCGCGGTGACGACGCAGACCGCCCAGCTTCTGCTGTTCGTGTTCCTCGGCGCGGTGGCGATCGGCGTTTATTTCGGCGGCCCGCTCGGCGACCGCTTCGGCCGCCGCTACGTGATCTGGTTCTCGATCCTCGGCACGCTGCCGTTCACGCTGATCCTGCCGCACGTCAACCTCGAATGGACGGTGATCCTGAGCTTCGTCATCGGCTTCATTCTCGCTTCCGCGATGCCGGCGATCATCGTCTATGCGCAGGAACTGATGCCGCATCGCTTCGGCATGATCTCCGGGCTGTTCTTCGGCTTTGCATTCGGCGCGGGCGGGCTCGGCGCGGCGATGCTTGGCATCGTGGCTGACGCCAAGGGGATCGATTTCGTCTACGCAGTGTGCGCCTATCTGCCGGCGATCGGGCTTCTGGCGATGTTCCTGCCGAAGATGCCGAGGCTGGCGGCGTAACGCGCCGGCATGATGCGACGGCGGGGCGAGGCCGTCGCGATTCTCGTCAACGCATCGGTAAGAATTGCGGCGTCACCCGCGTCGCAGGTGCGCGCGGGTTCCGCCGTCCACCAAAAATCAACCTTAATAATTAGGGTTAAGCGACGCTTAAGCATTTGCTGCCATCGTCCATCCGTCGGTTTTCAGATGTGAGGCCCCGCCTGCCTCCACCCACGAGAGGACGAAGCCAATGCGTAGCGTTAAAATTCTGGCCGCCGCGGGCGCGGCGTCGCTGTTGTCGGGCGCGGCCCTGGCCGCCGATATTCCAATGATGCAACCGCCGCCGCCGCAATATTACGCACCGCCGCCGGCCGATGACTTCGGCGGTTGGTATCTGCGCGGCGATATCGGCGTGACCACCACCAGCGCCAAGCTGCATAACAATCTCTACGACACGCTGCCGGCAGGCACCGCTTTCGATCAGCTCGGCCACGGATTCGACGGCGGCATGTCGTACGGGCTTGGCGTCGGCTATCAGTTCAATAGCTGGCTGCGCGCGGACGTGACCGGCGAATATCGCTCCAAGGTGAGCTTCAGCGGCAGCGATTTCCTGATCTATCCGAATGGCGGCGGCTCGCTGACCGACGGCTACAACGGCGGCTACAAGAGCTGGGTCGCGCTCGCCAACATCTATGCCGATCTCGGAACATGGTGGTGCATCACGCCGTTCATCGGCGCCGGCATCGGCGCGGCGCATATCAAGACCACCGGCATCGCCGATGTCGGCTTCACGGATCAAGGCGTCCAGTCGTCGTATTTCGCGGACGGCGCCTCGAAGACCAATTTCGCCTGGGCGGTCCATGCCGGTCTTGCCTACAAGGCCACCGACAACCTCACGATCGAGCTGGCGTACCGCTACCTCGACATGGGCAAGGGTGTTCACGGCCAGGGCCACTTCTACGACGGTAGCCCGGCGGGTATCTCGACGTTCCAGTATCGCAACATGACCTCGCAGGATCTCAGGCTCGGCGTGCGCTGGACCTGCTGCGACGTGCCGCCGCCGCCACCGCCGCCGCTGGTCACCAAGGGCTGAGCCGACGGCGCATCGCTTCGTCTTCGTCAACGGCGCGGGCTGGTCCCCGCGCCGTTTTCGTTTTGGCGCGCTGAAAAAAATCGCGCGATATCCACCCTCAGTGTCGCGCGAGCGGCGCGCGAAAACCATTGGTTAAGGTTAACAGGCGATGATCGCACGATATCAAAAGCGGCCCCGGCATCGACCCGGACGGCCGGCTGGGGGATTTACGATGCGTAAGCTGCTGATAGCGGGAATGATGTTTGGCGCGATGCAGGGCGCGCAGGCCGCCGACCTTCCGATCCTGCGGGGCGCGCTGCCCGATACCTACGGGCCGCAGGTGGTCAACTGGGAAGGCGTCTATATCGGCGGGCACGCCGCCGTCGGCGAGTCCGACATGAACTTCAAGGGCGCAACGCAGGACGTCGCCGCGCATCTGCTGGCGTACTCGGCAATCGAGGCGGCCGCCGGCGTGTCGTCCTGGCCGGTCGGCAGCAAGGCGTCGGCGCGCGGCGACGGCTTCGGCGGGTTCATCGGCTACAACAGCCAATGGGACGATGTCGTGCTCGGCGTCGAGGCCAACTACCTGCACGGCAAGTTCGGCGGCACCCAGACCGAGTCGATGGGCCGCAGCTTCGTCGACGGGCACGGCTATAGCGACGACATCACCTACACCAGCACGGCGACGATGCGGCTGACCGATATCGGCACCTTCCGCGGCCGCGCCGGTTATGCGTTCGGCGCGTTCCTGCCGTATATGTTCGGCGGTCTGGCGCTGGGGCAGGCGGATATCGTCCGCACCGCCAGCATTACCGGGTCCCAGCGCAAGCCCGGCGCGACGATCGATTACATTCCGGTCGATCTGAGCAAGACCGAGGGCAAATACAGTCACCTCGTTTATGGCTACACCGCGGGCCTCGGCGTCGATGTCAATCTGATGGCCGGGCTGTTCCTGCGGGCGGAGTGGGAATACATCCGCTTCACCGCGCCGATCGACACCGCCGTCAACACCGTGCGCGCCGGCATCGGCTACAAGTTCTGAGCCGCGTTTGATCGCGTGCGGCTCACGCG
>JBASBO010000417.1:0-6032 GCA_049651165.1 Xanthobacteraceae bacterium | reverse complement strand
TTTCTGGCCTGCCTCACCACCGGCGGGGTGTTGCTGGTGCACGCCTCCGCCGCCGAATGGCAGTCGGATGTCGCCAGCGAAATGACCGTCCAGGTCCGCCCGGTGAGCGGCCGCGACATGGAGCGCGACGTCGCCGCCGCCGCCGGCGTGCTCAAGGCGGAGCCGGGCGTGGTGGAAGTACGTGTGTTCACGCGCGAGGAATCCGACAAGCTGCTGGAGCCGTGGCTCGGCAGCGGCCTGTCGCTCGACGAGTTGCCGGTGCCGCGCATCGTCGTCGGACGAGTGGCGTCGGGCGCCGCGATCGATATCGCCGGGCTCACCGGTCGGCTGAAGCAGGTCGCGCCGTCCGCCAGCGTCGACGACCATCGCGCCTGGGTCGAGCGAATGCGTGTCATGAGCAGCGTCACCGTGCTGGCCGGCATTGGCATCCTGGCGCTGGTCATCGTCACCACCGTGATCTCGGTGTCGTTCGCGACCCGTGGCGCGATGGCGGCCAATCGTCCCATCGTCGAGGTGCTGCATTTCGTCGGCGCCAGCGACCGCTACATCGCCAACCGCTTCCTGCGGCATTTTCTGCGGCTCGGGTTGCAGGGCGGCATCCTCGGCGGCGGCGCGGCGATGCTGTTGTTCGGCTTCTCGGAATCGATCGCCGGCTGGTTCGCCGGGACGCCGGCGGGCGACCAGTTTGTCGCGTTGCTGGGCACCTTCGCACTGCAACCGTCCGGCTATCTCGTTCTCGCGGCTCAAGCGATTTTGATCGCGGCGGTAACCGGCCTCGCCTCGCGCCGCACGCTGTTCGCGACGCTGGACGATATCGGTTGAAGCCGGAAAAGCGGCTTCCCGCGGTGATTCCATCGGAGCCGGAAAGGCTCTAGACTTATCCAGGCGAGATGCCTCGATCGCGGCGGAATGGAGAGAATCAGCGTCGTCATGGACCAGCGCGTCGATCAGCCCCTGCAGGATTGCGCGGCCGCCCCGGCGCGTTCGCGCGGCATCGCGCGCGCGCTGATCGTCGCGGGGTTTGCGTTCGCGTTCATCGCCGCCGCGGTCGGCTTCGTCGGCTTCCTGTCGCAGCTTCGCGTCGCGGAGTTGAACCCGTCCAAAAACGCCGACGGCATCGTGGTTCTCACCGGCGGCTCGTCGCGGGTGTCGGACGCGGTCGAACTGCTCGCCAAGGGCTACGGCAAGCGGCTGTTGATTTCCGGCGTGCATCCGACCAACGGCGTCAGCGATATCTCGCGCTCGGTGCGCGACAGTCAGGCATTGCTCGATTGCTGCGCCGATCTCGACCGCTCGGCGATCAATACCCGCAGCAACGCCGCCGAGACGCGCCGCTGGGCGCACGAGCGCGGCTTCCGCTCGCTGATCGTGGTGACCTCGAACTATCACATGCCGCGCGCCATCGTCGAAATGTCCCACGCCATGCCCGACATCGAGCTGATCCCGTTCGCGGTGGTGGGTGAGAAGTGGCGCGACGAGCCGTGGTGGACCAACGGCGCGGCGATGCGGCTGCTGTTGTCCGAATATGTCAAATACGTCGCCGTCGAACTGCGCGTGCGGCTGGCCGATCTCGGCGTCGATCTGCTGCCGGACACCGGCGAACGGTCGCAGGTCGCGCAGCCGCCGCGCAAGACGGCGCGCGCCGCCGCCAACTGACAGGGTCGATGATGGTCGCGATCTTCCTGCGCTCGCTGGTGTTCAACGTGCTGTTCTATGTGCTGCTGGTGGTGTGGATCATCGTTGCGTTGCCGGCCTTCGTGCTGCCGCGCCCGGTCATTCTCGCCATCGCCAAGGCGTGGGCGCGCAGCAATATCTGGTTGCAGCGGGTAATCTGCGGCACCCGGATCGAATATCGCGGCGTCGAGAAAATTCCGAAAGGCCCGCTCATCGTCGCCTCCAAGCATCAGTCGATGTGGGAGACGTTCGCGCTGACGCAGTTCTTCGATGCGCCGCTCTACATCCTCAAGCACGACCTGCTGCGGATTCCGTTCTTCGGCTGGTATCTGCGCAAGGCCGGAATGATCGGCATCAATCGCACCGGCGGCGGCAAGGCGTTTCTCGACATGGCGCGCCGCGCCCGCGAGGCGGTGCGCGGCGGCCGTCAGCTCATCATTTTTCCGGAAGGCACCCGCACCGCCGTCGATGCGCCGCCGCAATACAAGAACGGCGTCGGCCTGATCTATACCGGGTGCGACGCGCCGTGCATTCCAGTCGCGCTCAATTCCGGCCTGTTCTGGCCGCGCCGTCACTTCATGCGTTATCCGGGCACGCTGGTGGTGGAGTTTCTCGACCCGCTGCCGGCCGGGCTGCCGCGCGATGAACTCAACGCGCGCGTCAGCGCAGCGATCGAGCAGGCCAGCCGCCGCCTTGTCGAGGCCGGGCGCGCCGAGCAGGCGCGGCTGTTTGGCGGCATTCCGGGGCCGTCGTCGGCGCGGGTATAAGATCAGAGTGTGAGATCAGTCGGGTGTGAGCGCTGTCGCAAGCCGGTGCAGCGGCGCGTCGTGAAAGCCTTGCATCTCGATCGATTTCACGGTTGACAGCACGTAGTCGCGGTTGGCCCCGGACCGGCCGTGGCCCTGCCGCACGTAGTGCAACTGCTGTTGCAGCGTCAGCCGCCCGGCATATTGCACATGGCCGCGATCGACGATGTAGGTTAGCGCGCTGACCCGGCGGCGTGGATCGCCGTCCAGCCACACCGAACGCTTCACTTCATGATAGACGTTGGTGGTCTGCTCGCGTTCGCGCAAGTAAGCGATGGTGTCGTCGCGGTGCGTGGCGGCGACGCGGAAGGCGATGCCCCGGCAGGCGCCGCCGCGGTCGAGGCCGAGCACCAGACCGGGACACTCGGGCGTGCCGCGATGGTCGAACGAATAGACGCACAGCGCGCGGTGCGCGCCGATCAGCCGCGCCGGCACCTGCTCCTCGAAGGCGAAGCCGGGGCGCCACATCAGCGAGCCATAGCCGAACACCCAGAGATCGGCGTCGGACGGTTCGATTAGGACATGATCGGTCATTTCGGTGCTGATAGAAAGTTCTGCGGAACGTGCGCAGGGAAGAATCGCGTTTTGATAAGGCGTCTTCGCGTGAACCGGCTTCCGCTTCTTGGGATCGTGCGCTAACCGTCGAAACCCACGAACACCGTGGCTTCCTCGACGGACTTTCGTTTGGACACCACCGCATTGGCCGGGAAGGTTTCGTCCGGCCATCCCAGCGCGATGCTTTTCATGATGACCTGATCGTCGGCTATTCCGGCATGTTCGCGGACCACCGGCGATTGCATGATGCCCTGGCTGTTGATGACCGCCCCCAGTCCGCGCGACCAGGCGGCGTTGACCAGCGCGGTCGCCACCGCGCCGCAATCGAACGGCGTGTCGTCGCTGCCGTGCAAGACGCGATCATAGGTCACGATGACGCAGACGGGCGCGTCGAACTGGCGGAAACCGCGCAGCACCCAGTCCTGCCGCATATCCTGGTCGTCGCGCGCGATCCCCATCGCGGAGAACAACTGCTTGGCGACGCCGATCTGCCTGTCGCGGTGCTGGCCCGTGAAAGGCTGACCGGTGCGAAACTCGCGCGACTGCGGGACGCCCGCCACCATCCGCTCGGTATTTCCGGCGCGGATCCGATCGAGCGGTTCGCCGGTGACGACGTAGAAATTCCAGGGCTGGGTGTTCATCGATGACGGCGCGCGCATCGCCAGACCGATAACTTCTTCGATCAGCGCCCTCGGGACCGGATCGGGTTTGTATCCGCGAATGCTGCGGCGGCCGAGAATGACGTCATCGAACTGCATGGGTCTGAAATTCCTTGAAGGGGTTTTTGAAGGTTGGCCGGATATTTGCGGTTCGGCGGTCTTCGTGCAAGACGGGAGCGATGAATCGGCAGGTCGGATTGTCCAAAATTGCCGGATTCGTTGCGCTAGAGTCTGGTTCAACTGCGTTGAACTCAGACTTTTCGCTTATCTTTTTTTGAGGGAGCATGATCTTGTCCGAAAACCGGTTCCCACTTTTCGGGACCATGCTCTAAGGTCGCCGATGTCCGATTCAACCCAACTCCCGCGCCGTCGGCCGCTGTGGCCGCTGTTCGTGATGCCCGCTCTGGTGCTGGTCGCCGCTGTTGTCTGGAGCGCGTTCTGGTTCTACGCCGCCTCACAGGTCGATCAGGCAATCGACGTCTGGCGTGCCCGCGAAGCCACCGCCGGGCGGATTTTCGATTGCCCGAAGCGTTCGGTGGCAGGCTTTCCATTTCGACTGGAAGTGACCTGCGAGGATGCCGGCGTGACGCTGGTGGCGCAGACCGCGCACGGCGCGGCGGCAACTCCCGTCAACGTCAAGCTCGGCCGCATCCTTGTGGTCGGGCAGGTCTATACGCCGGGCCTTTTGATCGCCGAGTTCACCGCGCCGGCGACGCTCGCCGTTCACGGCGGGCTGCCGACAATGCGGATGGACTGGAAGGTGGCGCGCAGCAGCATCGCCGGCTTGCCCGGCACCCCGCAGCGTGTCGCGCTGGTGTTCGACGCGCCGGCGCTCGATCGTCTCGATGGCGACGTCGCCACGCCGCTCGCTCGCGCCGTGCACGCCGAACTGCATACCGAACTGGCCGCGAGCACCACGCCGGATCATCCGGTGATCGACGTCGCGGTGGAGCTGGACAAGGCCAGCGCCGCCGACATCCATCCGGTGCTGGCGGCGCCGTTCGACGCGCTGGTCGGGGCGCGCGTCACCGGGCTGAGGGATCTTGAGGCGAAACCGTGGCCGCAGCGTTTCCGCGAGATTCAGGCTGCCGGCGGCCGGATCGAGATCGTCCGCTCGCGGGTCCAGCAGGGCGATCTGATCGCGGTCGCGGCCGGCTCGCTCGGCCTCGACGCCAGCGGCAACCTCGATGGCGAATTGCAGATGACGGTGGCCGGGCTCGCGCAGGTGATCCCGCTGCTCGGCATCGAGCAACTGTTGGAGCAGGGCGTGCCGCAGGCGACGCTCGATCGGCTCGCGCCGGGTATGAGCGCGCGCGACGTCAACAGCGTGCTGGGCTCGCTCGACCGGATGATTCCCGGCCTCGGCAAGGCGGTGCGGCAGAACGCCGGTGTTGGCCTTGCGGCGGCCGTCAACGCGCTCGGCAGTCCGGCGGAACTGGAAGGCAAGCCGGCGCGCGCCTTCCCGTTGCGGTTCGCCGGCGGCGCGGTATTGCTGGGGCCGGTCAAGGTCGGCCAGATCCCGCCGCTGTTCTAAAAATATTTCACCCTGTCGCGCGGCGGTATCGCGCTGTTAATGTGCGGCGATCGCAACCACGGAGCCTGTCAATGCGTATCGACGCCATTTCTCTCGGGCCGAACCCGCCGCACGAGGTCAACGCCATCATCGAGGTGCCGGTCGGCGGCGAGCCGATCAAGTACGAAATGAACAAGGAGGCGGGCACGCTGGTGGTGGACCGGTTCCTCTATACCGCGATGCGCTATCCCGGAAATTATGGCTTCATTCCGCACACGCTGTCGAGCGATGGCGACCCGTGCGACGTGCTGGTGGCCAACACCCGCGCCATCGTGCCCGGCGCGGTGATCGCGGTGCGTCCGGTCGGCGTATTGATGATGGAGGACGAGGCTGGCGGCGACGAGAAGATCCTCGCGGTGCCGATCTCCAAGCTGACGCAGCGCTACGACAAAATCCGCACCTACAGCGACATGCCGGACATCACGCTGCACCAGATCCAGCACTTCTTCGAGCACTACAAGGATCTGGAGCCGGGCAAATGGGTCAAGGTGCTGCGCTGGGGCGGCGCCGAGGAGGCGCAGCAGTTGATCCTCGACGGTATCGAACGCGCGAAGGAAAAGGGGTAACGCCGGAAGGCATGCGCTGACAGCCGCTGGCCCCTTTCAGGAAAGATGGATGCCCGGATCAAGTCCGGGCATGACATTGATCGGTTGAGACCTACACCGCCGGCGGCGGCAGGCCGCGAATGGCGCAGGCCGCGCGCAGCGTGTTGACCAGCAGGCACGCCACCGTCATCTGGCCGACGCCGCCCGGCACCGGCGTGAT
>JBASBO010000416.1:0-8282 GCA_049651165.1 Xanthobacteraceae bacterium | reverse complement strand
CACGCTGGTCGCGCGGCCGCCGGAAGCGATCCGGGTCGCCGGCGGCTCGCTGAACGGCATCAATGCGCCGCGGGTGACGCCGGGCCTGCCCTCGGAGCTTCTGATCCAGCGCCCGGATATCCGCCGGCAGGAGGCGAGCCTCGCGGCGGCCACCGCCAATATCGGCGCGGCCCGCGCGCAGTTCTTTCCGAGCATCCAGTTGACCGGGCAGGGCGGCTATCAGAGCGCCGCGCTGGCCGCACTGTTCTCGCCCCACGCCGCCTTTTTCAGCCTCGCCGCCGGACTGACGCAGCCGATCTTCGACGGCGGCGCGATCCAGGGCAATTTCGAACTGAGCAAGGCGCGGCAGGACGAACTCCTGCAGACCTACCGCAGCACGGTGGTGTCGGCGTTCGCCGACGTCGACATCGCGCTGGTCGCGGTCAAGCAGACCAGCGAGAAGCTGCGGCTGCAACGCATCGTCGTCACCGCCTCGCGCCGGGCGTTTCAGTTGGCCGAGCAGCAGCTTCGCGCCGGGACGGCGGATATCGTCACGGTGCTGAACACGCAATTGACGTTATTTCAGGCTGAGGATTCGCTGTCGCAGGCCCAGTTGGCGCGCCTGCTGGCCATCGTCAGCCTGTACCAGGCGCTTGGCGGCGGCTGGGGACCGTTAGCAGCAGGGCCTCCCAATGCTCTTTAAGCCCGATCAGCCGGACAGCCCGGCCGACGCATCGACCGCGCCGCAACCGCCCGCGAAGCGGCGGCGGTTGCTGCCGCTCGTCATCACGCTCCTGATCCTCGGAGGGCTGGGATACGCCGGCTGGAGCGCGTTCGAATCGAAACAGCCCGCCCGCACCGGCCGCTTCCAGATGCCGACGGACACCACCGTCCCGGTGCTGGCGGCGACGCCGCGGATCGAGGACGTGCCGGTCTATCTCGACGGCGTCGGCACCGTGCGCGCGCTCAACACCGTCACCGTGCGCGCGCAGGTGGACGGCAAGCTGCTCAGCGTCAACTTCATCGAGGGACAGGACGTCAAGCAGGGCGACGTGCTGGCCGAGATCGACCCCGCGATCTATCAGGCGCAATACGATCAGGCGGTCGCCAAGAAGGCGCAGGACGAGGCGCAACTGGCCAACGCGCGCCTCGATCTGGCGCGCTATCAGCAACTGGCGGCCTCCAACGCCGGCTCCAAGCAGCAGGCCGACACCCAGAAGGCGACGGTGGCGCAGCTCGAGGCGCAGGTGCGCTCCGATCAGGCGGCGATCGACAACGCCCGCGCCACCCTCGACTATACCAGGATCGTCGCGCCGATCTCCGGCCGCGCCGGCCTGCGCCAGATCGACCGGGGCAACATCATCCACGCTTCCGATGCCACCGGGCTGGTGGTCATCACGCAGTTGCAGCCGATCGCGGTGCAGTTCAGCCTGCCGCAGCAGCAGATCGTCCGCGTCAACACCGCCTTCGCCAAGGGACCGCTGGTGGTCGAGGTTTTCGGCGGCGACGGCAAGACCATCGTCGACAGCGGCGAACTGAAGGGGCTCGACAACCAGGTCGATCCGACCACCGGCACGGTGAAGCTGAAGGCGGAGTTTCCCAACGCCAACCATCACCTTTGGCCGGGGCAGTTCGTCAGCGTCCGGCTCAAGGTCGAGACGCTGTCGCAGGCGCTGGTGGTGCCGACCTCGGCGGTGCAGCGCGGCCCGGCCGGCACCTTCAGCTACGTGATCGGCGCGGACGACATCGTCCATGCGCGGCCGATCACGGTGACGCAGCAGAACGAGAAGGACGCGGTGATCGCCAAGGGCCTTGAACCGACCGACCGCGTGGTGACGACCGGATTCGCCAATCTGTCCGATGGCGCCAAGGTCAGCGTCGGCAGCGGCGAGCAGACCATCACGCCCGACCTCGCGCCGCGCAAGCGCGAACGCCGCGGCGAGAAGGGCCAGCGCGCCAAAGGCGAGAACGGCGGGGCCGGGAAAGCCCGCCCCGCGAACGGCGGCAAGGCGCAGCCGTAAGGCCGCGCCGCCGCCTGAGATGAAACGTGCAGCATTGAGTGCGCAGCGATGAGCGTTTCCGAACCATTCATTCGCCGTCCCATCGCGACGTCGCTGCTCGGCATCGCGCTGATGATCGGCGGCGCGCTCGGCTACTGGGCGATGCCGGTGTCGGCGCTGCCGCAGGTCGATTTCCCGACGGTGCAGGTGACGACGCAACTGCCGGGCGCGAGCCCGGAGGTGGTGGCCTCGCTGCTCACCGCGCCGCTGGAGCGCCAGCTCGGGCAGATCCCGTCGCTGACCACGATGACCTCGAACAGTTCGTTTGGCGTCAGCCAGATCTCGCTTCAGTTCGATCTCAACCGCGACATCGACGGCGCGACCCAGGACGTGCAGGCCGCGATCAACGCCGCCGCCGGCGTGCTGCCGAAGAACCTGCCGTATCCGCCGACCTACGCCAAGGTGAACCCGGCGGACGCGCCGGTGATGACGCTGGCGCTGACCTCGCCGACGGTGTCGCTGCGGGCGATGAGCGATCTCGCCGATACGCTGCTGACCCAGCGGCTGAGCCAGATTTCCGGCGTCGGCCGCGTCTCGGTGCTCGGCCGCCTCAAGCCGGCGGTGCGGGTGCAGGCCGACCTGTCGCGCCTGGCCTCCTACGGCATCGCCATGGAGGATTTGCGCACGGCGATCGCCAATGCCAACGTCTCCGGCCCCAAGGGCTCGCTCGACGGCGCGCAGCAGGCTTACACCATCGCCGCCAACGACCAGATCACCGCCGCCGAGGCGTACAAGCCGATCATCATCGCCTATCGCAACGGCGCGCCGGTGACCATCGGCGACGTGGCGCGGATCGTCGACGGCCTTGAGAACGACCGCAGCGCCGGCTGGTATCAGGAAACGCCGGCGGTCATCATCGACATCCAGCGCCAGCCCGGCGCCAACGTCATCGAGGTGGTGCGCCAGATTCAGGAACAGATCCCGAAGCTGGAGCAGGCGATCCCGGCCGGCGTCAAGCTCACCGTGGTCAGCGACCGCACCGTCACCATCCGCGCCTCGGTGCGCGACGTGCAGTTCACGCTGATCCTCAGCGTCATCCTGGTGACGCTGGTGGTGCTGTTGTTCCTGCGCTCGATGCGCGCCACGATCATCGCCGGCGTGGCGCTGCCGTTGTCGCTCATCACCAGCTTCGGCATCATGTATTTCGCCGGCTTCAGCCTCGATAATCTCTCGCTAATGGCGCTGACCATCGGCACCGGCTTCGTGGTCGACGATGCGATTGTGATGATCGAGAACATCGTCCGCCACATGGAGAACGGCGAGAAGCCGCTGGAGGCGGCGCTCAGCGGCGCGCGCGAAATCGGCTTCACCGTGATCTCGCTGACGCTGTCCCTGATCGCGGTGTTCATCCCGCTGCTGTTCATGTCCGGGCTGGTCGGGCGCATGTTCCGCGAGTTCGCGCTGACGCTGACGATCGCGGTCATCACCTCCGCCGTGGTGTCGCTGACGCTGACGCCGATGATGTGCTCGCGGCTGCTCAAGCCCGGCCACGAGGAGCGGCCGGTGCCGGGTTTGGCGCTGGTCAGCCGCGGCATCGACAAAATGGTCGAGTTCTATCACTGGACGCTGTTGTGGGTGCTACGGCACCAGCGCGCGACCCTGATCGCCACGCTTGCGACCCTCGTCGCGACGCTGGGCCTGTACGTGATCGCGCCCAAGGGGTTTCTGCCGTTGCAGGACACCTCGTCGATCACCGCCGTCACCCAGGCCGGTCCCGACGTGTCGTTCTTCGAGATGCGGAACCGGCAGGCCGAAGTGACGGCGGCGATCCGGGCCGATCCCGACGTGACCGGCGTGGTGTCGGTGATCGGCGCGGGCTCGGTCAATCCCACTACCAATGTCGGCCGGCTGGTGCTGTCGCTGAAGCCGCGCGGCGAGCGCAAGGACGGCGTCGCCGCGATCGTCGAGCGGCTGAAAGACCGCGTCGCCGGCATTCCCGGCATGACCGTGTATTTCCAGCCGGTGCAGGACATCCAGATCAGCACGCAGGCCAGCCGCTCGCAGTATCAATACACGCTCACCGCGACCGACGCCGCCGAGGTGACGCGCTGGGCCGACCGGCTGGTGCAGGAACTGCGCCGCGATCCGCTGTTCCGCGACGTGTCGTCGGAAGCGCAGGAGGGCGGGCTGCGCGCCGCGCTCGATATCGACCGCACCCGCGCGGGACAGCTCGGCGTGTCGTTGCAGGCGGTGACCGATACGCTCAACGACGCTTTCGCGCAGCGGCAGATTTCGACGATCTACGGCCAGGCCAACCAGTACCGCGTGGTGCTGGAAGCGCTGCCGGAGGACCAGCGCGACCCGACCGTGCTGACGAAGCTGTACGTGCCGGGCGCGGGCGACGCGCAGGTGCCGCTGTCGGCGGTGGCGACGCTGACCCGCACCACCGCGCCGCTGGTGATCTCGCATCAGGCCCAGTTCCCGTCGGTGACGCTGAGCTTCAACCTCGGCCCCGGCGAGGCGCTGGGCGACGCCGTCAACGAGGTCAAGGCCATCGAGCAGCGGATCGGGATGCCGGGCAACATCGTCGGACTGTTCTCGGGCGATGCCGCCGAGTTCTCGCGCTCGCTGGCCGGGCAGCCGTGGCTGATCCTCGCCGCCATCGTCACCATCTACATCGTGCTGGGCGTGCTCTACGAGAGCTACATTCACCCGATCACCATCCTCTCGACGCTGCCGTCCGCCGGCGTCGGCGCCATCCTCGCGCTGATGCTGTGCGGCGAGGACCTGTCGGTGATCGGGCTGATCGGCATCATCCTCTTGATGGGCATCGTCAAGAAGAACGCCATCATGATGATCGACTTCGCGCTGGAGGCGGAGCGCCACAAGGGCATGTCGTCCTACGACGCCATCGTGCAGGCGTGCCTGCTGCGCTTCCGCCCGATCATGATGACGACGCTGGCCGCCCTGTTCGGCGCGCTGCCGCTGGCGCTGGAGAGCGGCACCGGCGCGGAGTTGCGGTTTCCGCTCGGCGTCTCGATCATCGGCGGCCTGCTGCTGAGCCAGTTGCTGACGCTCTACACGACGCCGGTGATTTATCTCGCGCTCGACCGCCTCAACCGCCGGATCGAGAAGGCGGTGCCGCCGGTTGGCCCCGCGCAGCCGCCGGTGGCGGGCGCGACCGAGGGGATGTAGTCGCATGGCCTCGCTGTCCGAGCCCTTCATCAGGCGGCCGGTCGGCACCACGCTGCTGGCGATCGGCCTGTTCCTGCTGGGCGCGGTGGCCTATCAGTTCCTGCCGGTCGCCTCCGTCCCCAACGTCGATTTCCCGATGATCCGGGTATCGGCGACGCGGCCGGGGGCCGATCCGGCGGTGATGGCGGCGACGGTGGCCGCGCCGCTGGAGCGGCGGCTCGGCGAGATCGCCGGCATCGACCAGATCACCTCGTCGAGTTCGCTCGGCTCCACCAGCATCCAGTTGCAGTTCGCCATCGGCCGCGACATCGACCGCGCCGCGCGCGACGTGCAGGCGGCGATCAACGCCTCGATGGCCGATCTGCCGACCGACCTGCCGACGCTGCCGACCTTCCGCAAGGCCAATTCGGCGGCGGCCCCGGTGTTCATTCTGGCGCTGACCTCGAAGACGGTTTCCACCAGCGCCATCTACGACGTCGCCGACACCGTGATCGCGCAACGCATCTCGCAGGTGCCCGGCGTCGGCGAGGTCAGCGTCAGCGGCGCCGATCAGCCGGCGGTGCGCGTCGCGCTGAATCCGGTGGCGCTGTCGAACGCCGGCATCTCCACCGACGATGTGCGCGCCGCCATCGTCGCCGCCAATCCGCTCGGCCCCGTCGGGATTTTCGAGGGCGGGCGGCAGAGCGAAACCATCGCCATCAATCCGCAGATGCGCACCGCGGCGCAGTACCGCGACATCGTCATCAAGAGCGCGAACGGCAACTTCCTGCGGCTGTCGGATGTGGCCGAGGTGCGCGACGCCACCCGCAACAGCCGCTCCATCGCCTGGTTCAACAAGCAGCCGGCGGTGCTCCTGCTCATCACCAAGCAGGGCGACGCCAACGTCATCGAGACGGTGGACCGGGTGAGGGCGCTGCTTCCCCAACTGCGGCAATGGATTCCGGCGGCCATCGAGATTTCGATCCTGACCGACCGCACCGGCACCATCCGCGCCAGCGTCGACGACATGCAGTGGACGCTGGGGGCGACCGCGCTCTTGGTGATGCTGGTGGTGTTCGTATTCCTGCGCCGCATCACGCCGACGGTCGCGGCGGGCATATCGGTGCCGCTGGCGCTGGCCGGCACCTGCGCCGGCATGTGGCTCGCCGGCTTCTCCATCGACAACCTGTCGCTGATGGCGCTGGCGATCTCGATCGGTTTCGTGGTGGACGACGCCATCGTCATGATCGAGAACATGTACCGCAATCTCGAACACGGCCTGTCGCCCTATCAGGCGGCGCTCGACGGCGCCAGGCAGATCGGCTTCACGGTGCTGTCGATCAGCCTGTCGCTGGTCGCCGCCTTCACGCCGCTGATTTTCATGGACGGCATCGTCGGCCGCCTGCTGCGCGAGTTCTCGCTGACGCTGACCTTCGCCATCGCCGTCTCGACGCTGGTGTCGTTGACCATCACCCCGATGATCTGCGCCCACTACATCAAGCCGGCGTCGCTGCGCAAGGAGACCTGGTTCGACCATGTGATCGAGCGCTCGCTGACGCGGGTGGTGCGCTTCTACGCACGCACGCTGAAAGTCGTGCTCGGCTTTCCGGTGCTGACCATGGTGGTGTTCTTCGCCACCATTGCGCTGACCATGACGCTCTACGTCAAGACGCCGAAGGGCTATTTCCCATCCGACGACTCTGGCTTCATCATCGGCTCGACGCGGGCTTCCGCCGACGTGTCGTTCCAGGCCATGCGCGGGCTTCAGGAGCGGATCGCCAGCGTGGTGATGGCGGACGATGCGGTGGCGTCGCTGGGCTCCAGCGTCGGCGGCACCGGCGGCTTCGGCGGGCAGAACCGCGGCCGCATGTTCATCAGCCTCAAGCCGCCGGAGGAGCGGCCCGGCGTCACCACGCAGAACGTCATCGACCGGATGCGGCCGAAGCTGACGGCGATCCCCGGCATCCAGCTTTTCATGTTCCCGGCGCAGGACATCCGCGCCGGCGGCCGCCAAAGCGATTCGAATTATCAGTACACGCTGACCAGTCCCGACCTCGATCTGTTGCAGACCTGGGCACCGCTGGTGGCCAAGCGGATGCAGACCGTCGACGGCATCACCGATGTCTCCGCCGACCGCGATCCCGGCGGCTTGCAACTCAACCTGTCGATCGACCGCAAGGCGGCGGCGAGCCTTGGCGTGCAGGTGCAGGACATCGACAACGCGCTCAACAACGCGCTGTCGCAGCGCCAGATCTCGACCATCTACACCCAGCGCAACCAGTACAAGGTGGTGCTGGAAACCATGCCGCATTATCAGGCCGACCCGGCCGATCTCGATCACATCTATGTCGCGGGGGCAGGGGACGCGCAGGTGCCGTTGTCGGCGGTGGTGAGCCGCTCGCGCGGCATCGCGCCGCTCTCGGTCAACCACACCGGCTCGTTCCCGTCGACCACGGTGTCGTTCGGGCTGCTCCCCGGCGTGCCGCTGGAGGTCGCCACCGCCAATATCCAGCGCGCGGTCGCCGAACTGCACATGCCGGAGGGCATCCGCGCCGGGTTCGAGGGCAACGCTGCCGATTTCCAGAAGACCACCGGCCGCCAACCGCTGCTGATCCTGGGCGCGCTGGTGGCGATGTATATCGTGCTCGGCGTGCTCTACGAGAGCCTGATCCACCCCCTGACCATCATCTCGACGCTGCCGGCGGGCGGGCTCGGCGCGCTCTTGGCGCTGCAGATCACCGGCGCGCCGCTGACCATCATCGCCTTCATCGGCATTATCCTCCTGATCGGCATCGTCAAGAAGAACGGCATCATGATGGTCGATTTCGCGCTGGAGGCGGAGCGCCAGCGCGGGCTGTCGTCGTATGACGCGATCTTCGAGGCGTGCATCGCGCGATTCCGGCCGATCCTGATGACGACGATGGCGGCGCTGTTCGCCGGCATCCCGCTGGTGCTCGCCACCGGCCCCGGCACCGAACTGCGGCGGCCGCTCGGCATCACCATCATCGGCGGGCTGTTCGTATCGCAGATCCTGACGCTGTACACCACGCCGGTGATCTACCTGCTGATGGACCGCCTGCGCCGCAGGGGGCGCGAACCGGCGGCGCTGGCCGCGCCGGCCGAGTAGCG
>JBASBO010000415.1:0-1541 GCA_049651165.1 Xanthobacteraceae bacterium | reverse complement strand
CGCGCAAGGCGCGCCCGGCACCGCAGATGATGCGGGTGTCGCGCCCGGTCGCGCGCGGCAACACCGCGCTGGCGCAGGCGTTCGAGGTCGAGATGGAGCCCGATCCGATCGCCCACGACAACGTGGTGCCGATGAGTCAGCGGCTGACGCTGCTCGAACTGAACGAGAGCACCTGCCACTGGCCGGTCGGCGATCCCAGCAATCCGGAATTCTTCTTCTGCGGCGGTAAGGCGCTGACCGGCCTGCCCTATTGCGCCCACCACTCGCGCATCGCCTATCAGCCCGCTGCCGACCGCCGCCGTCAGCAGTCGAAGCCGCAACGCTGATATCCGCGCTCCCTACCGCCTCTCGTCGTGCCGCTTGGCGAATAATAGGTGCAGCGCGCGCGGGTTGGTGGTGAAGTAGCGCCAGAACAGCCGGCGCGGTTCCTGCCCGATCCGCCACGCCCATTCCAGGCCGATGTTCTGCATCCATTGCGGCGCGCGCTTGCGGCTGCCGGAGAGGAAGTTGAACAGCCCGCCCGAGGTCTTGATCATGCCGACGCGCGACAGCCGCGCCGAATAGGTCTGGATGAACGCCTGCTCGTGCGGCACCCCGAGCGCCAGCCACAGACAGTCAGGCGCCAGTTCGTTGATCTCGTCGACCTTGGCTTCGAGGTCGGCGCCCTTCAGATAGCCGTGCGAGCGCCCGACGATCCGCAACCTCGGATGCATCCTGCGGACGTTCTCGACCGCGCGGGCGTTCTCGTCCTCGGATGCACCGAACATATAGAATGACAGACCGGCCTCGGCTGCCTTGCGCGCCACCACATGGAACAGGTCGGTGGTCGCCACCCGCTCCGGCAGCGGCATCCAGGTACGAAAGCGCGAGGCGCTGACCAGCGGCTGACCGTCGGCGTTGATGAGGTCGGCGGCGGTGAACAACTGCTTGACGGCGGGGTCGTCGGCGCAGCGCGCCAGCACCTCGCCGTTGGCCGAGGTCAGGAACAGCGGCCGGCCGATGCGGCGCGCCGGGAACGCCATCTCGATCATGAAATTCGCCGTCTCCTCGATGCTGAGGACGGCAACCCGCAGCCCGCCGAGCGTCACGCGGGGAACCGCCGCCGTCGCGGCGCGACCGGTCAGATTGATCCGGCGTTCAAGCATGTTGTTTGCCTCGTCCATGATCGATGCCGACGGGATCGACCTCGTTGAGAACCACGCCGATGAGCTTGTGTTGCTCATCGCCAAGAGCATCGAGGACGTCCTCCATGCTCGCATTGATATCCAGCCTGGTCGGCAGCACCGCGACTACCGCGTCAGCGGCCTCCAGCACCGCACGTTCCGCCGCGCCCCATGGCATCGCCGGCCCTTCGGTCAGCACCAGATCGCAGGTCCGCGACGCACGCGCCTGCGCGATGGCCTTTCGCAGATGCGTCGCCACAGCCGCCGCGCCCGCATCCGCCGGGATCGGCACCGCCGCGATCCGTTCGCCGACGGCGACATGAGCCGCCTCGCCCGAGCCGAATACGCGCAGCGACACCGGCTTCCGGCGCCCGTCCC
>JBASBO010000414.1:0-4675 GCA_049651165.1 Xanthobacteraceae bacterium | reverse complement strand
CGCAGGCGGGGACCCATAACCCCTGTGCGGGTTATGGTGGCAGGCTTGGGAGAGCTGACGGCAACATCCACTCTCGTCACATCACCAGCGCTGCGGCGTATGGGTCCCCGCCTGCGCGGGGACGACGCTGGGGAAGGAGCAGCGCTGTTTGCTTTTTTCAGCGCACGCCGCGCCGTGGAACGCAGACGATGCGGCGGACCACGCCGGCGCTGCTCAACTGCGCGCCGGTCACTTCCTTGATCTGCCCGGTCGGGCACGAACCGTCATCGACCAGCACGCGCTGGCCGAGCCGCAGGTTGACGATGTCGCGTTCGTTGGCGACCTGTTCGGCGCGGACGGGCGTGACCGACACCAGCGCCGCCGCGCCGACGCTCAGGACAACGCCCGTACCGAGCGCCGCCCGTTTCAACATGCCGGGCCGGGACATCACTTGTTCTGAATCTTCAGGCCGTCGGGGCCGATATTGATCTGCACGCCGTCGGGCTGCTTGCTGTCCTGATACTGCTTGTAGCCGAGCACGGCGACGATCGCGATCAGCGCGCCGATGATGAACAGGAGCACGTTGCGATTGACCGGCATCGGGTATCCTCATTCGGCCGTCGGGAGCGCCAAGTCTATTGGCCCGCTTGCGATTCTCAAAGACCCGATCTCCCCGCGACAATTGCCCGCCGACTGTGATTTGATGCGCGGGAGGACGGGACGCGGATAATCACATCGGGGGAACGCCATGAGCGCCAATGACAACAGACAACGCATTCTCGACGCCGTCGATGCCGGCTTCGAGGCGCAACTGGCCACCACCAGGGAGCTTGTCGCCATCCCCTCGACGCGCGGCGCGGAAGGGCCGTGCCAGGACCTGATCGGCGACCTGCTGCGCGCGCGCGGCTACGAGGTCGACGACTGGCATATCAACACTGACGACCTCAAGGACCTGCGCGGCTACGGCCCGATCGAGCACGATTTCTCCCGCGCGCGCACCGTGGTCGGCACCTACCGGCCGGCGACGACGGCGGGCAAATCGCTGATCCTGCAAGGGCACTGCGACGTGGTGCCGGCCGGCCCGCTCGACATGTGGGAGACGCCGCCGTTCCAGCCGACCATCAAGGACGGCCGGATGTACGGCCGCGGCGCCTGCGACATGAAATCCGGCACCATCGCCGCGCTCTATGCCCTCGACGCCATCAAGGCGGCGGGCTTGAGGCCGACGGCGCGGATTCACTTCCAGTCGGTGATCGAGGAGGAAAGCACCGGCGTCGGCGCGCTCTCGACCATTCAGCGCGGCTATCGCGCCGACTGCTGTTTCATTCCCGAGCCGACCGACGGCGAGATGATCCGCTCGCAGGTCGGCGTGATCTGGTTCCGCATCCGCGTGCGCGGCTTCCCGGTGCATGTGTTCGAGGCGGGCGCGGGGGCCAACGCCATCACCGCCGCCTATCACCTGATCCAGGCGGTGGAGAAGCTGGAAATCGAATGGAACAAGCGCGCGGTCAACGACAGGCACTTCGGAAGCGTCAACCACCCGATCAATTTCAATCCGGGCATCATCAAGGGCGGCGACTGGGCTTCCAGCGTGCCGGCGTGGTGCGACGTCGATTGCCGGATCGCGGTGCTGCCGGGCTGGTCGGTCGCCGAGTGCCAGAAGGAGATTCAGGCCTGCATCACCGAGGCCGCGCGCAACCATCGCTTCCTCTCCAACAATCCGCCGCAGGTGGAGTGGTCGGGCTTTCTGTCGGAAGGCTATGAGCTGACGGATTCGGCCGCGCCCGAAGCGGCCTTCGCCCGGGCGTTCGACGCGGTCTATGGCGGGGCGGTGCCGGACCGCGCCTTCACCGCGCTGACCGACACCCGCTTCTATGGCCTCAACGCCGGCATCCCGAGCCTGTGCTTCGGCGCGTCGGGCGCGGCGATGCACGGCTTCAACGAATATGTCGATCTCGACTCGCTGCGGAAATCGACCAAGGCGACGGCGCTGTTCGTCGCCGAGTGGTGCGGCGTCGAGGCGGTTTAGAGCATGACCCCAAAAAGTGATTTCCGGTTTTTGGATAAGAT
The DNA here is from genome assembly GCA_049651165.1 of Xanthobacteraceae bacterium. GTDB lineage: Bacteria > Pseudomonadota > Alphaproteobacteria > Rhizobiales > Xanthobacteraceae > 62-47. The sequence continues at coordinate 2,626 of JBASBO010000414.1, read as the reverse complement.
CATGCTCGGATAAAAGGTTGGAGTGCGACGACAACGGAGATGAAGTGTGACCCTGCTCGACAAGATCAATTCGATGAAGATGCCGTTCGCGGAACTGAAGGGCGTGAGGTTCGTCGAAGCCGAACCCGACCGCGTGGTGGCGACCATGGTGGTGCGGCCCGACCTGTGCACCCTCAGCCACACCATCCACGGCGGCGCGGTGATGGCGCTGGCGGATTCGGTCGGCGCGGCGGCCACCGTCATCAACCTGCCGCCTGACGCCAAGGGCACCACCACCATCGAGAGCAAGACCAACTTCATCGGCGCCGCGAAAGAGGGAACCACGGTCACCGCCACCGCGACGCCGGTGCATCGCGGCCGCCGCACCCAGGTCTGGCAGACCCGGCTGGAAGGCGAGGACGGCAGGCTGGTGGCGGTGGTCACCCAGACCCAGATGATCTTGTGAACCACGATCGCAGTTTTATCGCGAACTTGTGAACATTGATTCGATAGAACTAGTCGTGCGGCCTCAGGTCGCACGGATTAAGTTATTGTTTATAATGGTATTTATATCGCTTGGGGACAGTCGTGAACTTGCCGCGATTTGAGGTGAATTTACCTCTTGAAAAGATGTTGCGTCGCACAATATCGGTATTCTAGGGAAGACGCCTCCTGAGGGCTTGACCGAAAGGAGACTGAGCCATGCGCGACGATATCAATATGACCGGCCTGCCTGGGATAATCAGGACGTTGGATCGTCAGGAGATGCCGTTGCTGCGCGAGCATCTGCTGCGCCTCGATCCCGAAAGCCGCCGCGACCGCTTCAACGGCTTCGCCGATGTATCCTTCATCGCCAAATACGCCGAGAAGTGCCAGGCCGACGGGACGATCATCATGGCCTATCTCGAAAACGGCAAGGTGCTGGCGGCCGCCGAACTGCATCCGGCCGACGGTCCCGACAGCCCGCTTCCCGAGGTCGCGTTCAGCGTCGAGCATCCGCTGCGGCGCAAGGGGCTGGGCAGCATCCTGTTCCGGCGTCTGATCGCCACGGCGAAGCGGAAGGGCTACGACAGCCTTTGCGTCACCACCGGTTCGCAGAACGAGGCGATGCGGGCGCTGGCCAACAAGTTCGGCGCCAACCTGACGTTCCGCCACGGCGAGACGAGCGGGCAGATCGACCTGCGCGCGCAGCCTGCCGCAGCGATAGCGGCGACGCCGGTCCTCGATCCGGCCGCCGACTGGCTTGCCGGCGCGGCGTCGCTCGGGCCCCGGATGGCGGAGTCCTGGGGGAAGGCGGCGCTGCGCTTCAACCGTGACTACTGGCACCTGGTGATGGGGCTCTATGGCCAGACGCCGGCAGCGCCGCGCGTCGGCCGCTGAGGCGCGCCGTCACGCCCGTCTTCGGGGCGCGCTTATCGCGCGCGCCTCGGGATGACGCAGGGTTCGCCCGAGAAGGATAAGCCAAAAGCAAACGGGACGCGCCTGCGTCCCGTTTTCGTTGATCGATGTCGTATTTATCTGATGCTACATGCCCGGCCGGCGGTCGTTGCCGAAGCGGCGGATGGTGCGGCGCTCGACCACCACGGTGCGCTGTGCGCCGGGCTCCCCGGCGATCACCCGCTGCGAGCGCGCCGCGACGCGGCCGGCTTTGCGGACTTCGGTCTGAACGGAGGCGAGCGGCAGGCCCATCAGCGAGGCCGCGATCTCGGCCTGCTCGTCGGCGTTGTCGGTGATGCCCATGGCCGCGAAGATCGCCTCATCCAGCGTCGGTGGATCGCGCCTCACCCGGCGCGGACCGTACTTGGTTATCCACTGGTCGCCCATCGTCCGTCCGCCTCCGATTCTCTTTCGCTGAAGAATAGCAATGAATGTTGCAACGCAATATAAGCCGCCGCGCAAGGCTGCCATGCACCCCCGCACGCGGCAAAAGGTCCCGGTCCAGACCCGGTCGCATCCGGACCCATTCTGCTCGCAACTCAGCGTGCCGCCGTTCCGATATTCGATGCTGAAATTGAGGTGAATCTGGGTCGTCGCGCAGGTCGGTGCGACCCGCGTGCCGCTGACGGCGACCGCGGTGTCGGCGGTCGCCTTTCAGGAACGGGATGATGCTCTGGATTTCGCCGCTGGTTGCGGGCCAGCGCCGGATTTCAGCAGGAGGCGTGCCAGCCGTCAGGGAACGGCAATAGCGGCCAGGCGAGGCCGTTGTCGTTGGCCGGCTGCGGAAACAGCGCGCGGACGATGCCGACCGACGAGCGGGGGGCGGGCGTCGCGCCGGCTTGCGCCCGGCCGTCGGCAATGCTGTCATCCATCGATGACCGGACGGCTTCCAGCAGTTCCTCGAAATCGGCTTCGCTCATGATCGTCCTCGCTGTCGTGGGCATCATGGCAAAGACGTTTTGTTTCCCGATTGCGGAAACCGTTCAAATTGTAGCAATCGGGCATTTAACTGGCGCGGCGGCGGCACGGCTTGATGACCGGACAACATGAATAACGAGAGCTTGCCAATGACACAGCTTGAGAGCGATGCAGCGAATGCCGATCAGGTGGCGTTCTGGAACGGTCCCGCCGGCGAGCAGTGGGCCGCCCGGCAGGCGGCGCAGGACCTGATGCTGCGCCCGGTCACCGCCTTGCTGCTCGACGCCGCCGC
>JBASBO010000413.1:0-1873 GCA_049651165.1 Xanthobacteraceae bacterium | reverse complement strand
CCCCGCGCAGGCGGGGACCCATACGCCGTGTCGCTTGTGATGGAGATCGTGCTTGTGATCCTTGATGGACAGTCACACGAATCTCAACCGTCAGGGGTTATGGGTCCCCGCCTGCGCGGGGACGACGCTGAGGGTGCTTGATCCTGCGTGCCCCATTTCCAGTCAGACTTTGAGGTGCGAGCGCGTTGGCCGCGAGCCTCGAAGGGCGACGGTCGAGCGTCTCAACCTCGGAAAATCATGCTCAGACATGCTGGCCGCCGTTGATGTGGATTTCGGCGCCGTTGACGTAGGACGATGTTTCCGAGCACAGCACGTAGATGATCTTCGCCACCTCGTCGGGGGTGCCGAGGCGGCGCAGCGGAATCTGGCTCTCGACGATTTTTTCCGTGCCCGGCGACAGGATCGAGGTATCGATCTCGCCCGGCGCGATGGCGTTGACGCGGATGCCGAAGCGGCCGAAGTCCGACGCCATCTCGCGGGTCAGCGCCGCCAGCGCCGCCTTCGAGGTGGCGTAGGCCGCGCCGGCGAACGGATGCACGCGCGAGCCGGCGATCGAGGTGACGTTCACCACCGAGCCCCTGGCCGCTTTCAACTCGTCGAGCAGGCCGCGCGCCATCATGATCGGCGCGAAGAAGTTGACGCGGAAGACGTGACTCCAGGTGTCGATATCGGTTTCGATCGAGCCGAGCCGGCCGCCGCCGTCGGCCTTGGGCGAGATCGCCGCGTTGTTGACCAGCGCGTGCAGCGCGTTGCCTTCGAGGCGGTCGCGGATTTCGGCGATGGCGCGCTGGGTGTCGCTGTGGCTGGCGAGATCGACCTGGATGTGATCCTCCGGCCCCGCGCCCCACGGGCATTGCTCCGGGAACGGGTGACGCGAGCAGGTCAGCACGCGCCAGCCGGCGCTGGAGAACCGGATCACCGTGGCGTGGCCGATGCCGCGGCTGGCGCCGGTCAGCAGCATGGTTCGTCGGGGCGCGTTGCTCAGGGGCTGGGACATCGGGAGTGTGTCGGTCCTTGGGGCCGGGAGGGGCGGGAGGTTACGGATACATCCGCGTCCTGGTCCACGCCATGTCGGGCGTGTCGCGGCGAAATTCAATGCGGTCGTGCAGCCGGAACGGCCGGTCGTGCCAGAACTCGATGCGCAGCGGCGTAACCCGCCAGCCGCTCCAGCCCGGCGGGCGCGGCACCGCCCCGACGATATGCTTCGCGGCGACCTTGGCGATCGCCTGTTCGAAGGCGAAGCGGCTTTCCAGCGGCTGCGACTGCCGGCTGGCCCATGCGCCGATCTGGGCCTGTTTCGGCCGGGTGGCGAAATAGGCGTCGGCCTCGGCATCGCTCACCCGCGTCACGGGTCCGCGAATCCGCACCTGGCGGCGCAGCGATTTCCAGTGGAACAGCAGCGCCGCCTTGGGATTGCCGGCGAGTTCGCGGCCCTTCTGGCTGGCGAGGTGGCTGTAGAACACGAAGCCGTCGGCGTCATAGCCCTTCATCAGCACCATGCGGACGTCGGGCAGGCCATCGGGGTCCGCCGTCGCCAACGCCATCGCGTTGGGATCGTTGGGCTCCGTCTTCTCGGCCTCCGCAAGCCATTCGGCGAACAGGCCAAACGGATTCTCCGCCGTGGTGAAATCACCAGACGTTAACTCGGTTGGGTGTTTGATGGAGGCAGTATCGGTCATGATCGGAGTTCCGCGTTGCGTCGGCCTGTTGCCCAGCGTCCTATGGGATCCTCGCGTCGGCCAAGCCTATATAAGGCAGGCGGCCGCGTTGGCCTATCGGGCATACACCCGGCGGCGGTGTTGATGACAACGATTCTAATGGGCGGCGTGCTTGGCGGTTGCAGCATCTCCCGGCTCGACGCGCTGTCGCAGAC
>JBASBO010000412.1:0-9755 GCA_049651165.1 Xanthobacteraceae bacterium | reverse complement strand
GCCGAGGCCGATGCCGCCGCTCAGGAGGCCGCCGCCGCCAACGCCCGCAAGGCGCGCGCGGCCAAGGCGGCCAAGCGGCGCGGCGGCAAGGCTCACGCCGTCGCCGACGGCAATGGCAACAAGCGCGTCACCGTCACCGTCGACACCAAGAAACCGGCGGCGGGCGGGAAGACCGCCGAGGCCGGCGACGTCAAGGGCGGCAAGCCGGCAGCGAAGCCCGCCGCGCACGGCGCAGCCGCGTCGTCCGCCAAACCGTCAGCCAGCAAGCCCTCGGCCAAACCAGCGGCTGCAACCAAGCCTGCGGGCGCGGCTCACCCCACCCCCAAAGGGAAGCCGAAGCACGCCGACGCCAACGCCAAACCCGCGCGCTGATTCCATCGCGGCGTCACCGCCGGCGCAGCGCGCGATGCGTCGTTAGCGCGCAGGCAGCTTGCCAACGCCTTGAGCTTTGCCCGATACTTGCAGCAAGATAGCCGCGCGCCGCGACAATGATTGATTGCGCGCCGGCGTCAGCAAGAGGGAGCGTCATGGAACGGATCTGGCTCAAGCATTACCCGGCGGGGGTGCCTGCAGATATCGACGTCACGCAGTACGGTTCCCTGGTCGAACTGCTTGAGGAGAGCTTCGCCAAGTTCCGCGACCGCAAAGCCTGCATCTGCATGGACAAGGCGATCACCTATCGCGACCTCGACGAAATGTCGCAGGCGCTCGCCGCCTACCTGCAAAGCAAGGGGCTGGCCAAGGGCGCGCGCGTCGCGCTGATGATGCCCAACGTGCTGCAATATCCGGTTTCGACCGCCGCGGTGCTGCGCGCCGGCTACGTCGCGGTCAACGTCAACCCGCTCTACACGCCGCGCGAACTGGAGCACCAGCTCAAGGATTCCGGAGCCGAAGCCATTATCGTGCTGGAGAACTTCGCCTCGACCGTCGAGCAGGTGATCGCCAGAACCAACATCAAGCACGTTATCGTCGGCACCATGGGCGACCTGCTCGGCTTCAAGGGCGTGATCGTCAATCTGGTGGTGCGCAGGGTGAAGAAGATGGTGCCGGCCTATTCCCTGCCGGGCGCGGTGGCCTTCAACGACGCCGTCGCCGCCGGACGCGGCAAGAGCCTGACCAAGCCCACGTTGACCCGCGAGGACGTCGCCTTTCTGCAATACACCGGCGGCACCACCGGCGTCTCCAAGGGCGCGACGCTGCTCCATGGCAACATCGTCGCCAACATGCTGCAAAACGACGCCTGGCTGCAACCGGCGCTGAGGAAGCCGCCGGTCGTCGATCAACTGTTCATCGTCTGCGCGCTGCCGCTCTATCACATCTTCGCGCTGACCGCGTGCTTCCTGCTCGGCGTGCGCGCCGGCGGCGTCAACCTGCTGATCCCCAATCCGCGCGATATTCCGGGCTTCATCAAGGAGTTGCAGAAGTATCAGGTCAACAACTTCCCGGCGGTCAACACGCTCTACAACGCGCTCCTCAACAATCCGGATTTCGCCAAGGTCGATTTCTCCAAGCTGAAGGCGGCGATCGGCGGCGGCATGGCGACGCAGAAGGCGGTGGCCGACAAGTGGCTGAAGCTCACCGGCTGTCCGCTGTCGGAAGGCTACGGCCTGTCGGAGACATCGCCGACGCTGACCTGCAATCCCGCCGACGCCGACACCTTCACCGGCACCATCGGCCTGCCGGTACCCTCGACCTGGCTGTCGATCCGTGACGACGACGGCAACGAGGTGCCGCTCGGCGAAGCCGGCGAGATCTGCGCCAAGGGCCCACAGGTGATGGCTGGCTACTGGAACCGGCCGGACGAAACCGCCAAGGTGATGACGCCCGACGGTTACTTCCGCACCGGCGACATCGGCGTGATGGACGAGCGCGGCTATACCCGGATCGTCGATCGCAAGAAGGACATGATCCTGGTATCCGGCTTCAACGTCTATCCGAACGAGATCGAGGAAGTGATCGCGAGCCACCCCGGCGTACTGGAATGCGCGGTGATCGGCGTGCCGGATCCGAAATCGACCGAAGCGGTCAAGGCGTTCGTGGTGAAGAAGGACCCCAACCTCACCGCCGAGGACGTCATCAAGTTCTGCGCCACCCAGCTCACCGCCTACAAGGTGCCCAAGCACGTCGAGTTCCGCACCGAACTGCCGAAGACCAACGTCGGCAAGATCCTGCGCCGCGAACTGCGCGACGAGAAGAAGGCGGCGGCGTAAGACGGTCGAGCGCCGTCTCCACCATCAACGGGTCGTCCCCGCGCAGGCGGGGACCCATACGCCGTGTCGCTCGTGATGGGCGCGGCCTGATCGGCATAGATATCAGCCTCATGAAGGCCAGGGGTTATGGGTCCCCGCCTGCGCGGGGACGACGAGAAAAATCGAGATGACAGACATCAGCAACCCACCCACTCCCGCCGACATCATCGCGTTCTGGCGCGAGGCCGGCTATGAGCGCTGGTACAAGAAGGACGAGGCGTTCGACGCCGACATCCGCCTGCGGTTTCTTGCAACGTGGGAAGCGGCACTCGCCGGCGCGCACGATGACTGGCAGGATAGCGACGACGGCGTACTGGCGCTGCTGATCGTGCTCGACCAGTTCTCGCGCAATATGTTTCGCGGCGATCCGCGCGCCTTCGCCGCCGACGCCAAGGCGCGCGCGGTCGCGAACCGCGCCGTCGCCGAGGGGCGCGACCAGCGCATCGACCGGGTGATGCGGCAGTTCGTCTATCTGCCCTTCGAGCATTCGGAAGCGCCCGCGGATCAGGAGCGCAGCGTCGTGTTGTTCACCGCGCTGGGCGACGCCGAGAACCTGCGCTACGCTGAGATCCACGCCGACATCATCCGCCGCTTCGGCCGCTTTCCGCATCGCAATCCGGTGCTGGGACGAGGGATGACGGAAGCCGAGTCGGCGTTTCTCGCCGACGGCGGGTTTGCAGGTTAGGCAAATCACCGTCATCCGCGGCCTTGATCCACGCATCCATCTTTCTGAAAAATGACAGATTGCCGGGCCTTCACAGCGCCAAGGGGGCTTCGGCCCCGCACGCGGGTCCATAGGCGAGCGAAGCGACGCCGTTCTTCGAACGGCTACGGGCGAGCGAAGCGACGCCGTTCTTCGAACGGCTACGGGCGAGCAAAGCGACGCCCTTCTTCGAATGGGTATGCCCGGCAACGACGCTCCACGTCACAGCGTTTCCGCCTGAACAGGAGCTGCTCTAAGGCTTTCGGCGCGCCTTAGTTGGCCCAGGCGAACGCCACCTTGTCGAGCGTCTTCGGCCCGAACTGCTCCGAAGAGCGCGCCACCATGCGGCCGCCGAGCGCACGGTAGAACTCGGTGGCCGGCTCGTTGTCCGACAGCGCCCAGATCACCAGGCTCTTGAGCCCGCTGTGCATCAGGTCGCGCCGCGCCGCCGAGAACAGGCGGCGGCCGAAGCCGAGGCCCTGAAATTCCGGACGCAGGTAAAGCTCGTAGATCTCGCCCTCGAAGTGCAGGCTGCGGGCGCGGTTGCGGCCGTAATTGGCGTAGCCCGCGACCGTATCGCCGAACACCAGCACGCTGACGCGGCTGCCCTTGCGGATCGCGCTCTCCCACCAGCACGGGCCGCGACGGTTGATCAGCTTGTCGAGTTCGGTGCCTGGGATGATGCCCTGGTAGGCCGACCGCCAGGATTCGTCGTGGGCGGACGCCACCGCGACGGCATCCGCAGTTCTGGCCGGCCGGACTTCGATCAGGGTTGTGCTCATGGACCCAATCAAAGCAAGACATCGGCCCGCCTTCAAGGTCCTTCGTTAATATTCGGTTAATTTGTGGATTTTCGGCATCAGTCGGTCGTCGCGCTGTGCCGAAATCGGACACTTGCGCGCGCCGCGTTCCGCACAGCAAAACATGCTGCCGCCGTCATCGGCCGCGCAAAAGCTCCCGCGCCGCCCGCTCGCCGCTGTCGCGCGCGCCGTGGGCGGTGGAGAAGAAGTTCAGCGAGGTCGCTTCACCGGCGAAGAACAGCCGGTTGTCCACCGGCGCCGCCAGCACCGCGCGGCAATCGGCGCAGCCGGGCATGGCGTGGGAATAGGAGCCGCGCGCGAACGGATCGTGCGCCCAGCGCGAGGCCGCAAGCGGCGTGAGCCTGCGGCGAAAACTTGAGCCGAGAATGGCGACGATCTCGTCGATGCTCTGCGCCGCCAGCGCGCCCTCGCCGGCATCTTCCAGTTCACGCGCGAAGCGGCCGCCGAAAAACCCCTCGATGCACGGCTGCCCGAACGGGCGGGTGTGATAGGTCCCCATCCCGCAACGCATGGTCGCGGCGCGCAGGCTGCCGTCCACCGGCAGCGCTTCGGGCTGGTCGAGCCGCAGCATCACCTTGTCGGCCAATCCTAGCGGCAGCCCGCAAGCCGCGCCGACCTTGGCCGGCAGCGCCGGGGTGAAACAAATCGCCTCGTCGGCGATCAGGTCGGTCGGCACCGTGACGACGGCTTTCGCAGCCGTCAGCGTGCCGCGCGAGGTTTCGATCCTGAGCCGCTTGCCGGAATGATCGATCAGGGTGACGACGGTATCGAGCGCGACCGGACACGGCGCGCCATAGGCGGCGATCAGCGCGCCATAGCCGCGCCGCACCCGCCAGTTGATCTCGGTGTCCTCATAGGCGTCCATGTCGTAGACCGACACGGAATCGAGTTCGCAGCCGTTGATGTAGGTCGAGATCGCGTCGATCGTCGGGTTCCAGCGATTGCCCGGCTCCAGCCATTCGCTGGCGACGCTGTCCTGCGGCGCGTCCGAGGCGTCCTCGGCGCGCTCGTAGAACGCATCGAGCGCGGCGAGAAAATCGGCGCGCTGCTCCGGCGGAAACGCCGGATGCGCCGCCTGCTCCCGCCACGGCGGACGGTTTTTGTCGATTTCGAAACCAAGACGCCCGGCGATGGCGACGAACGAATTCCTGTCGGCAGAGTGCAGCCAGCCGCAGCCGACATCGAACACCACATCCGGCACCGGCAGAACGGTGCAAGCGCGCCCACCGAGACGCCCCCGTGCCTCCAGCACCAGCACCGAGCGGCCGGCCTCCATCAGCGCGTGCGCCGCACCTAACCCGGCGGCCCCGCCGCCGATGATCGCAACGTCGATGTCAGACGGAAGGGACATCCGGATATCTTACTCTCTCTCCCTGCGCAGCGGGGAGAGGGAAGATAAGGTTACGCCACCATGTCCTTGGCCCGCTCGGCGCGCTTGCGCTCGTTGGGGTCGAGGTGTTTCTTGCGCAGCCGGATCGACTTCGGGGTGATCTCCACCAGTTCGTCGTCCTCGATATAGGCCAGCGCCTTTTCCAGCGTCATCCGGATCGGCGGCGTCAGCCGCACCGCCTCGTCCTTGGCGGTGGTGCGGATGTTGGTCAACTGCTTGCCCTTGAGCACGTTGATCTCAAGGTCGTTGTCGCGGGTGTGCTCGCCGACGATCATGCCGCGATAGACCTTCCAGCCCGGCTCGATCATCATCGGGCCGCGATCTTCCAGCTTGAACATCGCATAGGCCACCGCCTCGCCCTGATCGTTGGAGATGAGGACGCCGTTGCGGCGGCCGGCGATGTCGCCCTTGTACGGCGCGTAGCCGTGGAACAGGCGGTTCATGATCGCGGTGCCCTTAGTGTCGGTCAGAAGTTCGCCCTGATAGCCGATCAGTCCGCGCGTCGGCGCGTAGAACACCAGCCGCAGGCGGTTGCCGCCGGAGGGGCGCATCTCGATCATCTCGGCCTTGCGCTCGCTCATCTTCTGCACCACGACGCCCGAGTGCTCCTCGTCGACGTCGATGACGACTTCCTCGATCGGCTCCAGCAACTGGCCGCTCTCGTCCTTGGTCAGCACCACGCGCGGCCGCGACACCGACAGTTCGAAGCCTTCGCGGCGCATGGTTTCGATCAGGATCGCGAGCTGCAACTCGCCGCGTCCCGAAACCTCCATGGAGTCCTTGTCGGCGGCCTCGGTGACGCGCAGCGCGACGTTGCCTTCCGCTTCGCGCAGCAGGCGGTCGCGGATCATGCGGCTGGTCACCTTGTCGCCCTCGGTGCCGGCGAGCGGCGAGTTGTTGACGATGAAGGACATCGACACCGTCGGCGGATCGATCGCCTGCGCCGTCAGCGGCGTCTCCACCGACGGATCGCAGAAGGTATCGGCGACGGTGCCCTTCGACAGCCCGGCGATGGCGACGATGTCGCCAGCCTCGGCGATATCGAGCGGCACCCGCTCCAGGCCGCGGAACGCGAGAATCTTCGAGATGCGCCCGGTCTCCACCACCTTACCGTCGCGCGACAGCACCTTCACCGACTGGTTCGGCTTCACCGTGCCGGAGGCGATGCGGCCGGTGATGATGCGGCCGAGATAGGGGTTGGCTTCGAGAATGGTGCCGAGCAGGCGGAACGGCCCATCCTCGACTTTCGGCGGCGCGACGTGCTTGAGCACCAGTTCGAACAGCGGCTTCATGCCGTTGCCGTTGTCGTCGGGCGACACGCCCATCCAGCCGTTCTTGCCGGAGCCGTAGAGGATCGGGAAATCGAGCTGCTCGTCGGTGGCGTCCAGCGCCGCGAACAGGTCGAACACTTCGTTCAGCACTTCAGTCGCGCGCGCGTCGGGGCGATCCACCTTGTTGATGGCGACGATCGGCTTGAGGCCGAGCTTGAGCGCCTTGCCGACCACGAACTTGGTCTGCGGCATCGGGCCCTCGGCGGCGTCAACCAGCACGATCACGCCATCCACCATCGACAGGATACGCTCGACCTCGCCGCCGAAATCGGCGTGGCCGGGGGTGTCGACGATGTTGATCTGGGTGTCGCCCCAATGCACCGAGGTACACTTGGCGAGAATGGTGATGCCGCGCTCTTTTTCGATGTCGTTAGAATCCATCACGCGCTCGGTGACGCGCTGGTTGTCGCGGTAGATGCCGGACTGCTGCAACAGCTTGTCCACCAGCGTGGTCTTGCCGTGATCGACGTGGGCGATGATGGCGATATTGCGGAGGTTCATGACGATGCTTCTTCGGGTTCTCGATTGGCCGTATCCGGCGCTGCGGTCAGCACCGGGATGCGAGGCAGTTGGCTTGAAAAGGTTTGCGTAAGGCGCGCGGTAGGCCGCACCGGCCGGGTCGGGGCCGGCGACGGCTCGATCAATATCCGGTCTGGCTCGGCCAGGTCATGGATAGGGCCTGTTTCCCTGCATCCGCCCGAACGCGTCGGGCGGTCGAATAATAGCTGCCGGCCAACGCCCCTGAAGCGCGGGTCGCGACGGAGAATGACGCGGATGAAAAGCCGGCGGCCGCCCCTGAACCGGGCCGGCCGCCTACGCTGCGATGCAATATAACCTGCTTCGCGGGCAAAAACAACGCCTCGCCGGGCCGTCACGCGCTTTCGATCTCTCCGGTCGGATAAACGCCGCGCAGCACCTCCTCGAAATGGGCCTTCACCGACTCGTTGCAGGAACAGGCCCGCGCCTCCAGGGCGGCATGATTTCGGACCAGGATCGCGCCGCGTCGCGTCTCGACCACACCCTCGGCCTTGAGGACCTGCACCACCCGGCTGGCATAGCTACGCCCGACTCCGAGCATCGTCGCCAGTTGCTCGTGAGTCAGCGCCACCCGCTCGCTTCCGGTGCGCTCCATCGTCGCGACGATCCATTTCGCAGCGCGTTGTTCGATGGTGTGAATGGCGTTGCAGGCGGTGGACTGAAAAAGCTGTGCCACCACGCAATCGGCGTAACGCGCGAACAGATTGCGCAGCGTCGCCGATCGCATCTTCGCCGCTTCCAGCGCGCTGACCCGCAGACGGACGAACGGACCGCCGAACTTCACCGTAATGCGCGAATAGGCTGGCAGATAGCCCTGGCTGACGATGCCGCCGACCGCGCCCTCGCGTCCGATCAGAATGGTTTCGACATCTCGTCCATCCTCGTTGGTGATGAGGAACGACGCCAGGCTGGGACCGCAAGGGAAGTGAACGACCGCAACGTCGTCACCCGGATTGTAGAGCAGTTCGCCGTTCGACAGCGTGCAAGCTTCCAGATGCGACGCCAGCAGGGCGTAATCGTCGTCACGGATCTTGCGCAGCAGATTGTTGAACGGACGCCCGGTTTCGGCGCGCACGCTCCCGTACCCCATATCCATCGATCGGCCCTCTCTGCGACGTCGGTTCCACGACGCCAGTTTCCTCCATTTTGCGGCGGCCGAATGTTCACTAGTGAACAGACATATGCGCAGCAGGTGTGATGGGTTCCCTTCGGGACCGAATTTGTGCTTGAGGGCATCTTCGGCACGCCGCGCCAATCCTCTCGCTCCGGCAATTTTTCAGGATCGATGCCGTGCCTTTATCCGGTTCAGGACCGTCTGCCGCTAAAATGGCGATGCCCAATGACGTGCTGGTCGTCGAAGACGACGCCATCATCGCCCTTGATTTTGAAACCACGATCACGGACATGGGCGTGCAGCAGGTCCGCACCGCCACCCATGTCGCCCAGGCGCTCGCCATGATCGCCGAGCGCGTGCCGGACTTCGCCTTGCTCGATGTCGGACTCGGCACCGACACCAGCTTCGTGGTTGCCGACCAGTTGGATGCGCTCAAAATCCCGTTCGCCTTCGTCACCGGCTATCGCGACGATGTCGCGCTGGCCGGCCGGTCGGTGGCGCGACCGGTCCTGAACAAACCGTTCCTGAAAGAGGAATTGGCGGCGGTGCTGGCGGCCTTCCGGTCGACGGACGATCAAGGCTGCGCCGAAATACCCGGCTGACCTGATCCGAGACTCTACGACGAACTGGCGACCAGTTGCACGTTGACCTTGGGTGATTCCGGCGGCCGCGACGCCAGCCACGCCTTGCGGTCCGCCACCGCATTGTGGAACTGCTCCAGCGCGATCTGGAACGCGGTCAGCGCGCCCTCCTCGATGCCGCCGCGCTCGAAACAGTCGAGCGTGGCGCGCAGGATGTCGTCGGCCTCCGCCTGCATCCGGTCGAGATCCTCGATCGACTCGCTGCGCCGCGCGGCCGTCAGCATGTCGAGCAGGCGGCCGCGCTGGGAGGTGTTGCTGGTGCGCTCGTCGCGGCGGAAATAGCTTGCCAGCCACGCGACCAGCGACCCCAGCGCCGACAGCACCATCAGCGCCCACCAGATGTAATCGCTGTAGCGCTCAAGGAACGACTTTTCCTCGCCATCGACATAGGCGGCCGCGCCGGGATGCGCCGGCAGCACCGCATCCTTGTCGGTATCGGGCGTCTCGATCTTCGCCGCCAGCGGGAAATCGGTCATCATGTCCTGCCGCACGGCGAACAACTGCCGCGTCAGGGCCGCCACCGTGGTCTCGGACAGACTGTCGCGCGCCACCAGATGGTGGGCGAAGCTGATGGTCTTGATGCCGGTGTCGGGGCGCGGCGGCGCGCCGCCGAACACTCCGGCCGGGATGTCCGCCGCCTCGTACACCGGATGGTTCTGGGCGATGGCCCCGGCCGCATCGATCGGCAGGAAGGCGGGCGCACCGCCACCACGCACCACGGCCGCGATGGTCTCGGAGATCAGCCGGCCCCCGATCGGCCCGGCGGCGAGATAGGCGTCGGCCTTGTGGTGGCGCACCGCCTCGGCCATCTCCGGAGGCGTGAACTGGACGATCGCCACCCCGGCCGGATCGACACCGTATTGGCGCAACACCACGTCGAGCAGTTTCACGTTGGCCTGCGTCCGGCCGAGGACGCCGATACGGCGGCCAGCCAGTTGCGGGATGCCGGTGATCGGCGGGGCTGCGGCC
>JBASBO010000411.1:0-7247 GCA_049651165.1 Xanthobacteraceae bacterium | reverse complement strand
CCGCCGGACGGGCCGCCGGAGCCGAAATCACCGCCGGCGTCATCGCCGCCGAAGCTGCCGCCACCGCCGCCGCTGCGACCGTCGAGCATGGTCAGGCTCGAATTGAAGCCCTGCAACACCACCTCGGTGGAATAGCGTTCCGCGCCGCTCTGGTCGGTCCATTTGCGGGTCTGCAACTGACCCTCGATGTAGACCTTGGAACCCTTGCGCAGATACTGCTCGGCGATCCGGCACAGGCCCTCGTTGAAGATCACGACGCGGTGCCACTCGGTCTTTTCCTTGCGCTCGCCGGTGTTCTTGTCGCGCCAGCTTTCCGACGTCGCGACCCGCAGGTTGGCGATCGGCCTGCCGTCCTGGGTCCGTTTGATTTCCGGATCGGCCCCGAGATTGCCGACCAGAATGACCTTGTTCACGCTTCCCGCCATCGACGCCTCCACTCTGACGAACCAAACCGCTAAAAATCAAACCCGGCCGGGACCGAAATCCCGAAGGACTTGCCTCCCGCGCCGGCCGACTGCGCGCCGCGAGCGCGGCCGTCCGAAGCTATACCCCTTCCGGCGGCCCGGGATGCGCTCCGCGCAACCTTATCCACACCGGATGCCGGCACTATGTTCTTATTTTGTTCAAATGAAAAGGCTATCCACACTGGATAAAACCTGCGGTTGCAGAGCCCCAATATCACTCAAGCGCACCTGTCCCGCGAATCCCCCGTACCGGGCACGACAGCTCGGCGCAAACCACTGGAAACGATGGCCCATACTTCATTCCCGAGTGTTGCACGCGGGAGACAGTATTTCTCTCGGAATCCGATATGTTGGTTCCATTGAATTTCCGGGGGGCACGGTCCTCCGATAAAAGAAATAAGTGGAGACTGACGATGAAATCCTTCCTCATGGGCACGGTTGCTCTCGCCGCCATTGGCATGGCGCTTCCCGCCAGCGCCGCGGATCTGGCCGCCCGTCCCTACACGAAGGCTCCCGTCCCGGTCCCCGCGCAGATCTACAACTGGACCGGGTTCTACATCGGTGGCTTCGGCGGCTACGGCTGGACCGGTGACGTGACGTCCGGCGCCGGCGGTCTCGACATGACCGGCGGCTTCGGCGGCGGCACCATCGGCTACAACTGGCAGAACAACAACGTTGTGTTCGGCATCGAGGTCGATGCGGCCGGCGCCGACATCAGCGCCTCGGCCGGCGTGCCGGGCGTGCTGTGGGCCAAGTCGCAGATCAACGCCTTCGGCACCGTGCGCGGCCGCCTCGGCGTCACTCCGTCGCCGTCCTCCCTGCTCTACGTCACCGGCGGTTACGCCTGGGCCAACAACAAGCTGAGCGTCGATTTGGGCGGCTTGACCGCCTCCGACAGCCGCACCCACAGCGGCTGGACCGTCGGCGCCGGCCTCGAATACATGTTCGCGCCGAACTGGTCGGCCAAGGTCGAATATCTCTATGCCGATCTCGACGGTCAGGATTACTTCAACGGCACGCTGTCGAGCGGACGCACCTCGCTCAATTCGGTCAAGGCCGGCATCAACTACCACTTCAACTGGGGTGGTCCGGTGGTAGCGAAGTACTAAGCGATTTCCTCCCTGACTTGATCTTGTTTCAAGAGCCGGCCTCGCGCCGGCTCTTTTTTGTTTTGTTGGCCCGCCCTGCCGCCGCAGACACGCTCGATGGGCTGCCGCAACCGGCGTGATCCGGCCCGTCTTTCGGTCGGTGGCGAACGTCCACAACAAACCGGTTGAAGGTCGGCCGGAGCACTGGAAATCCTTCCCCGTTCTTCCTATGTTCCGAGCAAGGTCCTTAGGCGTCCGGTCCCGGCTTCCCGGCGATGCGCGCCCGAATTGCGGCGCGCCGTTTGCGTCGTGGAAATGCCGAACATGGTCGATGAAGTTCTCAAGGCGAAACGCCAACTCGCCGCTGGCCCGAACCAGCGCGCCATTACCATTCGCGGAGCCCGCGAGCACAATCTCAAGAACATCGACGTCGAAATCCCGCGCGACCGACTGGTGGTGCTGACCGGGTTGTCCGGCTCCGGCAAATCCTCGCTCGCCTTCGACACCATCTACGCCGAGGGCCAGCGCCGCTATGTCGAGTCGCTCTCCGCCTATGCGCGGCAGTTTCTGGAGATGATGCAGAAGCCCGACGTCGATCAGATCGACGGGCTGTCGCCGGCGATCTCCATCGAGCAGAAGACCACCTCGAAGAACCCGCGCTCCACCGTCGGCACCGTTACCGAGATCTACGACTACATGCGGCTGTTGTGGGCGCGCGTCGGCGTGCCCTATTCGCCCGCCACCGGATTGCCGATCGAGAGCCAGACCGTATCGCAGATGGTCGACCGCGTGCTGGCGCTGCCGGAAGGCACGCGGCTTTATCTGCTGGCCCCGGTGGTGCGCGGCCGCAAGGGCGAATACCGCAAGGAGATGGCGGACTACCTCAAGAAGGGCTTTCAGCGCGTCAAGATCGACGGCACGTTCCATGAACTGTCGGAAGCGCCGGCGCTCGACAAGAAATTCCCGCACGACATCGACGTGGTGGTGGACCGCATCGTGGTGCGCCCTGACATCGGGCAGCGGCTGGCGGAAAGTTTCGAGACCGCGTTGAAGCTCGCCGAGGGGCTGGCGGTGATCGAATACGCCGATGCGCCGGCAGTCACCGATGACAAGAAAACCGAAAAGAAGACCGCGAAGATCCACGATAAGAGCGGGCCGGAGCGCCTCCTGTTCTCGGAGAAGTTCGCCTGCCCGGTGTCGGGCTTCACGATTCCCGAAATCGAGCCGCGGCTGTTTTCGTTCAACAACCCCTACGGCGCCTGCCCGGCCTGCGGCGGGCTCGGCATCGAGCAGCATATCGATCCCGACCTCGTCATTCCCGACAAGGAACTGACGCTGCGCAAGGGCGCGATCGCGCCGTGGGCGAAGTCGTCGTCGCCGTATTACGTGCAGACGTTGCAGGCGCTCGGCAAGTTCTACAAGTTCACGCTCGACACCAAGTGGAAGGACCTGCCGAAGAAGACGCAAAATGCGCTGCTGTTCGGCTCCGGCGACGACGAGATCAAGTTCTCCTACGAGGACGGCGTCCGCTCCTACGATACCAAAAAGTCGTTCGAGGGCGTCGTCACCAATATCGAGCGCCGCTTCCGCGAGACCGAGAGCGAATGGGCGCGCGAGGAACTCGGCAAGTACTTCTCCGACGTGCCGTGCGAAGCCTGCAACGGCTATCGCCTCAAGCCGGAAGCGCTGTGCGTCAAGATCGGGGCCAAGCACATCGGCGAGATCGCCGAGCTGTCGGTGAGAGCCGCCGGCGACTGGTTCGCCACGGTGCCCGAAGCGCTGAGCACGCAGCAGAACGAGATCGCCGCGCGCGTGCTGAAAGAGATCCGCGAGCGGCTGACATTCCTGCTCGACGTCGGCCTGAATTACCTGACGCTGGCGCGCGCCTCCGGTACGTTGTCCGGCGGCGAGAGCCAGCGCATCCGCCTCGCCTCGCAGATCGGCAGCGGGCTGACCGGCGTGCTCTACGTGCTCGACGAGCCCTCGATCGGCCTGCACCAGCGCGACAACGCGCGCCTGCTCGACACCCTGAAGCGGCTGCGCGACCTCGGCAACACCGTGATCGTGGTGGAGCACGACGAGGACGCCATTCGCCTCGCCGATCATGTCGTCGATGTCGGCCCCGGCGCCGGTGTCCACGGCGGCCACATCATCGCGCAGGGCACGCCCGCCGACATCATGCGCAATCCCGCCTCGCTGACCGGGCAATATCTCAACGGCGAGCGCTTCGTCGCGATCCCTGAGCGGCGACCGCCGAACCATCGCCGCACGCTGAAGGTCGTCAACGCGCGCGGCAACAACCTGAAGAACGTCTCGGCGGAAATCCCGCTCGGGCTGTTCACCTGCGTCACCGGCGTCTCCGGCGGCGGCAAGTCCACACTGCTGATCGACACGCTCTATCGCGCCATCGCGCGAAAACTCAACAACGCCAGCGAGCCGCCCGCGCCGCACGACCGCATCGAGGGGCTGGAGCACATCGACAAGATCATCGACATCGACCAGTCGCCGATCGGCCGCACCCCACGCAGCAATCCCGCGACCTATACCGGCGCGTTCACGCCGATCCGCGAATGGTTCGCCGGCCTGCCGGAAGCGAAGGCGCGCGGCTACGAGCCGGGCCGATTCTCCTTCAACGTCAAGGGCGGCCGCTGCGAGGCGTGCCAGGGCGACGGCGTCATCAAGATCGAGATGCACTTCCTGCCGGACGTCTACGTCACCTGCGACGCCTGCAAGGGCAAGCGCTACAACCGCGAGACGCTGGAGGTGCTGTTCAAGGGCAAGTCGATCGCCGACGTGCTCGACATGACGGTGGAGGAAGCCGCCGAGTTCTTCAAGGCGGTGCCGCGGGTGCGCGACACCTTCAACACACTACGCCGCGTCGGCCTCGACTACATCAAGGTCGGCCAGCAGGCGACCACGCTGTCAGGCGGCGAAGCGCAGCGCGTAAAACTCGCCAAGGAATTGTCGAAGCGCGCCACCGGTCGCACGCTCTATATCCTCGACGAGCCGACAACCGGCCTGCACTTCCACGACGTGGCAAAGCTGCTAGAGGTGCTGCACGAACTGGTGGCGCAGGGCAACAGCGTGGTGGTGATCGAGCACAATCTCGAAGTCATCAAGACCGCCGACTGGGTGATCGACCTCGGCCCCGAGGGCGGCGACGGCGGCGGCGAGATCGTCGCCTGGGGTCCGCCGGAAGACATCGCGAAAGCTCCCCGCAGCCACACCGGAAAGTTCTTGAAGCCGGTGCTGGGGAAAGCGGACGGGAAAAAGCGGCGCGGCGAGGCGGCGGAGTAGTTTATGCCTGTTCCATCATTTCATACTTTCTTTGTGCCAATCGTTCACGCTCTTCGTGCAAGCGGCGGATCCGCTACAATTGAAGAAATGGAAGAAGCGGTCGCGACGGCAACTCATTTGTCCGAACAGGAGCGTTCTCAACTCCACGGAGATGGGCCACGAACGGAGTTTAGCTATCGTCTTGCATGGGCTCGTACCTATCTCAAGAAAGGTGGAGCATTAGAAAATTCGGAGCGTGGCGTTTGGCGTTTAACGCCTGCAGGCTCCGAGATGTCCGATGCCCAAATCAACGAGATCAAATACCAGGTGCAACAACAAAATCGTGAAGCACGCGCGGCGGCAACCGCTCAGGAAGAGCTGGACCCGGATCACAACGATGAAGAAAAAGACGAAGCTGAAGATATTTCATTGTCTTGGAAGGAACGACTTCTTGAAACCCTTCTGGCGATGGAGCCCAGCGCATTCGAACGTCTTTGCCAACGTATTCTGAGAGAGTCTGGATTCATCAAGGTTGAGGTAACAGGCCGAAGTGGTGATGGTGGCATTGATGGAACTGGCGTGCTTCGACTTAATCTTCTTTCGTTTCAAGTCCTTTTCCAATCGAAGCGGTACAGGGGCTCCGTTGGCGCATCAGTCGTTCGCGATTTCCGAGGAGCAATGGTAGGTCGCGCGGATAAAGGATTGATAATTACGACAGGGACTTTTACCGTCGATGCTAGAAAAGAGGCAACCCGAGACGGTGCTCCCGCAATTGACCTCGTTGATGGCGATGCGCTTTGCGATCTGCTCAAATCACTGAGAATTGGCGTCAAGATTGAAACGATTGAATCCGTAATCGTCGACCCAACCGCTTTTTCGGTTATCTGAAACCTACGCCACTTCCGGTTCTTTTCTACGTCGCACTCAGCGATGCCGATGTCTGATATTAAGGTGGATGTCCGTGAAGCACACAGGCATGATGATCGTTTGAAGGTAAGCTCAAACAACTGCCTACCGCAAAACGACATCCCCTTACCGCCCGAACAACCGTCCCTGCTTCAGCATCTCGTCGTCGCTGCGCTGCCAGTCCTGCCACAGCTCCAGCGCGGCGAGCAGGATGAGGAGGCCGCCGAGCGTCGAGTGCCAGAAGCGCAAGCTTCCGGCCGCGAAGTAACCGAACACGTAGGGCGACAGCACCAGCCACAGCCCGAGCAGAACCTGCGCCGTTTCCTCCCAGCGGCGTAGTACGACGTATTCGAGTTCGGCGATGAAGAACACCACGACGCCGACCAGCGCCGTATTCCAGACCGCGGGGTGAGCGACCGCGTCGCCCGACGCCCACGGCGACAGCACGATCGCAAGGCCCAGCGCCATGCCGAGCCAGTCCTCCCAATTGCGATGGATCGTGAACAACCGCGACAACATGGAAGCCTCCTGTCACAAGAGGCATACGTCTGCGGCGGGACGCCGTTACGCTCCGACCGTCAAACGACCGTTCCAGCCGCATCGGGGCGTATGTCTGCCGATTCACTTAGATGCGCCGTCGCGTGGCGCAAGACCGGGAGCGATGAAATTCCGGCTTGCCATGCGGCATTTCCGGCGCTTGCGGCAAGCCGGCGGATCGTTACGATAATGTCCAACGCAACGCCGGCGCGACGGATCGCGTCCAGCCGCACTCCCCGCCAACCCCCGCAGGATCTGCCATGACCGAGCCGACCCGCCGCGTCCACGACAACACCGCGATGAACCGCTACGAACTCACTATCGACGGCGTCACCGCCTTCGCCAGCTACCGACGCACCCCGACGACGGACGTCATCACCCACACCGAAACCCCGACGGCGCTGCGCGGGCGCGGCGTCGCCTCGGAACTCATCAAGGGCGCGCTGGACTTGATCCGCGCCGATGGCCGCAAGGTGGTGGCCGGGTGCAGCTTCGTCGCCGACTATCTCGACAGGACGCCGGAGAACGCCGATCTGGTGGCATAGACCGCTCGCATCGCGGCTTCAGGCAGCAGCCACGCCGCCGGTAACAAGCTGCATCGTTCATTGAATGACTCCGACAAAAAAGGCCCGCAGCGCTGCGGGCCTTCTGCTGTCGGATCGCCAATGCGATCAGTTTTTGAGGTCGTCCGGCACCTTGCCGCCGTTGGCGGCGAGCTTGGCCATCACCTGCTTGTGCAGCCAGATGTTCATCGAGGCGGAATCGCCGGTGTAGCCGGTGTAGCCGAGTTCCTTCGCCAGCTCCTTGCGGGCGGACAGGCTGGAATCGATATCGAGCGCCTTCATCAGATCGACGATCGAGCGACGCCAGTCGAGTTTCTCGCCCTTGGCAGCGACAGCCTTGTCGAGGATCGGAGCGACGTCGACCGTCGGTGCGGCAGCGGCGCCACCGCCCGCGGCCGGCGCGGCGCCCGACC
>JBASBO010000410.1:0-1667 GCA_049651165.1 Xanthobacteraceae bacterium | reverse complement strand
GCGTAGGGCGTGGTCGCGAAGCCCGCGACCAGCGAGGCCAGCGCCAGCGTGACGATCTCGCGGCCGCCCCACAGCGCCGCGCGCGCCGTCCGCGAACTGTCCGGCGTCGCGAACAGGCGCGGCATCCCGATCTGGATCAGCGCCACCAGCCCCAGCGTCGCCGCGAACGACATCTGGAAGCTCGGATGCACCAGCGCTTCCGGCGCGACCACGAGCACCGCGAGCGCCGCGATCGCCAGCGTGCGGAAGGTGACGGCGCGGCGATCGACCATGATCGCGATCAGCACCACGGCGGTCATGAAGTAGGAGCGTTGCGTCGCGACCTCCGCGCCCGACAGCAGCAGATAGAAGGTCGCCGCCGCGAGCGCCGCCGCCGCCGACCATTTCTTGATCGGAAACGTCACCGTCAGGCCGGGGATCAGCGCCAGCCACGCGCGCACCGCGAAGAACACGACGCCGGCGACCACCGCCATGTGATAGCCGGAGATCGACAGCACATGGCCGAGGCCGGAGACGAACATCGCGTCGTTGACCGCCGGCGTGATGGCGTCGCGGCGGCCGGTCAGCAGCGCGGTGGCGATGGCGCGGTTGTCGCCCTCCAGCGCGGTGCGGATGCGGGCGTCGATGGCGTCGCGCATCGCCTGCATCGTCGCGGCGTAGCGCAATTTAAGGCCGCCGTCGGACGGCGGATCGACGACCCGGATCGCGCCCATCGCGAAACCGGAGGCGCCGAGGCCCTGGAAGTACATGTCGCGGCCGAAGTCGTAAGCGCCCGGCCGCGGCGGGGCGAGCGGCGGCAACAGCCGCGCCTTTACGTCAATGAAGCTGCCGACCGGCGGCGCGGTCCCCTTGCGCACCGACAGCCTGACGCGGGTCAATTCCGCGGCGTTGCGCGCGGCGCTGATCCCCGTGAGGCGAAGCACGAAACGGTCGGTGCGCTCGCGCTCCTCGCGGGTTTCGACGAAGCCTTGCAGCGATGCCGAATAGATCGGCTGCGCCAGCACCGGATGGGCGACCCATGCGGTCTTCAGCGCGGCGACCGCGAAGCCGCAGGCGATCGCGGCCGCCATCAGCATCGCCGCGAACGCCCTGCGCCGCCGCACCAGAACAGCCGCGAGGCTCAAGACCATCGCGACGCCGCTCACCAGCCACGCCACCGGCTCGCGGTCGGCGGAAAAATACAGCGCGATTCCTGCGCCGAACGCGATCGGCACCCACGGCAACAGCCGGCCGTCGCCGGCCTCCGCCCGCAGCCAACCGCGCAAACGCGCGACCAGCGACGGCCACAGGCTCGCTCCCCGCACGGAGCCGGTAACCGCCCGCGCGCCGTCCGATACCGGCCAGGTTCTTGCCCTGGCTCTCGCCCTGCCCTCGCCCCCGTCCGCCATGCGCACTCCCGCAAACGGTCAGGCAGCATGGATCAATCGGCAGGCGGCGGCAACGCGGTTTCAATAGCGGCGGGCGTGAGGCGGCTTTAGGGTCCGAGCGGAAACGAGGCGAGCAAACGCAGCGAAACAAACATCACAGGATATGCACGCTGTCACGGCATTCTCAGCGTCGTCCCCGCGCAGGCGGGGACCCATAACCCCCGGCATTGGTTGTCATAAAAATAACCTTGCCTTGCGTGATGGAGCCGAACCGCTGCGGCGTATGGGTCCCCGCCTGCG
>JBASBO010000409.1:0-2199 GCA_049651165.1 Xanthobacteraceae bacterium | reverse complement strand
GGACAACGGCAACGTCGGCGCGGCGCACGCCGCCGCCGCCTTCAAGGCCCACCACCGGCCGCTGCGCGGCGTCGGCGACGCGCCGATCACCCAGCTTGAGTTCGCCCGCGCGGGCGTCGTCACCAAGGAGATGATCTACGTCGCGGAGCGCGAAAACCTCGGCCGCAAGCAGCAGCTTGAGCGCGCGGAGGCGGCGCTGGCCGACGGCGAGAGTTTTGGCGCTTCGGTGCCCGCCTTCATCACCCCGGAATTCGTGCGCAGCGAGATCGCGCGCGGCCGCGCCATCATCCCCTCGAACATCAACCACGCCGAACTGGAGCCGATGATTATCGGCCGCAACTTCCTGACCAAGATCAACGCCAACATCGGCAACTCGGCGGTGACCTCGTCGGTCGAGGAGGAAGTGGACAAGATGGTGTGGGCGATCCGCTGGGGCGCCGATACCGTGATGGACCTCTCCACCGGCCGCAACATCCACACTACCCGCGAATGGATTTTGCGCAACGCGCCGATCCCGATCGGCACCGTGCCGATCTATCAGGCGCTGGAAAAGTGCAAGGACGGCGACCCGGTCCGGCTGACCTGGGAGCTTTACAAGGACACCCTGATCGAACAGTGCGAACAGGGCGTCGATTACTTCACCATCCACGCCGGCGTGCGGCTGCCCTACATCCACCTCACCGCCGACCGCGTCACCGGCATCGTCTCGCGCGGCGGCTCGATCATGGCCAAGTGGTGCCTCGCCCATCACAAGGAGAGCTTCCTCTACACCCACTTCGAGGACATCTGCGACATCATGCGCCGCTACGACGTGTCGTTCTCGCTGGGCGACGGGTTGCGCCCCGGCTCGATCGCCGACGCCAACGACCGCGCGCAGTTCGCGGAACTTGAGACGCTCGGCGAACTGACGCAGATCGCGTGGAAGAAGGGTTGTCAGGTGATGATCGAAGGCCCCGGCCATGTGCCGATGCACAAGATCAAGATCAACATGGACAAGCAGTTGAAGGAGTGCGGCGAAGCGCCGTTCTACACGCTCGGCCCGCTGACCACCGATATCGCGCCGGGCTACGATCACATCACTTCCGGCATTGGCGCGGCGATGATCGGCTGGTTCGGCTGCGCGATGCTGTGCTACGTGACGCCGAAGGAGCACCTCGGCCTGCCCAACCGCGACGACGTCAAGACCGGCGTCATCACCTACAAGATCGCGGCCCACGCCGCCGATCTCGCCAAGGGCCACCCGGCGGCGCAACTGCGCGACGACGCATTGAGCCGCGCGCGGTTCGAATTCCGCTGGCAGGATCAGTTCAACCTCGGCCTCGATCCCGACACCGCGATGGCGTTCCACGACGAGACGCTGCCGAAGGAAGCGCACAAGGTCGCGCATTTCTGCTCGATGTGCGGACCGAAATTCTGCTCGATGAAGATCACCCAGGACGTGCGCGACTACGCGGCGGCGCTCGGCGACAACGAGAAGGCCGCGCTCGGGCTCGCCGCCGGCATGACGATCAAGGGCACCATCGAGGACGGCATGGCGCAGATGAGCGAGAAGTTCAAGGAGATGGGCGGCAACGTCTATGTCGAGGCCGACGCCGTGAAGGACAGCAACAAGGCGTTGTCATAACGGCAACGCCTCTGAACTTTCGCAGAGCAATGTCCGGGGTGAGCCCCGGACATCCATTCCTTACAAAAACCGCGCGTCGTCGCCGATCAGCATGTCTCGCAGCCCCGGCGAGACGGGAAAGCCGTAGCCGCGCCATTCGTCATTCCATGTCAATTGCCCCGCCTTGTGCGCCTCGCTGCAATAGATTTCCGCACCGATCATCGTCAGCGCATTGACGAGCGCCTGCATCGCATCGACACCGCGACCCGCGTTCGAACGGGGCTGCTCCGGCCAGTCGATCTCCCAGCGGCAGTCCCAGGCGGCGTTGTCAGCAACCGGCCAGAAAACGCGGACCGCGACATCGCGCACCATGCCGCCCTTTCGCAACTTGAGGCTACGTGTCATGACACTTGCCATGGTCAAAACCTCAATTGCGGAATGGGCCGCTCCGCCGCTCGGGCGCATACCATATCACTTATGACAGACATGAACCTTCCACCCTGCCCGGCCGACTCCAGCCACGGGCCAAGACGGGAGACGCTTGTGAGCTATATCCGGACACTGGTCCTCGCCGCGGCCGCCGCCACGCTCGGCGG
>JBASBO010000408.1:0-1904 GCA_049651165.1 Xanthobacteraceae bacterium | reverse complement strand
CTGTTGCGGGGCAACGTCGAGGCGCTGGGGCTCGGCGGCGTCACCAAGGTCTATCGCCGCGACGCCACCCGCCTCGGCCCCGCGCATCCGGTCGCGCCGTTCGATCTCGTGTTTCTCGATCCGCCCTACGGCAAGGGGCTGGCGCAGACGGCGCTGGCCGCGCTGCGCGACGGCGGCTGGCTGAAGCCAGACGCGCTGGTGGTGGTCGAGGAATCGAAGGCAGCGGCGTTCGCCGCGCCGGCGGGGTTCGAGGAACGCGAACGCCGTGCTTACGACGACACCGAGTTCGTGTTTTTGCGCGCAAAGGCATCATGAGCCACGCAACAGCATGGGAGAGCGACAAGATGGCCAATGCAAAGCCGCAACTCAAATGGGATCACGTCCATATCCGCACGGCGGACCCGGATGCAACCGCGCAATGGTTCGCCGATATGCTGGGCGCGGAGATCGTGCCCTCGCCGACGCGCATTGACGTGCGGCTCGGTGGAAACAGCATCTTTCTCACGCCGGTCGTCGCCGGAGACGGCATCAATCCGCCGCCGGCGACGCCGTATCAGGGGCTCGATCACTTCGGGCTGGCGGTGCAAGGGCTCGATGCGCTGGTCGCCGACCTGAGAGCGAAGGGCGTGCATTTCACCGGGGACGTGCATCAGGTCCGGCCCGGCTTGCGGGTCTGCTTCATTCGCGGCCCGCAAGGCATTTCCATCGAACTGCTGGAGCGGACCTGAAATCCCAAAATCGTCATCCCCGCCAACGGGTCGGCGCAAAGCGCCGCCCGATGGCAGGCTCCGGCGGGGACCCATACGCCGTGTCACTTATGATACGGAGGGCGATTGTAATTTTTGGCGAATAGTCCCGTTTACTAATAACGCCAGGGGTTATGGGTCCCCGCCTGCGCGGGGACGACTCCTTTCGTGTTGCGAATCCGCAAGATGCGTGTGCGACGTCTGGAATGATACCGACGCTTTCCTCCGTCAGCCGAAGGTGAACGCGTAGGCGCGCACGCCGGGATCGAGAAATTCGATCGTGAAGGTGCGGTCGGTGATATCGCCTTTCTGACGCACCAGTTGATAAAGCCGCTCGCCGGTGACGATGCCGTTGCCGTCCGCGTCGGTGTCGACGCCGTGATCCGCGCCGGGCGGTCGGCCGTCGAGGGTGACGCGGAAGCGCACCGGCTTGCCGTCGCCGCCCGGCCCCAGCACCATATGCAGGTCGCGGGCGTGGAAGCGATAGACGATGCTGCCGCCGGGCGCGTCGAGCGATGCGCGCTCGCCCGCGACGGTCCAGTCGCCGTTGAGGCCCCAGCTATTCAACGCGTTGACGCTGGCCCGATAAGTGTGGCGTGTGTCCCGAGCGGCCCCGCCGGGCGAGACAAAATTCTCCGCGCGTGCGTAACCGAGATAGGTTTCCGGCGATTTCACGCGATCCATGTCGGGAGCGGCCTCGGCGCCGGTGGCGCGGACGCTGACCAGATCGGCGGTTTTCAGCTTGTGGCCGGCCTGCGACAGCAGCATCTGGATGATGCGTTCGGAGTTGTCGTAGTCGCCCTCGCCGAAATGGTGATGGCGGATGCGGCCTTCGGCGTCGATGAAATAATGCGCCGGCCAGTACTGATTGTCGAAGGCGCGCCAGATCGCGTAGTTGTTGTCGATCGCCACCGGGTAATCGACCTTGAGATCGCGCACCGCCTTTTTGACGTTGGCGATGTTCTTCTCGAAGGCGAACTCGGGCGCGTGAACGCCGATCACCACGAGGCCCTGATCCCTGTATTTCTCCGCCCAGGCGCGCACGTAAGGCAGCGCCCGCAGGCAGTTGATGCAGGAGTAGGTCCAGAAATCCACCAGCACCACCTTGCCCTTCAGCGCCTCGCGCGTCAGCGGCGGCGAGTTCAGCCACTCCACCGC
>JBASBO010000407.1:0-2226 GCA_049651165.1 Xanthobacteraceae bacterium | reverse complement strand
AACTAACATCGCCCGGGATTGATTGAACCGAAGCGCTGCGGCGTATGGGTCCCTGCCTGCGCAGGGACGACGGTTTTCGGGCTGCAAATTCGCCCACCAAACACGACCGCTATCCGATCTCCAGCCGCATTCCGTCGTAGGCCGGCACCACGCCCGCCGGCAATTCCTTGCGCAGCGCCTCGTAGTCGAGGTCGGCGTGCATGTTGGTGATGACGGCGCGCTTCGGCTTGAAGCGGTCGATCCATTGCAGCGCGTCGCGCACGCTGAAGTGGCTCGGATGCTGGGCGTAGCGCAGGCCGTCGACGATCCAGAGATCGAGCCCCTCCAGCGCGCCGAAGCTTTCTGGCGGGATATCGTGGAGGTCCGGCGTGTAGGCGGCATCGTCGATGCGATAGCCGAGCGCCGGAATGTCGCCGTGGCTGACCAGAAACGCGGTGAGCGTCAGCGCGCCGCCCGGCCCCTCGACGGTCCGGCTCTGGCCGGCCTCGATATCGCGCCGGTCGAGGATCGGCGGATAGCCGGAGCCCGGCGGGGTGACGAAGCAGTAGGCGAAGCGCGACAGCATATCCCTGGCCGCCGCCTGATTGAGGTAGACCGGAATCCGCCGGCGCTGATGCAGCACCACCGAGCGCAGATCGTCGATGCCGTGGGTCTGGTCGGCGTGCTCGTGGGTCAGGAACACCGCGTCGATGTGATCGACATCGGCGTCGATCAACTGTTCGCGCAGGTCCGGCGAGGTGTCGATCACCACCCGCGTCACGCCGCCCTCTCCCCGCCGCTCGGCCATCAGCGAGCAACGGCGGCGGCGGTTCTTCGGATTGGCGGGATCGCACGCGCCCCAGCCCAGCGCCGGGCGCGGCACGCCGGCGGACGAGCCGCAGCCGAGAATGGTGAGCGTCGTCGTCATGCGCCCGGAACCTTGCTGAACAGGCGGAAGAAGTTGTCCGTGGTCTGCCGCGCGATTTCGTCCGGCGTGACGCCGCGCGCTTCCGCCAGCACCTTGGCGACTTCGCCGACATAGGACGGCTCGTTGCGCTTGCCGCGATATTTGCCGGGCGCGAGGTAGGGCGAATCCGTTTCGACCATGATGCGGTCGGCGGGCAGTTCGGCGGCAAGGTCGCGCAGCGCCTGCGATTTCTTGAAGGTGATGATGCCGGTGAACGAGATCGACAACCCGAGGTCGATCGCGGCCATCGCCAGATCGCGGCCGCCGGTGTAGCAATGCAGCACCGCGCGGAACGCCCCCTTCCCCATCTCGTCTTCGAGGATGCGGCGGCAGTCGTCGTCCGCCTCGCGGGTATGGATCACCAGCGGCAGCCCGGTGGCGCGCGCCGCCGCGATGTGGACGCGGAAGCCGCGCGCCTGCGCCGCCGGCGAGCCGTTGTCGTAGAAGTAATCGAGCCCCGCCTCGCCCAGCGCCACCACCTTGGGATGCTGCGTCAGCGCGATCAGCTCATCGGGCGTGATGCCGTCTTCCTCGTCGGCGTGATGCGGATGGGTGCCGACCGAGCAATAGACGCTGGGAAAGCGCGCGGCGATCGCCAAAAGCTTGTCGTGCTCGCGCACCCGAGTCGAGATCGTCACCATGCGTCCGACGCCGGCCGCTTCCGCGCGCGCCACCACCGCGTCGAGTTCATCGGCGAAGTCGGGAAAGTCGAGATGGCAATGGCTGTCGACGAGCATGGCCGGACCCAAAACCTACTCGGTCTTCGGCTCGACGTAGCGCGGGAATACCGGGGTGGGCTGCGGCAACACGGTTCCGGGCGCGATGCGAACCGCGCCGCCGAGTTGGGCGAAATCACGCCCGTCCGCCGGCACGCCAAGCAGATCGAGCAACCTGCCGCCCGCGGCCGGCATCACCGGCTGCGCCAGGATCGCGATCTGCCGCAGCACCTCGGCGGTGACGTAGAGCACGGTGCGCTGCCGCGCCGGATCGGTCTTGGCCAGCACCCACGGTGCTTCGCCGGCGAAGTAACGATTGGCCTCGGCCACCACCTCCCACACCGCGCCCAGCGCCTGATGGATCTGCTGGGTCGCCATCGCGGCGCGCGCCAGCGTTACCATGGCGTCGGCCTGTGTCAGCAGCGCCTTGTCGGTATCGTTGAAGTCGCCGGGCGCGGGCAGCCGGCTCTCGTGCTGCTTGGCGATCATGGTCAGCGAGCGCTGCGCCAGATTGCCGAGATCGTTGGCGAGGTCGGCATTGATGCGCGCGACGATGGCCTCGTG
>JBASBO010000406.1:0-1682 GCA_049651165.1 Xanthobacteraceae bacterium | reverse complement strand
GGCGACCACGCCAGGGCTGCGCCGACCGGCGCGCGCTGGACGCTGACGCTCGGCGATACGCTGAAGGACGGCTCGCTGCCGCTCGACGTGCGCCGCAACGTCGCCGATCCGCACCGCGCCACCATCTCGATTCCGCTCGAAGCGCCGGGCCGTCTGCATCGCTTCACCGATCCCGACGCCGGCGACGCGCTGCTGGTAGTGACGGCGCTGCCGCCGGCGCGCGGACTGGTCAAGCGGCAGGACTTCGTCGATCTGTCGCTATTGGAATCGGTGCAGGGCGTCGTCGTCCATCCCAACTCCGACGACGTCGCGGTGGAGGTGACCTCCGACAGCGTGATGCTGATGCGCCCCGGCGGGCTGACGCTGTCGTCGGCGTGGACCGAGCCGGAGCGGCCCGCGGCCTCCGTCAAGCCGCTGTTCGTGGACAGCGTGTGGCGCGCCGACCGCGCCGCCGATTTCCTCACCCGCCGCAACCGCCTGATCGACGCCGCGAGCGCCGCCGCCGAAGGTCCCGACCGCGACGCGGCGCGGCTGGCGCTGGCGCGCTTCTACATGGCGTGGGCGATGTATCCCGAAGCCAAGGCGATGCTCGATCTGGCGCTCGCCAACGCCGTGCCGGGCACCGAGGACCCGACGCTATTGATGATGCGCGCGCTCGCCAACAGCCTGATCGGACGCCCCGAACTGGCGCTGAAGGACCTCGCCAGCCCGGCGATCGGCAGCGGCGTCGATGTGCAATTGTGGAAGGCGGTGGCCCATGCGCGCCAGCGCAAATGGGCGATGGCGCGCGAAGCCTTCAAGAACGCCGAACTGACCATCGGCACGCTGCCGATCGAATTGCAGCGGGCGGTGCTGGTCGACGCGATGCGCGCCTCCGTCGAGGTCAGGGACTATGCCGGGGCGGCCGCGCGCGGCGACGATCTCGACGCGGTGGGCGTCGGGCCCGAGTTCACGCCGGCGGTCGCGGTGCTGCGCGGCCGGCTGGCCGAGGGGCTGGGGCGCGAGAAGACGGCGCTCGACGACTACCGGATGGCGATGGCGTCGCCGGACCGCATCGCCGCCGCCGAAGCCAGACTGTCGAATATCCTGCTGCGCCAGCGGCGCAACGAGCTTGCGGCGGATCAGGCGCTGAACGAACTCGAAACGCTGTCGGCGGTGTGGCGCGGCGACGGCGTCGAGGTGCGGACGCTGCGCCAGCTTTCGCGGCTTTACGCCGACGCCGGCCGTTTCGCCGAGGCGCTTGGCGCGGCCAAGATGGCGACCCGTCTGCAACCCAATTCGGAGGACGCGCGGCAGGCGCAGGACGAGGCGTCGGCGCTGTTCGCCGAGTTGTTTCTTGGGCCGCGCGGCGAGGGTCTGTCGCCGATCGACGCGCTGGCGACGTTCTACGACTATCGTGAACTGACGCCGATCGGCCGGCGCGGCGACGAGATGATCCGGCGGCTGGCGGACCGGCTGATCGCCGTCGATCTTTTGGGACAGGCGGCCGAACTCCTGCAATACCAGATCGACCACCGGCTGGAGGGTGCTGCGCGGGCGCAGGTCGCCGCGCGCCTCGCCATGGTCTATCTGATGAACCGCAAGCCGGACCGCGCCATCGCCGCGCTGCATTCGACCCGGATCGCCGACCTCGCCGGCGAGTTGCGCCAGCAGCGCCTGCTGCTGGAGGCGCGGGCGCAGAG
>JBASBO010000405.1:0-2850 GCA_049651165.1 Xanthobacteraceae bacterium | reverse complement strand
GGGTAAGGCTGGCGGTTGCGTGGTCGCCGCCGTCGCCAGCGGGCTCGCCAGCACCGCGACCGCGCAAGCCAGCTTGAATGTCGTTGCGGTTCGCATGATCGTTCTCCCGGCGAGCGCGGCCCGCCGGGATCGGCGCGCCGCCTCTGCGCTCTGCCGGAGTCCGGCTCAGCGATGCCGGACCGGACTCCGTCTCCTTCGGGGACGCATGATCCGCGTTATCGGGATCATGCCGGTCGTTTTTGTTGAGGCATGATCTTTCCCGAAAACCGGTTTCCACTTTCCGGGATCATGCCCTTAGCGTGTCAGCACGGTCGGGGCGATCGCGCTGGACTTGCCGACCGGGATGCCGCCCGGAGGCGAGACCTGCTTCATCAGGTCGTTGTTCCACTCGCCATCGACCTTGACGTGCGCGGTCGCGCCGAGTTCGGCCGCCTCGATCAGGTTGTGGTTGACGTAGGCGTAGATGCCGGGCTGACGGAAGGTGTAGAGCGCCGCCGCCGCCGAGCCGCCACGGACGAACCAGGTTTCGAGGTCCTTCTCCGGCGGGTTGCTGAACTTGCCGGTCTCCCAGACATAGTCGCCGTGACCGCCGATCAGGTGAGGCCGGCTGTCGCGATTGGCCTGCGAGTGGACGAACATCACCGTCTCGCCGACCTTCGCGGTCATAGCGTTCTTGCCGGTCAACGCGCCGACGCGGCCGTTGAAGACGACATGGGTCGGAATCAGCTTGCGCATCACCTCCAGGGTGTCGGCGTAGGACTCGCCGGGAGAACCGTAGGACTTGTATTTCCCGTTCTCATCCTTGGGGATGTAGAGTTCGTTCTCGCCGACATAATAGATGCGGTCGTAGTGCAGCGGCTTGCCGGCGCCGTCCTTGAGGCCGTCGCGCGGCAGCACCATGATGGTGCCCTGCATCCCCGACACCACATGCCACGGGATCATTCCGTCCGGCGCGCAGTGATAGACGAAGACGCCGGCGCGGGTCGCCTTGAAGCGCAGCACCACCTGCTCGCCGGGATTGACGTGGGTCAACGCACCGCCGCCGAGTCCACCGGTCGCGGCGTGGAAGTCGATGTTGTGCGGCATCGTGTTGGTTTCGGGGTTGACCAGCGTCAGTTCGACGTAGTCGCCCTCATGCACCACCATCATCGGGCCGGGCATCGATCCGTTGAACGTCATGGCCTGGAGCTTGGTGCCGGCATCGTCGACGACGACTTCCTTCTCCCGGATCGTCATCTTGAACTCCATGATCTTCGGGCCGGCCTTGGTGGCCTGCTCATGGGCGTGGACGAAGGGCGGCGCGACCAGTTCGACGGCCTGACGCGGCAGATTGAGATCGTCGGCCAGCGCGGGTGCCGCGACAAGAAGGGCTGTGATGGCTGCGCCCAAGAGGGCCGTACGACGGGTAATCATGACACTCTCCTCATTCGGTGTCCGTGTTTTGCGAGTGTCAGTATGCAGCGACGCCTTGCGCGCTCTTTGCGACTAAGCAAGTTCGCAAGTAACAAATCGGCCGGCGAAAGCGTCGTTATTTGCGTCAGCACAACGAGCGCGGCGCGACCGGGCGCGGAAGCCGCGCGCGATGCGTCGTCACGCCATGTCATGTCCAACGGGGAGTCACGAACCTAATCTCCACCCACCGGGCCGTCCTCGCATCGGCAAGGACCCATACGCCGCGTCGCTTATGATGCAGGTGTCGCTTGCGATCCTTGATGGACAGTCAGATGGACGGTCACACGGATCGTAACCGTCAGGGGATATGGTCGCCGCCTTCGCGGGGATGACGCTTTTCGGGCCGCGAATCCCCCGCGAGACGAATCTGCTTCCATCGGAAGCGGAAAGACCCTGAATAGCCGGCACCCGGACGGCAAAAAGGCCCGGATAGCCCGAGCCCTTTATTCCAGCCGTTCATGTCACGAAGTTCTTATCACGAAGCTCTTGGAGCGGGCGAAGGGATTCGAACCCTCGACCCCAACCTTGGCAAGGTTGTGCTCTACCCCTGAGCTACACCCGCATCCGAGCATCGGCGGCGCACCGCCGAGCGGCAGAGCTATGCCAAATGCCGCCCGCGAATGCAACAGCCTCAAGGCCGCGGCGCGCGAATAAACCGCCGGCCGGCGGCGATCCCTGCCCGCGCCCGCCCGCGCGGGTTCCGCCGCACCGGCTATCCTCCTGCCCCGCCGCCGCTTTCCCCGCCGGTCCGGCCCGCACCGCTCGCCTTCTTCCGCCGGTCGGCGGCAAATGACGCGGGGCCTTGCGGATTGCAAATCGCCGCCCGGCGGGCCATCTACAGCCGCATGGCCGGGTGTCCGGCGAGGCAGACCATCAGGCGAGGTGAACGTGACACTTATCGAGCAGGGCGACGGCGCCACGGCCCCGGCGGCGGCCGATCTCATCAAGGACACCACCACCCAGACCTTCATGAAGGACGTCATCGAGGAATCCAAGCGCCAGCCGGTGCTGATCGATTTCTGGGCGCCCTGGTGCGGACCGTGCAAGCAGCTCACCCCGATCCTTGAGAAGGCGGTGCGCGCCGCCCGCGGCAAGGTCAAGCTGGTCAAGATGAACATCGACGAGCATCCGGCGATCCCCGGCCAGATGGGCATCCAGTCGATCCCGGCGGTGATCGCCTTCGTCAACGGCCAGCCCGCCGACGGCTTCATGGGCGCGCTGCCGGAGAGCCAGGTGACCGCCTTCATCACCAAGCTCACCGCCGGCATTCCCGACGGCGCCGGCGACATCGCCGACCTGCTGGCGGAAGCCGACGAGGCGGTGGCGGCGGGCGATCCCGCAACGGCGGCGGCGATCTACGCCGAGGTGCTGAAGACCGACGCCGCCAACGTCCCGGCG
>JBASBO010000404.1:0-4845 GCA_049651165.1 Xanthobacteraceae bacterium | reverse complement strand
CGTCAGGGTTGCGTCCAGTGATTCCATCATCTTCGAACCCTATCAGATTTCGCCGCCACCCATGCGCATCACCGGGCGCGCGGGGGCGTGCAACCGCGCTTGTCGCGGCTCGATCTGGAGGCCAAATGACGCTCACCACCACCCTTCGCACCGCCGCTCTCGCGGCGGCGCTGCCGCTCGCCGCCGTCGCTTCGCCGGCCGCCGCCAAACCGGCCATCGAGGTTGCTTTCGTGCTCGACACCACCGGCTCGATGAGCGGCCTGATCGAGGGCGCCAAGCGCAAGATCTGGTCGATCGCAACCGCCATCGCCGACGGCAACGCCGACGCCGACATCCGCATGGGGCTGGTCGCCTATCGTGACATCGGCGACGACTACGTCACCAAGACCTTCGACCTCACCACCGACATCCAGGACCTCTACGGCAATCTGCTGGCGCTGAAGGCGCGCGGCGGCGGCGACTGGCCGGAGAGCGTCAACGAGGCGCTCGACATCGCCGTCAACAAGCTGGCGTGGACGCCGGGGCGCGAGACGCGGCGCATCGTCTTTCTGGTCGGCGACGCCCCGCCGCACATGGATTACGCGCAGGACGCCAAGTATCCGATCACGCTGGCGGTGGCGAAGCAGAAGGACATCGTCGTCAACGCCGTGCTGGCGGGCGGCGCACGTGACACCGAGCGGGTGTGGCGCGACGTCGCCCGGCGCGGCGACGGCCGCTTCATCCCGATTCCGCAGGACGGCGGCGAGGTGGTCGTCATCGAAACCCCGTTCGACGAGGAGATCATCATCCTCCAGAACGAGATCAACGGCACCGTGATCCCCTACGGCCCGCCGCCGATGCGCAAGCAGGCCGAGAGCAAGGCCCGGCAACTGTCGGAGATCGCCGCCGCGGCGCCGGCGACCGCCTCCGACATGGCGAGCTAGCTCAACCAGCGCTCGGTCGCGGCCTCGGAAGCGATCACCGGCGGCGGCGATCTGGTCGGCGACGTCGCCGCCGACCGGCGCAAGCTCGACACCGTGCGCGACGACGAGCTTCCCGAGACGCTGCGTAAGCTGCCGGCCTCCGAGCGCGCCGCCGTGCTGGCGGATCGGCTCAAGACCCGCGATGCGCTCAACGCCAAACTCGCCGCGCTGATCGCCAAACGCGACGCGTTCACCGCCGCCGCGCGTGCCAAAACCCCGGCGAAGGTGTCCTCGTTCGACCGCGTCGTCGAGGAAACGCTGAAAACGCAGATCGCGCGCTGAGCGACGCCGTCGCGCAGCCTGCCCGCCGTTTTTTCACTTGGCGGCGCGGCGAAAATCGGCATTGTGCGGGGCATGACACAGACCTCCGAAAACAGTGCCGGCAAAGGCCCCGCGAAAGTCGGCGCGGCCATCGTTCCGGTGACGCCGTTCCAGCAGAACTGCCTGTTGCTGTGGGACGAAGGCTCGCGGCGCGCGGTGGTGTTCGATCCCGGCGGCGACGTTCCGACCATTCTGTCCGCGATCGAGCAGACCGGCGTCACCGTCGAACAGATCTGGCTGACCCACGGCCATATCGACCACGTCGGCGGCGCGGCGGAATTGCGCGACGCGCTCAAGGTGCCGATCGTCGGGCCGCACATCGCCGACAAGATGCTGCTCGATCATGTGGTCGAAAGCGGCGCGGGCTACGGCATGACCGGGGTGCGTAACTTCACGCCCGACCGCTGGCTCAATGAAGGCGACACCGTTTCGCTCGGCGACATGACGTTCGAGATCTTCCACTGTCCCGGCCACTCGCCGGGCAGCGTGGTGTATTTCTGTCGCCCGATGCGCTTCGCCCATGTCGGCGACGTTCTGTTTCAGGGCTCGGTCGGCCGCACCGACCTGCCCGGCGGCAGCCACGCGACGCTGATCGAGTCCATCACGACAAAACTGCTGCCGCTCGGCGACGACGTGCAGTTCATCTGCGGCCACGGGCCGGGCTCGAACTTCGGCCACGAGCGCCGCACCAATCCGTTCCTCGACGACGCGGTGTGAGGGGTGCGGAGACGCTTTCCTTAACGAACACCCAACACGACCATTGTCGTCCTCGCGCAGGCGGGGACCCATACGTCGCAGCGGCAATGATACGGAAAGCATTTGTTGCTTGCACCTATGGGTGCTCGCCTGCGCGAGGACGACGCTGAGGATGTTCGGTCCTATGAACTGAATTTCGAGTCAGACGCTCGGCATGACGCCGTCACGCAAAAGAAAGCGTTCGGCAGACGGCAGGCGTCACGACCGCAGGCGCGGCGTCGCCCAGTCCTCGATCTGCGATGCGCCGATCACCCGCTTGGGCTGATGCGGATTGAGCGTGCCGGCGGTTGCCGACCAGCCGCGCGCCACCACTTCAAGCGCGAACGCCTTGGCGTCGGCCTCGGTCTTGAACGTCCGAGTCGAGCGCACCGTTCCGGTGGCGCTGTCGTCGCACTTCAGCGTTCTGTCGGGGCCGAACGCCACGTACCAAATGTCGGGACTCGTCATGTCCGGCCAACGCCGGCCGCGGCGAAAAGTTCCTCCACCGCAATTTCGCCGGCGGGCCGCGGCGAAATCGCGACCGTTGTGTGAGCTTCACCCCGGTCGCGCGTCGCACGCGTCAGTTCAGCTTGACGACCTCGACGCGCCGGTTCTTGGCGCGACCGTCCTCGGCGTCGTTCGAAGCTGCGGGCGCCAGCATCCCGACACCGGCGGCGCGCAGCCGCTTCGGATCCGCCTGGAAACTGGCGGCCAGCGCCTTCACCACCGCCTCCGCGCGCCGCCGCGACAGGTCGAGGTTGTAGTCATAGGCCCCCTGATTGTCGGTGTGACCGACGATCAGCACCGCGAGCTTCGGATCGGCCTTCAACAGCCCGGCGATCTCGGTCAGCGTCGGGTTGGATTCCGGCTTGAGGTCCGCCTTGTTGGTGTCGAAGAAGATGCCGTACAGCGCGACGCGACCGGTCGAGGCAATGTCGCGCGCCATCTCGTCGGCCTTCACCACCACCATCTTCTGCTCGCGCGGCTTCGGTTCGACGATATGCACCAGCGCCACGGTGCGCTCGTTGAACGCCTTGCAGTACAGCGTGTCCTGGACCTGGAAGGTCTGCACCGTGACATAGACGTCGCCGCCGGCCTGCGGGATCTTCGCCGAGAAGAAACGCTGGTCGTCGAGGCCGGAGGCCAGCGCGCATTTGCCGTTGGAGAAATCCTTGTCCTTCAACTGATTGGCGTGAAAGAAATACATCATCAGGCTTTGCTCGCCGCCGCCACCCTCGCTGGAGCGATCCGACGCGCCGCCGCAGTCCTCGCCCTTGCAGGTGAACAGGATTTCGCCGCCGGCGGCCTTCACCACGTCCTGATAGTTGCGCAGCACCTCCAGCGGCGAACGCTCGGCCGGCATCAGATAGGCGATGCGGGTGCGCGCACCCTCGACCTCAAGCTCCTGCTTCGGCTTGAACGGCCGGTTGTTCATGCGGTCGCGGGCGTCGTCGTCCTCGACCCGCTCCAGCTTCGACAGCGGCACCTTGAAATCGGTGAAGGCGAGGCGTTCGTAGCTGACGATGAAGGAGCCGTCGTAGCGTTTCAGCAGCGGGTTATCGCGGGCGTTGGCGATATCCTTGACGGGAATGGTGGCGTCGGCATGGGCGGCCATCGTCCCCAACAGCCCGAACAATCCGAGGGCCGTCGCAAATCGGCTCAGCATGTCGTTGAAATCTCCGTGGCGGGTGCGCTCCACGAAGCTGATTTCACGATAACTGACAAGAGGACACACCGACGGCGATTGGCCGCAGCCGCAATTGCCGCTTTGCGTTGAACCTTTCGCGTGCGCCGCGCGACATCCTCGGTTACGCCCGCTACAGCGCCTCGCCCTTCAACAGCCGCGGCACCTCGCCGGAGAGCCCGGCCGCCTGCCGGATGAACAGGCTTTTCAGCGGCGGCAGCCGGTCGACCAGGCCGAGGCCGAGATCGCGCACCCCGCGCAGCAGCGTCGAATCGTTGGAGAACAGCACGTTGAGCGCGTTGGTGGCGACCCCCATGGTCATGGTGTCGAAGCGCCGCCAGCGCTGATAGCGCTCCAGCACGCCGGCCTGCCCCGGATCGATACCGAGCCGCGCCGCGTCGACGATCACTTCCGCCAGCGCGGCGACGTCCTTCAGACCCATATTGAGGCCCTGCCCGGCGATCGGATGAATGACGTGCGCGGCGTCGCCGACCAGCGCCAGCCGCTCGGCAATAAACGAGCGCGCCACGAAATAGCCGAGCGGGAAGGCGCGCGGCTTGTCGAGCGCCTTGATCTCCCCGAGCTTGAGACCGAAGCGCCGCTCCAACTCAGTATGGAATTCGTCGTCGGGCAGCGCGATGATGCGCGCGGCGTCCTTGCGGGTCTCGGTCCACACCAGCGACGAGCGCCGCCCGGTCAGCGGCAGGATGGCGAACGGCCCGGCGGGCAGGAAGTGCTCCTCGGCGCGGCCTTCGTGATCGCGCTCGTGGCCGACCGTGACGACGATGCCGGACTGATCGTACTCCCAGCCGTGGGTGGCGATGCCGGCGCGCTCGCGCAGTTTCGAGCGCGCACCGTCGGCGGCGACCAGCAGGCTGGCGGCGACGGTCGCGCCGTCGGCCAGCGTCACGTCGATGCCGGTGGCCTCAGTGCGATAATCGGTGACCGCGGTGGTGCGCAGTTCGATGCCCACCGTCTCGGCGCGCGCGGTCAGCGCGTCGATCAACAGGCGGTTCTCCACCATGTGGGCGAACGGCTCGCCGGGCTCGACCTCGCCGGCGAAGGTGAGGAAGGTCGGGCGCGCCACGTCGGCCAGCTTCGAGTCGGTGATGACCATGTCGAGGATCGGCTGCGACTGTGGCC
>JBASBO010000403.1:0-58121 GCA_049651165.1 Xanthobacteraceae bacterium | reverse complement strand
GCTGCGGCGTGATCGCGCACCCATCGCGTCGCCGCCCAGCAATCGTCGACCGCCGCCGGAAACGGATGCTCCGGCGCCAGCCGGTAATCCACCGCCACCACCGCGCAGCCGGAGCCGTTGGCAAGCTCGCGGCACAGCACGTCATGGGTGTCGAGGTCGCCGATCACGAAGCCGCCGCCGTGATAATAGACCAGCACCGGCAGCACCGCGCCATCGGCGCTGCCGGCGGGACGATAGAGCCGCAGCGGGATCGCGCCGCCCGGCCCCTCGGCTTGCAGGTCACGCGCAACCGCAACGTCGGGCGGGTTCGGCTGGGTGAAGAAGCGGCGCTCGCGATACATCTGCCGCGCCTCCACCGGCCCCAGCACGTGAACCGGCGGCGCGCCGCTCTGCTCGACCAGCTTCAGGAGAAACGCCGCCTGCGGATGCAACATCGTCAATGCCCTTTCATGTTGAATGCACTCGTGATCGATAGCATCGATCACGATAAAACGCGCGGCGGCTGATCGGGCCGCTCAATCCTCCAGCCCCAGTTCGCGGTTGATCTCGGCGGTATGCTCGCCGATCGACGCCGCGTGGCCGGGTTCCGGGCTTTCCACGCCGGCGAAGCGGACCGGCGGACCGACCTCGACGTAGTCGCCTTCGGTCGGATGATGACGCTGCCTGAACAAGCCGCCCGCCTTCAGGTGCGGATCGTCGAGCACCTCGCCGATCTCGTTGGCATGGATTGCCGGCACATGCGCCTCTTTCAGAATCCTGAGCCATTCCGCCGTGGTCTTCTCGGGTAGGATCGTCTCGGCCACCTCGTACATTTGCGTCATGTTGGCGCGGCGGGTCGGCTTGTCGATGAAGCGTGCTTCCTGCAACACCTCCGGGTGTCCCGCCGCCTGGAAGAAGCGCACCCAGCGATCGTCGAGGTACGGCGCGATCGAGATATAGCCGTCCTTGGTCCGCATCGGCTGGCGCACCGGGTCGAGCTGGCGCGGATAGCCCCAGCGCCCGGTCGGCGGCACGAAGGTGGCGTCGCACAGGTGCTCCAGCATGTTGAAGCTGGCGATGGCCTCGAACATCGGCACCTCGACATGCTGGCCCTCGCCGTCGCGGGTTCTCGCGAACAGCGCGGCCAGCGTCGCGTAGACCGCGTGCAGCCCCGACACCTTGTCGGCGAACAGCATCGGCAGGTAGCGCGGGCGCGGATTGCCGTCGACGCGCGGCAGCAGCGACACCGCGCCGGAGGCCGCCTGAATGATATCGTCATAGGCTTGCAGGCCGGCATAGGGACCGCCCAGTCCGAACCCGGTGCAGTGCACGTAAATGATGTCGGGCCGCAGCTTGCGCACCGCGTCGTAGTCCAGCCCGAGCCGGCCGATGGCTTCGGGGCGGATGTTGTGAATGAACACGTCGCTCGTCTCCAGCAGACGCCGGATCGCTTTCTTTCCCGCCTCGGTCTTCATGTCCCACGCCACCGATCGCTTGCCGCGGTTGAGCCGCAGATGCACCGGCCCCATCAGCGGCGTCTTCGCCGGCACGCCGATGTGGCGTGCGGAATCGCCTTCCATCGGCTCGACCTTGATGACGTCGGCGCCCAGATCTGCAAGGATCTGAGTGCAGTAAGGCCCGAATACCACCGTCGTCATGTCGGCGACGCGAACGCCCTTCAGCGGGAGTTTTCCGCTCATCTCACCCTCCAAATCGAATGTGCGTCGCACGCCAATCCAACGGGCATTGCACGCATGGGCCCCCGTCCTCTCCGTTAACACGTTATCGGGAATGCCCCCCGCGCGCCAAACCCGAATCGCCGAAACCGTCACGCTCGCCGGTGACGGCGGGAATCGGGGTTGCCCCGGCAGGCAAGACTCTGCAAGGCCCTTTACAATAGCCGTTCGCGGGCGCGGATCGCGGCATCGTCGAACCCGACGATAGGGCGCCGCCGCTCAGGAGCTCAAGGTTTGGAAACGTTGTTTTTGGGGGAATGCCGATGAGCGCCGTACAACCGTCTCACGCCGATGGAGACGTACCACGCGTCCGGGCCGTGCCGACCGTTCCCGTGGACGGATCGGGAATGCCGGCGACGCCGCGTGGCCGGCATCCGATCGGCCGGCCTCACCTTTCCCGGACCGCCGCAGGCGGCAGGCCCGTCCCATGGATCGCGGTCGCGACTGCCGCGTCCCGGAAGCGCCGGACGAAGGGACGTGCCAGTTCGCCTATTCCGCGGCGACCGCGACGTTGCTATCGAGCGCGGCAAGCAGTGCGGACTTGCGCTCGCGCGCGGCCCGGACCGACTTCTCCTTGACGTGTCCGAAGCCGCGAATGGATTCCGGCAACCGCAGCAACTCCACGGCGAGCGAATGATTCCGCGGCGAAAGCCGCGCGGTCAGATCGTCGATCA
This sequence comes from Xanthobacteraceae bacterium, assembly GCA_049651165.1. GTDB lineage: Bacteria > Pseudomonadota > Alphaproteobacteria > Rhizobiales > Xanthobacteraceae > 62-47. The sequence continues at coordinate 55,732 of JBASBO010000403.1, read as the reverse complement.
GGGCGATGTAGTCCGTCACCAGTTCGCGCTCCATCCGGCGTTCGGCGGTGTATCCGAAAATATCGAACGCCGTGCCGCGCAGGCCGCGCAGGCGCGCCAGCAGCTTGAACACGCTGAATACCCAGGGCCCGTAGGCGCGCTTGCGCAGATGGCCGGTGACCGGATCCTTTTTGGCGAGGATCGGCGGCGCCAGATAGAATTGCAGCTTGAATTCGCCCTCGAACTGGCGCTCGAGCTTGGCGCGGAAATCGCCGTCGGTATAGAGACGCGCGACCTCGTATTCGTCCTTGTAGGCCATCAGCTTGAACAAGCCGCGCACCGCGGCGTCGGTCAGGCCGCGCAATCCGGGCGCACGCGAGGCTTCCGCCGCCTGAACGCGCGATACGATGTCGGCGTATTTGCGCGCATAGGCCGCGTCCTGGTAGCGGGTCAGAATATCGGCGTTGAACTTGATGCGCTCCGGCAGCGACATCTCGCGCGCTTCCGGCGTCGCGCGGCCGGCCACCGCCTTCTCGATCGCCGCCGGGTCATGCGCCGCGAGCCGCCCCCATGCGAAGGCGCGCCTGTTCGCCTCGACCGCCGAGCCATTGAGTTCGATCGCGCGGTCGATGGCCTCGAAGCTCAGCGGCAACAGTCCCTTCTGGAACACGTAGCCGAGCAGCAGCAGGTTGGTCGAAATCGAATCCCCCATGATCGCGGTCGCGATCCGCGTGGCCTGCACGAAGTCCACGCCTTTTTCGCCGACGGCGTCGCGCAGGATCCTGTTCATCAACCCGGCTTCGAAGTCGATATTACCATCGGTGACGAAGGCCGCCGTCGGCGTCAGCGAGGTGTTGATGACCGCGCGGCTGACACCTTGTTCGATGCGCGCCAGCGCCACCGGCGAAGCCGCGCCGACGATGTCGAAGCCCAGCAGCAGATCGGCGCCGCCGGCCGCGATGCGAACCGCGGCAATATCCTCGGGCGTCGGCGCGATCCGCACATGGGTCATGACGCCGCCGTTCTTCTGCGCGAGGCCCGTGAAATCGAGAACCGAGCAGCCCTTGCCTTCAAGATGCGCGGCCATGCCGAGCAATGCACCGACCGTAATCACGCCGGTGCCGCCGATACCGGTCATCAGGATGTTGAAGGGTTCGTGCAACGCCCGCTCCGCCGGCATCGGAATATCGCCGAACGTCCCCTGCCCGGCCGCGGCGCCGGGCTTGGCGGCCTTGCGCACGCCGCCGCCGTGAACCGTGACGAAGCTCGGGCAGAAGCCCTCGACGCAGGAGAAATCCTTGTTGCAGCTCGACTGATCGATGGTCCGTTTGCGGCCGAGTTCGGTTTCCAGCGGCTTCACCGACACGCAGTTCGACTTCACCGAGCAATCGCCGCAGCCTTCGCAAACCGCATCGTTGATGAAGACGCGCTTCGGCGGATCGGGAAACAGGCCGCGCTTGCGCCGACGGCGTTTCTCGGCCGCGCAGGTCTGGTCGTAGATCAGGACGGTCAGGCCCTTGGTTTCGCGAAGCTGACGCTGGATCGTATCGAGGTCCTTGCGGTCGTGCGTGGTGACGCCGCGCGGAAACAGGCTCATGTCCGGATATTTGTTCGGCTCGTCCGAGACGACCACGACGCGCTTGGCTCCCTCGGCCACCATCTGCGAAGCGATCTGCGGCACGGTGAAGCCGCTTTCGGCGGTTTGGCCGCCGGTCATCGCCACGGCGTCGTTGTAGAGGATCTTGTAGGTGATATTGACGCCGGCCGCGGCGGCGGCGCGGATCGCCAACAGGCCGCTGTGGGTGTAGGTGCCATCGCCGAGATTCTGGAAGACGTGCTTCTCGGTGGTGAACGCCGCCTGTCCGATCCAGTTGGTGCCTTCGCCACCCATATGCGTGATGGTCTGGGTATTGCGATTGGGCATCCACGTCGCCATGCCGTGACAGCCGATGCCGGCCATCGCGCGGCTGCCGTCCGGCACCTGGGTGGACGTGTTGTGCGGGCAGCCCGAGCAGAAGAACGGCGCGCGCTGCGACTTGATCTGCGGCGTCATGGCGACGCGCTCGAACGATTCAAGCCGGGCCAGGCGCTGCGCCAGCTGCGGGTTGCCGCCGCCCATGCGTTCGAGGCGCGACAGGATCGCCCGCGCCACCAGCGTCGGCGATAGTTCGCCCTCGCTCGGCAGCAGCGGCGCGCCCTGCTCGTCGCGCTTGCCGACCACCGACGGCCGCCGCGAGGCATCCATATTGTAAAGCGCGTGAACGAACTGGTTCTCGATGAAGCCGTGCTTCTCCTCGACGACCAGCACGTCCTTCAGGCGGTCGGCGAAACGGCGCGCGCCCTCCACCTCCAGCGGCCACACCAGACCGACCTTGTAGATGCGCAGGCCCATCGCGCGGCAAGCGTCTTCCGACAATCCGAGATCGGCCAGCGCCTGCCGCACATCGAGATAGGCTTTGCCCGTAGTCAGAATGCCGAGGCGCGGCGCCGGCGAATCCAGCACCACGCGATCGATCCGGTTGGCGCGCGCGAACGCCGCCACCGCCTGCATCTTGGGGCCGTGCAGACGCCGTTCGGCCTCGAGCGGCGGATCGGGCCAGCGGATATGAAGCCCGCCCGGCGGCATCTCGAAAGCGGGATCGACGAACTGCATCCGCTGCGGATCGACGGTGATCGAGGCCGAGCTTTCGGCGGTTTCGGAAATCGCCTTGAAGCCGATCCAGCAGCCGGAGTAACGCGACAACGCGAAGCCATAGATGCCGAAGTCGAGATATTCCTGCACCGTGGCCGGGTTGAGGATCGGTATCATCGCCGCCTGGAATATCTGCTCGCTCTGGTGCGCCAGCGTCGACGACTGACAACCATGGTCGTCGCCGGCGAGCGCGAGCACGCCGCCGTAACGCGACGAGCCGGCGGCGTTGGCGTGCTTCAAGGCATCCGCCGAACGATCAACACCGGGACCCTTGCCGTACCAGATGCCGAATACGCCCTGCACGGTCGCGCCCGGAAACATGCCGACCTGCTGGCTGCCCCACACCGACGTCGCCGCGAGATCTTCGTTCAAACCCGGCTGAAACTGGATGTTCTCGGCGGCCAGATGCGCCTTCGCGCCCCACAGCGCGCTATCGTACATGCCGAGCGGCGAACCGCGGTAACCAGAGATGAACCCGCCGGTGTTCAGACCCGCCGCGCGGTCGCGCGTGCGTTGCAACAACGGCAACCGAACCAGCGCCTGAATCCCGGACAGATAGACGCGCCCGGACGGCTTAACGTATTTATCATCAAGGGAGACGTCTTGAAGCGCGGCTACTGTCATGATGTTCAACCGGTTGGCCTGGATCGGCGGCGGGCGCGGGTCCCCGATCACGGGAGCGCCCAAGTGGAGACTACCTCGCTGGAAGCGAGATCAGCAATCGCGTTATCTGCAAACCCGTCATCCCGAAGCGCCGCGGCCGCATCCGGGCAGCAGCACCTGCCCGGAGAGCACGGCATCGAGGGTGCAGGCTTCTAGGCACGATCGCAGCATGGTCCGGGCGGTTCGAGTCAGCGGTGGCGGAAGACGGGCTTACGTTTCGCCGCGAAGGCGGCGGCGCCTTCCTTATGGTCTTCCAGCGCGAAGGTCGTGTGCGCCAGCCGGCGCTCGAAACGCACGCCCTCGGAGAGCGGAACCTCATAGGAGCGGTTGAGCGCTTCCTTGGTCATCATGATCATCGGACGCGACAGTTCAGCGATCTGGATGGCGACGCGGATGGCTTCGTCGATCAGTTCGTCCGCCGGAATAACCCTGCTGACGAGACCGCAGCGCTCCGCCTCATCGGCCGACATCATCCGGCCGGTCAGGCACATTTCCATTGCCTTCGATTTGCCGATCGATCGCGATAGCCGCTGCGTGCCGCCCGCGCCGGGCATCACACCCACCTTGACTTCAGGCTGGCCGAACCGCGCCGTATCCGCGCACAGGATGAAATCGCACATCATCGCCAGTTCGCAACCGCCCCCCAGCGCCAACCCGTTGACAGCCGCGATGATCGGCTTGCGGCAGCGCGTGGCCTCCTCCCAGTTACGGGTGATGAAATCTTCCATATAGGCATCCGCGTAGGTCTTGCTCGCCATTTCCTTGATGTCGGCGCCGGCGGCGAAGGCTCGGCCCTTGCCGGTCAGAACCATGCAGCCGACATCGGCATTGCTCTCGCACTCGCGCAACGCCGCGGTCAGCGCATCCATCAGCTCCGTGCTGAGCGCGTTCAATGCCTCAGGACGGTTCAGCGTGATCAGCCCGACCGACCCGCGGATCTCAAGCAGAACGATCGATTCCGTCATGACCTGCTCCCCACCGGCTTTTCGAGACTGACGAAGCGCAGCACATGGTCGCCAACCAGAACAACCTCGTCGCGCTGGTTGGTGACCTTGAGCGAGGCGTAGATCCGGTCACGCTCGATCTCGATCCGCACGACCTCATAGCGAATGAGAATGGTATCGCCGAAGAATACAGGTGCAACGAAACGCAGGCGATCGTAACCCGCGGACACGCCGTCGACCCGGTACTTGACACCGAACATGGCCGCCGCCGCCGAGGTGAAGCCCACCACCAGCGCGCCCTGCGCGATGCGGGTGCCGAACCGCGTCTTCTCCATGTAGCGTTCATTGATGTGGTTCGGCGAGAAGTCGCCGCAGATGCCGGCGAACATGTAGACATCGGACTCGCTGATCGTCTTTTCGATCGCGATGCCGTCGCCGATCTTCATATCGTGGATGGTGGAACGCGGGCTCTCGTCAAAATCTACGATCATGGTTCATCCTTGCGTCAAGATGGGGGAATCGTTCAGGCGATGACGCCTTCGCTGCGAAGGCGCTTAACATCGGATGGCGCATAGCCGAGTTCGGCGAGCACCTCCTCGCTGTGCTGGCCGAGAGTCGGCGCGCCACGCGTCGCAATTCTGGCGACCGAAGACATCTTCAGCGGATTTCCGACCGTCCTCACCTTGCCGTGAACAGGATGGTCGAATTCGATCATCAGGCCGTTGGACTCGATCTGAGGATGCACCAACGCCTCGCCCAGCGTCAGAACCGGCGCGCACAAAACATCTTCGCGATCGAGCCGCTCCAGACATTCGGCGGTGGTGAATTTGGCGAACCCGGGAGTTAGAAGCTGGAAAATCTCCGAACGGTTCGGCCCCCAGGACGCAGGATCGGAATATTTCGGCCGCGCCGAATAGTCTTCGAGGTCCAGCGCGCGGCAGACGTCACCGAGCGGATTCGGCCTGAATACGCCGACGAGCGTCACTGCGCCGTCCCTGGTCGGAAAAATGCCGATGAGATTCTGCGTGACCCAGTTCACTTCCTTCTGTCGCAGCAGCCACTGCGTGACTTCCTGCTGCTGGAGCGTGACCAGAATATCAAGGAGGCAGACGTCGATCCGCTGCCCGAGACCGGTCCGCTCCCGTTGGTAGAGCGCCATCAGGATTCCCTGAACCATCACCATGCCGGAGGTGAAATCGCCGATCGCGGTCGGAAACAGTTGAGGGAGGCCATTCGCATCCGGATTCCGCGATGCGATCCCGGACAGCGATTGCGCAAGGAGGTCCTGACCGCCCTTGTGCGCCAGCGGTCCGTTCGGCCCGAAGCCCGACCCCGACGCGTAGATCAGACGCGGATATGTTTCCTTCAACTCGTCGTAGCCCAGCCCAAGGCGCTCGGCGACCCCGGGGCGAAAATTGTGAACCAGCACATCCGCCTGCCCCAGCAGTTCCGAGACGATCTTCAGGCCCTCAGGCTTTCGCACATTGAGAGCCAGGCTGCGCTTGTTGCGGTTCAACCCCATGAAATAGGCAGATTCACCGTTCGGCTCGACGATAAAGGGATCCGTGCCACGGGAAATATCGCCTTCGCCCGGACGCTCGATCTTGATGATCTGCGCGCCGAAATCGCCAAGAACCTGAGTGGCGCACGGGCCGAACTGGACCTGAGTCAGGTCCAGCACGCGCACACCATCAAGCGGCAGGGAGTTTTGCTTGATCATTTATCTGCCAGATTCTTGAACTTGCCGTCACGCACGGTGACGTAGATGAGCGTGTCCTTGCCCCAACTGTCATGATCCTTGGGCGAGAACTGGATCGGAGCGGCCGCGTAACCCTTGATCGGCCCCATGGACTCGACCTTGTCGCGCAGCGACGAACCGTCGGTGGCGCCCGCCTTGAGAGCCTGCACGACCGTTGCGGCCGCGTTGGCGCCAAGCAGCGCACCGAAGCCGGCGACGCCGCCCTTGTCTTTCAACAGATCGAACAGGTCGGTCAGCGGCCCGGGCTCATCGGGATTGACCAGCGCCGGAGCGATGAGCTTTTCCGCGCCCTTGCCGCCGTTCTTGATGATCTGCTTCTGGACGATGCCCGCCAGACCGTAGACCGGCACATCCAAGCCGATTTCCTGCAGCTTGCGCAGGAACGCGCCGGCGGAGCCGGTGCTCGCGGTGGCGAGGAAGATGGCGTCGGGTTTGGCGCTGCGGATCTTGATCGCCTGGGCGGTGAGATCGGTGGCGGCTTTCGGCGCCGAGGTATTTTCCACCACCTGGAGGTCGCCCTTCTCCTTGGCCAGGTTGACAAAGAGTTCCGATGCCTGCTGACCGTACGCATCTTCTTCCGAGAACACCGCGACGCGCTTGTGCCCATCCGCGATGATGCGATCACGGCTCGCCGGCAGATCGGTGGAAATCGGCGCCGACATCCGGAACACCCACTTCGAATATTCCTCCTTCGGATCGGTGACGGATTGCGTGCCGACCATCGGGAACACCGGCACCTTCGAACGCATGGCCAGATCGGCAAACGCCAACGTCTCGGATCCCGTGGTCGCGCCGATGATCGCAATCACCTTGTCATCGAGGATCACCTGATTGGCAAGCCGGGCGGCTTCGGTCGGGTTGGTCTTGGTATCGCGCACGATCAGTTCGATCCGCCGGCCATTGATGCCGTCTCCGGCATTGGCACGTTCCACCACGGCTTCGATGGCCGCGCGCTCGTCGGCGCCATAAGCAGCCGCCGGCCCCGACAGCGCGATCAGCACGGCGATGCGCAGCGGTTCGCCTTTCGGCTGCGCCGCGACCGGGGCCGTTTGCATGGCGACGCCGGCAACAAGGCCGAGCGCCAACGCTGTCCGTCTCGTCATCCGATTATCAATCCTCATTATCGTCCTCCCTCGATTAATGAACTGGTTCAGCCGAACGCTGGAGATAGAGATTCACGATGCGGTCCCTGTCGGCGAGATCGGCATTGCCGCCTTCAAGAACAACCTTGCCGCCGACCAGAACAATGAAGCGGTCGGCGATCGACTCGACGAGATGATGGTTCTGCTCGACCAGAAGGATCGGCAGCCCCCGCGCGCGCAGCTTGCGCAGCACCTCCGCCAGTTCATCGACGATGATCGGCGCAAGCCCCTGGGTGGGCTCATCGAGCAGCAGCACCCGAGGGGTGCAGGCCAGGCATTTCGCGATGGCCAGCATCTGCTGTTGACCACCGCTGAGCGCGCCGGCGGCATCGCGCCACCGCGACTTCAGAAACGGGAACAGATCCAGCGCATGATCCATCGCCTCGCGCCGTTTGCTTTTCTCCGTCAACAGCGCTCCGAGGCGAAGATTGTCGGCGACCGTAAGCGACGGAAACAGACCGCGGCCATCGGGAACCGTGGTGAGGCCAGTGCCCACGCGCCGCCAGGACGCCAGCGAATCGATGCGGCGACCGTCGAGGGTAACCTGACCGTCGCCGCTGACGGTGCCGTTGAGCGCGCCGACAAGGCTGGTTTTCCCCGCGCCGTTCGGGCCGATCAGCGCCAGCAGTTCGCCCGGTGCCACGGAAAAGCTGACACCGCTGCACACCGTCAAACTGCCGTAGCGCGCACTGATGTTTTCGCAGACCAGGCCGCCGCGCGCGCCGGTCCCCGGCTGCATCTCAAGCTGCGACACGATGACCTCCAAGATATGCCGTCACGACCTGCTCGTTGTGCACGACGTCCTGGGGCTTGCCCGATGCGACGACTTCGCCGCGCACCAGCGCCACCATGTGATGACTGAGTTCGGCGACAAAACCGACGTTGTGCTCGACAAGCAGGATGCCGATCTGATTATCGGCGGCGGCGCGGATGGCGCGCGCGAGCAAGGCGCGGTCGTGCTCGTCGATGCCGGCCGCAGGCTCGTCGAGCAGAAGATATTTCGGGCTGCTGGCCAGCGCCCGGGCGACTTCGAGCAGCCGCAGACGACCGAGCGAGAGGGCGCCCGATCGCTGATAGGGGTCGGAGGTCAGTTCGAATTGGGCGATCAGACGCTCCGCCTGATCCCGCAATTCCCTTTCGCGCCGCTGGCGCGCCGGCAGCGAAACGAAGCTGCCGAGCAGCGACGGCTTGTTGCGGCTGTAAAAGCCCATCATCACCGCGTCCAGCACGCTGGCGTCGAGATCGAGCCGCGGGGTCTGGAAGGTGCGCGACACGCCAAGCCGGATTCGCTGGTGAAGCGGAAGATCGGAAATGTCCTCGCCGTCGAGCAGGACCACGCCTTGCTGCGGGCGCGCAACGCCGGTCAGGCAATTGAACAGCGTGGTCTTTCCCGCCCCGTTCGGGCCGACAAGGCCGGTGATGATGCCGGGGCGCACCGGCACGCTGACGTCGATCAAAACCTTCAGGCCGCCGAACGCAATGCTGATATTTTTGGCTTCAAGGATCATCGCGCCGCCCCCGATGACTGCACGGCAGGTTTCACGTTCGCCGATACCGCCGGCGGCGGCGTTCGCCGTCGCGACCAGTTCCGCGGGACCAGCGTCATCAGGCCGTCCGGGGAGAACAGCAGCACAAGAATGAGGATTCCGCCGAAGAAGATGCCCTGACTCTCGGTGCCCGGCAGGAAATCGCTGGCAAGCGTGAAGATCACCGCGCCGATGATCGGGCCGAGCACGGACTTGCGCCCCCCGAGCACCACCATGAATAGCACGTTGGCCGACAGCGCGATCGACAGCGAATCCGGAGCGACGTAGCCCAGCGTGTGAGCGTAGAACCAGCCGCCGAGGCCGGCCATGCCGGCGGTGATCGCGAACAGCAGCGAGAGATCCAGCGCGACGTTCACGCCCATGGCTTCGGCGAGCAGATGATCGGTGCGGATCGAATTCAAAGCGCGGCCGCGCAAGCTCGCCATGAAATTCACATAGGCAATGACGAGAAGCACCACGACCGTCCAAATGACAAAGTGGGCACGGATACGGGACGTGCCGACGAACGGCAACGCCGGGATTCCGTTGATGCCGTTGAAGCTGCCGGTGAAATCACCGCCCCGCTGAAGCGCGACCTCCACCACGGTGCCGATCGAGAGGGTCACCAGCGCCAGCGACAATTCCGGCAGGCGCAAGATGGGTTTGGCGATGATGAACGCCAGCAGCGCCGGCATCGCGACGGCCGGGATGAGCGACGCCATCGGCGACGCGCCGTATCGCGTGGTCAGGATCGCGGACGTATAGGCGCCGACGGCCGCGAATGCGCCCTGCGCCAGCGACACCGCGCCGCCCTGCCCGTAGAGCAGTCCGAGCGGCAGCGCCAACAGCACAAAAATGCCGATTGTGGTGGATGTCGAATAGACCGAAGGACGAAACTCGCCGAGCAGCGACACACATGCGATTGCGACAACGAGGACGCCGACGCTGCCGAGCCATTTGAAGGAACCGCTCATGGCCGGGCCCCGGAGAACGCGGCCGACGGCAGACGGCCGGAGGCGAGGATCACGATGATAAGAACCGCCGGCACCGCGGGTGCCCAGCCGTTCGGCAGGAAGATCTGACTGAACGACTCCGCAAGCCCGATCAGCAGACCGCCGAGAAACGCCGGAAACGGACCGCGACGGCCGAGCACCACGGCGCTGCTGAATCCGATGGTGGTGAAGGTGAAGGCGCTGGCATAAGTCATGCCGATCGACATCGACGCCAGCACGCCGCCGATCCCGGCGATACCCGCGCACAGCACGAAGGTCAGAAACTGCGTACGCTTGACCGCGATCCCCGCCAGCGATGCGTTCTTGGCGGAGATCGCACAGGCTTTCATCCGCAGGCCCGCCGGCGACCATTTCAGCGCCGCCGTCAGCGCCAGCATCAACACCACACTGAGCGCGAGGTTGAACAGGCCCTGGAAGCCGATGGCTGAATCGCCGAGCAGCAGGATACCCGGAATCCGGTCCACGAACTGATTGTCGGTACCGACGACAACGAGGACGGCGGACTCGATCAACAGCAGGAATGCGAATGTCGCAAGCACGATCGGCATCGCATCTTTCATGAGGCGCAGCGCGTGAAAGCCGAGGAAGATCGTCCCCGTCACCACGCCGAGCATCATCGCGGCCACGACACCAAGCAGCCCTCCGTATGGCAGGCCGAATGCGGCGGCGACAACGCCGGCGGCAACCGCATAAGCACCGATGGACACGTCGATGACGTCCGTCGTCACCCAGATGACGCTCATCGGCACCGCGAACAGTGCGTAGATGGCGCCAAGGAAAAGGCCGTTAGCGAAGATTTCCAAATACACTTCGTTATCCGTCCGTTGTGATGTTGCGAGAATTGCCGCGCCGGCAGATCAAACGAGCCGTTCCTTGAGTTCAGCCGCCGCTTGCAGGAAAAACCCCTGCCCGTACAGCGCGGTTGCAAATGGAACGCCGGGTCCGCCCGGAGGCACCTGCACGCCGGGCACCGCGCCGTCGGGCTCCACCGATCCGGCAACGATGCGGAATGCGCGCTCGGCCTTATCCATGTAGCTGCTGTCGAGCCAACCCATGTTCATCGCGCGCGCCGCGCTATAGGCAAACATCAGCGTGCCCGATGCCTCGAACTTGGCGTGGATATCATCGAGGATATTATGGAAGAATCCGCTGCGGTCCTGATGCGATGCGATGGCGGCAAACACGCGTCGTCCCAGTTCGCGCAACGGTTCGGCGCGGGGATGATCGCCGATTTCCGCGAGCAGATCGACCAGGCAGCAGGTTAGCCAGCCGTTGCCGCGACACCAGAATGTCGATTGCAGGAAGCTGTTGGGCACCTCGCGCCACGCGTGCCGCGCGAGATTTTCGTCCTTATCGACGAGGTGATGCACATAGACATCGACCTGTCGCAGCGCTTCGTCGATCAGCGTGGCATCGCCGGTCAAACGACCGAGGCGGGCGAGAAACGGACACATCAGATAGATGAAATCGATCCACAGTTCCGGGCCCTCGTCGCGAACCCAAAAGCCGCCGCCGCGGGTGCGCGGCGCGCCGAGCAGCGCCTTGGCCTGAAGATGCGCCGCCTCAAGCAGCCGTTCTTCCTTGTTGCGTTCGTAGAACGCGAGCACACAGTATCCGAGAGCCGACGACAGCGCCGCGGTCGGCGAGAAGACCTCGACATGCCCCTTCGCCAGTTCGATGCGCTCGTCGTAGCTCAGATAGCCGCGACTCGACTGCACGTCGACCGCCCGATCAACCCATGCCTTGGCGCCGGCAATCGCCTTGGCATCGTTCCAGCGCAGGATTCCGGTGATTGCGGGAGCCTTCTCCCAGACATCGCGCTCGTAGGGATGCGCCAGAATATAACTTGTTACCCGGTTCACCAGGATATCGAGATCAAGTCGGCTCATTCACAAACTCCCGAAATTTGGATCACACATGACGAAAGCGAAGCGGCGATGAGCACGGCCACTCCAGATGCACGGCCCGTTCGGGCCATGGACTCCGACAAATCGGCGTGACGTTGAGCAGCGCTCACGCATGCGCCGTTCGCACGGGCAGACGAACAGTCGCCATGCCGCGCAAACCGGGTGCGCCCGATCGACGTAACGGGAGCCCCTGCATCTGTCTTCAGTTTAAGGAATACTATCCAGCCGGTTTCTTATTGGTGCGATCGTACAGGCGGAAATCCGGCAATGCAAGAGGCCTGGCATTCGGCCTCAACAAATTTGGCGCGTGTGCGGATCCGACCCGGCAACCATGAGCGAATATTCCGGTAATGTCATCGGTGACGATGACAAATCCCAACCGCCGGCTCGCAGAGGCCCGCCGCGCAGATCCGCCATCTCGACCAGTCCGATGCGATTGCATGGTGGCTATGGCTATCTTAAGGATTATTCTGTCGAACGCATGATGGGCGATGCGAGGGTGATGCAGATTCGGAAAGGCGCCAACCAGATCCAGCGCCTGTTGATTGCGAAGGAAACCCATGCCAACCACTAGAAAGAATAGCGTATTGCCAATAGCCATAAGCGCTGTCGAAAGCGCCGTGGCACCCCGGGTGAAAAAGCCGGTCGCACGGAAGGCGACCGGAAAAGCAGCGCCGGGAAAAGCCATGTCGAAACGCGACCACAGCCTCGCGCGAATTCTCGACGCGGCCGTTCGCCTGTTCGCGACCAAGGGATACTGGCACAGCACGCTCGAGGAAGTCGCGGCAGTCGCGGGCTTCACCAAAGGCGCTGTCTATTATCATTTCAGGAGCAAGGAGCACTTGCTGTTGAAAGTTCTTGAAATCATCGAAGCGCGCTCAATCGATGCCACCATCGAAGGCGTGCGACAGCGTGGCGGCCCTCCATCGCAGCAGCTTGCATCCTTCGTGAAACACCAGACCCAATGGGCGGCGACGTATCCCGAGGATCTCGCGGTGATGATCCTGATGACGGTCGAGGTTTCGCGGGCGAAATCGAAAGTCAAGTCTCAGGTGTTTCGCATCAACCGCAAGATCGGCGGCTTCCTTGAAAGCATTATCGATGCCGGGAAATCAGCGGGCGAATTCACCACGCGGCAGAACACCAAGGATATCGTGCTTTACCTGGAAGCGGTGCACGACGGCAACATGCTGATATGGCATCGTAGCGGCAACGACCCTGAGATCGGCCGGAAGCTGACCCGCGCGACGCTCAACGGGTTCGCGCACGCGGTGCAGGGCACCTGAACACCCGTCCACCATATGCGATCGGCTCTGCCGCGCTAAATACCCGTTGCACGTCAGTCATAACCCTTTACCCTTTTTCAGCTTTAACTCCGCGATGTCTCTCACGCCTCATGAACAGCCGGCCCCAGACCGCGGATCGAAGACGACCGAAAAACGGCGCGAACAGGCGATGGATTGACGAACCGGGGCGCGCCCTCCAATCTCGCGACGACCTCATTCATCGCCAACCCTGAAATTTCACGCGGAGGAAATTGGGCATCATGAACATACACGCCACCACATCGACCGGATTCGGCCTCAACCCGAGCGACGAACTCAACGATCTCCGCATGTCGGAGAAAGCACGCCCGCTTTACGACCACGTCCGGAAATTCCTGAAAGAGACGGTTGCGCCGATCGAGGTAGAATACGAGGAAGCCGGCCACGGCAAGACCGATCGCTGGAGCTTTACGCCGAAGCAGCTTGAACTGCTCGACAAGATCAAGGGGCAGGCGAAGTCGGAAGGTCTCTGGAATTTCTTTCTACCGGACTCCGAGACCGGCGAAGGCCTCTCGAACCTCGATTACGCCTTCATCGCCGCCGAACTGGGCAAGTATCCGCTAGGCTCGGAATCGATGAACTGCTCGGCGCCGGACACCGGCAACATGGAGGTGCTGGAGCGGGTCGGCACCAAGGAGCAGAAGAAGCAATGGCTGGAGCCGTTGCTGAACGGCGAAATCCGTTCCGCCTATGTGATGACGGAGCCTAACGTCGCCTCCTCCGACGCCAAGAACGTCTCGACCACCGCCCGCCTGGACGGCAACGAGTGGGTCATCAACGGCGAGAAGTACTACATCTCCGGCCTTGGCGATCCGCGCTGCAAGATCATGATCGTGATGGTGAAGACCAACCCGAACGCCGCGCCGAGCAAGCAGCAGTCGCAAATCCTGGTGCCGGTCAACACCCCGGGCGTCGAGGTGATCGGGCCGATGCATGTGTTCGGCCACGACCATGCGCCGCGCGGGCACATGCACATGCGCTTCAACGATGTCCGCGTTCCGAAGGAGAACATCCTGCTCGGCGAGGGGCGCGGCTTCGAGATTTCGCAACTCCGCCTCGGCCCCGGCCGCATCCATCACTGCATGCGCACCATCGGCAAGGCCGAGAAGGCGCTCGATCTGATGGTCGAACGCGGCCTCACCCGCGAAGCCTTCGGCAAGAAGATCGCCCATCTTGGCGGCAACCTCCAGATCATCGCGCAGGCGCGCTGCGAAATCGAAGCCATGCGGCTGATGGTGCTGAAGGCCGCCAAGGCGATGGACGTGCTCGGCAACAAGGAAGCCCGCGTCTGGGTCTCGATGGTCAAGGCCATGGTGCCGGAACGCGCCTGCCGCATCATCGACCAGGCGATCCAGATGCACGGCGCCACCGGCATCTCGAACTGGACGCCGCTCGCCGAGATGTACATGGACGTGCGCCACCTGCGTTTCGCCGACGGCCCGGATGAGGTGCACTGGATGGTGGTCGGCCGCAACGAACTGAACCGCGCCTGATCGCCGGCGACGAACGAAAAAGCCCGGACACGGTCCGGGCTTTTTCTTTTTGCCTTCGTTTGGCGGATTGCCTTGCGCTCAGTCCAGCGTGCTCTTGTAGCTATCCGAAAACACATCGCGACCGATGATGAGCCGCATCACTTCCGAACTGCCGGCGACGATACGGTTCATGCGGGAATCGGTGAACATACGGCTGATCGGATATTCGTCCATGAAGCCGGCGCCGCCGTGCAACTGCACGCCGAGATCGAGCATCTTCCACTCCACTTCGGAGGCCATCATTTTCGCCTTCGCGCCCATGTTTGTGGTCAGGCGGCCGGCGTTGTGCTCGGCGACGCAGTGATCGACATAGACCTGCACGAGTTCGATCTCGGCATCCATCTCGGCCATGCGGAACTGGGTGTTCTGCTGCTCCGAGAGCGGCCTGCCGAACAGCTTGCGGTCCATCACGTAGTCGCGCGTGATGTCGAACGCCCTGCGCGCATTTGCGACACAACCGGTCGCCGCGATCAGCCGCTCCTCGGCTAGCCCCTCCATCAGGTAATAGAAGCCCTTGCCCGGCTCGCCGAGCACGTTGGCCTTCGGCACCTTGACGTTGTTGAAGAACAGTTCGGCGGTGTCCTGCGCCGGCATCCCCATCTTCTTCAGATTGCGGCCGCGCTCGAAACCTTCCATGCCGCGTTCGACGATGAGCAGCACCAAAGCGTGCTTCTTCTCCGCGCCCGCGAGCTTGGCGGCCACGATCACGACGTCGGCATTGATGCCGTTCGAGATATAGATCTTGGAGCCGTTGAGCAGGAAGTGATCGCCCTTGTCCTCGGCCGTGGTCCGCATTCCCGCGAGATCGGAGCCGGCGCCCGGCTCCGTCATGGCGACGGCGAGGATGGTCTCGCCCTTGACGCATTTCGGCAGGAAGCACTCGCGCTGCTCCTCGGTGCCGAAGCGCTGAAGGTACGGGCCGACGAGCCGGCTGTGCAGCGTGTTGAACCAGCTGTGGTTGCCGGAGCGCGCGGTTTCCTCGATGATGATCTGCTCGTAGCGGAAATCGGCGTCGCCCATGCCGCCATATTTTTCATCCGGCCAGATCATCAGAAAACCCTGATCGCCGGCCTTCCTGAACGCATCGCGATCGACGATGCCGTCCTCGCGCCATCGCTCCATGTGAGGGGTGATCTCGCTGGCCAGGAATTTCCTGTAAGCCTCGCGGAAAATGACCTGATCTTCGGTGAAGTTGCGCATGGATTTTCCCCAGAGTGGAGCGGTCACGAGAGAACGCGATCCGCTCGCAGCGAGGCGGATCGCGTTTCCGGTTCGATGGCGCCGCGCTAATGCGCGGCGACATGGCTCGCCTGTCAGGGCTGAGCCGGAAGCGGCTCATTGCCCTTTACTTGCCGTTGCAGTTACTTGCCCTTCCAGTTCGGGGCGCGCTTCTCGGCGAAGGCGGCCGCGCCTTCGCGCGCGTCCTCGGAGGTGAAGACCGGGCCGACGATCTCCTGCTGCCTGGCCCACATCTGGTCCTCGGGCCACAGCCGCGACTGTGCGATGACCTGCTTGGACGCCTTCACCGCCAGCGGCCCGTTGGCACCGATCGCCTTCGCCAGTTCGAGCGCGGCGTCGAGCGCCGGGCCGTCGGTGACGCGGTTGATAATACCGAGTTCATAGGCGCGCTCGGCGCCGAAGAACTCGCCGGTGAGCGCGTATTCCATCGCCACGCGATACGGCATCTGGCGCGGCATCCGGATCAGTCCGCCGGCGGCGGCGGCAAGGCCGCGCTTGGCCTCCGGAATGCCGAACTTGGCGTTACGGTTGGCGACGATCATATCGCACGACAGCGCGATCTCCATGCCGCCGGCGAGTGCGTAACCGTCCACCGCGGCAATCAGCGGCTTCTTCGGCGGCGCCTCGGTGAGGCCGGCGAAACCGCGGCCGGGAATCGAGGGCCGCTCGCCCTTCAGGAATCCCTTGAGGTCCATGCCCGAGCAGAAGGTGCCGCCCGCGCCGGTGATGATGCCGACGGTCAGGCTGTCGTCGGCGTCGAGCTTGTCGATGGCCGCCGCGACGCCCTTCGAGAGCGCGAGGTTGGCGGCGTTCTTCGCTTCCGGTCGGTTCAGCGTGATGATGAGAACCGGACCGCGAACTTCAGTGAGAACCGGATTTTCGTCGGACATTGGCTTCAACTCCCTGCGTATAAAATCGATGGGTTTGCCAGACGGCGCGGGCGAATGCCCGTTTCAGAACCGCGTCATGCCCGGCGTGGGGTCGGGCATGACGACGAAGCTATAGAGCAACGCGCCTTAGCGCGGAGCCATGCGGATCGCGCCGTCGAGACGGACGTCTTCGCCGTTGAAATAGCCGTTGGTAATCATGGTCAGCGCCAGATGCGCATATTCCTCGGGCTGGCCGAGTCGCTTGGGGAACGGCACCGAGGCGCTGAGCGCCGCTTTGACGTTCTCGGGCGCGCCTTGCAGCAGCGGGGTGTCGAAGATGCCCGGCAGGATGGTGTTGACGCGGATGCCTTCGCTCATCAGGTCGCGGGCGACCGGCAGCGTCATGCCGACGACGCCGGCCTTCGAGGCCGAATAGGCCGCCTGCCCCATCTGGCCGTCCTCGGCCGCGACCGAGGCGGTGTTGACGATGGCGCCGCGCTCGCCGTGCTCCAGCGGGCTCAGTGACAGCATCCCCTTCGCCGACTTGGCGATGCAGCGGAAGGTGCCGACCAGGTTGATCTGGATGATGCGGTTGAAGGCATCGAGCGGAAAGTGAGTGGCTTCGCCGGTCTTCTTGTCGCGACCGGCGGTCTTCACCGCATTACCGGTGCCGGCGCAATTCACCAGGATGCGCTCCTGGCCGTGGGCCGCGCGCGCCTTGGCGAAGCCTGCGTCGACCTGCTCATCGGAGGTGACGTCGACCTTGCAGAACACGCCGCCGATTTCCTTGGCGATCGCCTCGCCTTTCTCCTCGTTGAAGTCGAACAGAGCGACCTTCACGCCATAGGAGGCAAGAGCCCGCGCGGTCGCCGCACCGAGGCCGGAGGCGCCGCCGGTGACGACGGCGGCGACGGAAGAATCGAGTTTCATAATGTCCAATCCCTTTGTTTTCAGAGGCGTTCGATAATGATGGCGGGAGCCATGCCGCCGGCGGCGCACATGGTGACGAGGCCGTAGCGTCCGCCACTGCGCTCCAGTTCGTCGAGCGCGGTGCCGATCAGGATCGAGCCGGTGGCGCCGATCGGATGGCCGAGCGCGATCGCGCCGCCGTTGATGTTGACCTTCTCGCGGTCGAGCTTGAGATCGCGGATGAACTTCTCGGCGACCACCGCGAAGGCTTCGTTGATCTCCCAGACGTCGATGTCCTTGGTGGTGAGGCCGGCCTTGGCAAGCACCTTCTTGGCGGCCGGAACCGGCGCGTTAAGCATCAGCGTCGGATCGTCCCCCTGATTGGCATAGGCCACGATGCGGGCGCGCGGCTTGAGGCCGTGCTTCTCGGCATAGTCCTTCGAGGTGATGAGAACCGCGGCGGCGCCGTCCACCACGCCCGAACTGTTGCCGGCATGATGCACGCCCTTCCAGTTGAGATCGGGATAGCGGCGCTGGATTTGCTTCTTGAAGGTGACGCCGCCGCCGATGTCGTAGTCGGCAAGCTGCTCGAAGCTCGGCTTCAGCGAGGCGAGGCCCTCGGCGGTGGTTTCGGGGCGCGGGAATTCCTCACGGTCGAGCGCGACGCTGCCGTCCGGATTGAGCACCGGCACCACCGACTTGGCGAAGCGGCCCTCGTCGATCGCCTTCTTGGCGCGTTGCTGGCTGACCAGCGCCAGCGCATCGACGGCCTCGCGGGTGATGCCTTCCTGGGCCGCGATGGCGTCGCCGCAGACGCCCTGATGCGACTGCGGGTGAATGGCGTCGAGCTGCTCGTTGCCCGAACCCATCATGCGCGGCGCCATTTTCGCGTTGGCGCGTTCGGCCGCGAGAATCTGCTGATAGCTCATCATCTCGGTGCCGCCAGCGATAACGCAATCCTCCATACCCGACATCACCGACGCAGCCGCGAGATTGACCGAGGTGATGCCGCCGCCGCAGAAGCGATCCAGCGTGGTGCCGCTGGCCTTGATGTCGTAGCCGGCCGCAAGCGCGGACATGCGCCCCAGGTCGCCGCCCTGCTTGCCTTCCTGGGTCGAGGTCGACCAGATGATGTCGTCGACGGTCGCGGTGTCGAGGTTGTTGCGCTCCTTGATCGCCTTCAGCACGGTCGAGGCAAGATTCTGCGGATGCAGGTGCGACAGCGCGCCCTTGCCCGGCTTGCCGATGCCGCGCGGCGTACGAACAGCGTCAATGATATATGCGTCAGACATGGGTTTTCCTTCGTGTTGCACGTTGTCGTCGGTGGAGCGGAGCGACGGTCAGGGGTCGCTCGGCGCGAGACATCGGATCGCCGCTGCCGGCCGCGCCGCCCGACCATCCGGTTTTCAACCGGGTCACGTCAGGATTGGGCGGAACAGGCAGCTTCGGATATTTCCCGCAGGCCAGCATCAGGCGCATACCCTTCAATCTGGCCCGCATCGAACTTTAATTAAGCGATTAATTAGTTGATCGACTCATTAAAATGCGGCCGAGGCTCCGTGTCAACCACACCCCGCCACCCGGCGCGCAAATTTCACTGCGACTAACGCGTAGGGTCATTTCGGAATGACGATCTTTCAGCCTGGAATGGAATGGAGATGTCGCGCCTGCCTTCCCGGGGCATTACGCCCGGTGCGGCGCAGCCACGACGCCGTCTTGCACGACAATGATCGCAACTTGATGCTCTACTGGCACGCCGCACCTATGCCAGGGGACGCTCCGGTGACAACCGCCGTTTCTGACTTTGATATCATCGCGCTGCCTTCTTGCTTAAAGACATTCGAAAGGACCACCAGCGTCCATGCCGTCCCTGAAACAGGTCGCGACCACCACGATGGCATCGAACACGGTCACACCGACGCCGCCTTGCGTCAGCACCTCGGCCACCATCAAGCCGGCAGGGCCGATGACGGCCGTAGTCATGGCCTAAAGCTTCATGCCCAGGCGCGCTGCGGCCTGGCCCAGATATTTCTCTGTCTGCTGATATGCATTCTCCAGCGCCTTGGCTCTGGACATATCGGCGATCTGGGCGAAATGCGCCGAGATCGCGTCCGGCGTCCATTCGGAGTCCGGCAGGTTGATGCCCTCGCTCTCCAAAATCCGGATCACCGCAAACGAGCCGGCACCGGCGCCCATGATGGTGCGAGTCGGCGCACCCTCGCTGAGCAGATATTCCACCGCCGGAGTGATCGCCTCCGGCCTCATCAATTGCGACGCCTGCGGCGACAGCAGCCCCTCCGTCATACGGGTCGCGGCGGCCGGCGAGATCATGTTGGCGCGGATATTGTACTTGCGCCCCTCCTCCGCGAGCACGTTCATCAGCCCCACCATGCCGGATTTCGCCGCGCCGTAGTTGGCTTGACCGAAATTGCCGTAAAGGCCGGCGGACGAGGAGGTCAGCACGATACGCCCATAATTGCGCTCGCGCATACCCTCCCACACCGCGCGGCAGCAGTAGAAAGTACCGGCGAGGTGCACATCGAGCACTTTCGCAAAATCGGCCACGTCCATCTTGCCGAACGACTTGTCGCGCAGAATACCGGCGTTGGCACAGAGCAGATCGACCCTGCCCCATTCGCGGGTCGTGCGGTCGATCATGGCTGTGACCTGCTCGAAACTTGAGACATCAGCTCCGTCGGCCATCGCCTCGCCGCCGGCTTCTCTGATTTGCTGGACCACGCTTTGAGCCGACGTCAATGAACCGCCGCTGCCGTCGCGACCCGCGCTAAAGTTGTTGACCACGACCCTGGCGCCGCGGCTGGCCAAGCTCAGCGCGTGCGCGCGCCCAAGACCATTGCCCGCACCTGTTACGATTGCGACGCGGCCGTCAAACCTGATTGTCATGCATAGCCCCTAGGACGTTGAAGCAAAGTAAGTCAGACCGATCCTGTCACGACCGGGGCCGGCTTATACTCACCCTCGACTTCGACGGTGACATTGATGCCATTTTTTCGTTCCGCTCTTGAAACAGCTAGTGAAGCCTTCCGCCAAGGCGACCGGGGACGGTCGCCCGCTCGCGCGAAATTCGTGATATTCCACGCTCAATCGCGCCGATGATCCTTGGCCGCAATGAAGACGGCTCAACGATGCAATCAATCGATCCGACGGTGAGAGCGCGCTCGATGGTATGAATTCCATCGAATTCTCGCGCGATTTCTTCGCGCTTCTCCATACGGACCTGCCCGGTGACTTCGCTCAGCGCGCTCGTCAGAGTTCCAAGATGCGAACCCGTCGCCGCGCTCACGGCTCTTGCAAGTTCCTCGATCCGTGGATCGGACTTGACTCGCCGCTCAACTTCCCGGGAAAACACAACGGCTGCCGCTGGTGCGCCACCGAGAACCGATGCGCGGGCGCCCTCGACCGCTATCGCTTCCAACTGCTCATTAAGCGCTTTCGAGAAAACAACGAACGCTCCACCATGGTATCTCGAAAGCACACAAAAGACGATCGGGCCGTCGAAGTTGACGATCGCACGGCCAATTTCGGCTCCATATTCGAGCTGCAATTCGCGCATCGACTCCGGTGATCCGTCGAAGCCGGATAGATTCGCCAGCACCACAAGCGGTCGATTGCGACTGGCGGAATTAATCGCCCTCGCCACCTTTTTCGACGCTTTCGGAAAGAGCGTGCCGGCCGACCAATGGCGCGGGCCATCAACCGGGGCGACGCTGGATCGTCGGACCTCATGCGATTCGATGCCAATCATGCAAACCGGAATTCCGCCAACGTGAGCATCCCAGACAACGGCGGTTTCAGCATCCCGCATGTGTGGCCATCTTTCGAGCGGCATCTCTCCGGCGTCGACAATGAATCGCATCACCGATCGGATATCAAATGGCTTCTTGCGGTCGGGATTGCGGCTTATGTCGAAGATATCTGCGACCGTTTTAAAATCCGCGCCATCAACCGGCTGGTGCGGCTGTTGTTCAATCTTTCGCGTATCCCGGTCAACGCAACGCGCACGACGGGGAAATCTTTCGCCAGGCGCGATATAGCTCAGTGAATAATGTCGGAACAGCAGCTCGCAGGCGGCTTCGATGTCGGGCACCCAGTACTGCGCCTCACCATTGACGCCCATAATGCGATCGTAGCCTCCGATACCGGCGTTGTTCTCTGCCGATACCGACCCAGAGTAATCGAGGGCCTGCTTGCCTGTGAGCAACATCGCACTCTCGCCCACCATGACAAGGATACCTCGGGTGTGCATGAGCATTGTCGCTTCGGCATTCCAGTAGGACTGCGCGCCGACGTTCACCCCGGTGACCACGACGTTCACCTCATGCCCATCCTGAGTGAAGCCGACCAGGCCGCGCAACACCCGCGCGGTCCAATCCATGTTTTCAGTGCCGCTCTCCATGGAAACGCGCGCTCCCGACGAAACCGCGAACCACTCGACTGGAAGAGATTTCTCTCGCGCTAGGCCGAGCGCCGCCAGGATGCGGCGGCACTCTGCTTCACCCAGAGACCCCAGGCTCTTGCTGGGATCATTGAGAATGACGACCCGACTCAAGCCTTCCGGGTGCTTGGCCGTAAAGTTGGTAATGATGCCAACGACAAGGTTTGCGGTATTTCTTCCGTAAGGACGGTCGACAGGCGCGAGACGCTGTGCATCCTCAAGATCGTATTCCTGAAATTTTCCGATCGGAAAATCCGAATAGGTGGCGCCGGGCGCCGTCAGAAGAAGAATGATGTCATATGGATACCAAAGACCAAGGCGTCGCATCTCAACGCTCTTGGCCCGGTCGTCGGACAAAGACCGGATCGGCTCATCCGACGGCGATTTGTATCCAAGCTGAACACCGGTTCCTGGTGGAGCCGTCATGTGCACCACGACATCGGAGAAGTTGCCGGCCTGATCCTTCTGGAGCCTCATGCGTATGACGATCTGAGCGACGGACAGCCCTCGCGTTATCGCAGCCATTCGATCCGCGAATTTCTTCAGGACTTCCAGAGGCAGCGTCCAAACCGGCTCGACACACAGTATGATCCGATTTGAGGCAAACGAGCTTCGCGTCGGAAATGCGCTGTGATGCTGACGCAGAAGATCGATGCACCCCCGAAATGTACGCTCCAGAGCGGGAATGGACTCTATGTCGCTTTCAGCCCCCATTGCCGGACTGAGGTCTCTCACCTCGGCAAAAACAAAAAGTCGCTGATCCTTGGGATTATCAAGCGCCCTGCCGGAAAAAGCATATTTGCCATCGGAAGAATGAAGCATCTTGACGGCGAAGTTTCGCAGACGCCACAATTCCAGCCGCTCCACGACCCCCGGGTGCAAATCTGGAAACTGATCTGCACTCAGCAATCCGTCCGCCCCACGCAAGCATGAATGATAGGCGACGCGTCGCTCTGATACCGGCGATACACGGGTCATCACGACGCGGCCTGCAGATGCGACACGCTGCCCGAACGACGCCGCCGCCGTTTCCGGCCATGCCCAGTCGTCGGGCCTGACTTTTGTCGACAGAAGGAAAAGCTCAGCGATCAATTCGTCCGATGTTGGCATGCCAACGGCAGCCTTCTCGACATGGCGGACCATATCTTCCAGGTTCTTCTCCGCGCCCAGCACCGCAACCGCGCGAACGGTCTTCGTGTCCCTGGTCATGGTGACCGCGAGGACAGGAGCTGCGCCGCCAAAAGGTGCGGTCACTTCATGAATGAGACAATGCCGATAATTAATTCGGAGCAGAATTTCCAGCGCCACAAGCGCTCCCTGCAATTCCGCGCTCTGGCTCCGTGATACCAGTCGCCCGAACCACTTGCGCTTTTCCGCTCGCCAAAGCCAGGGAATCAACCAGTCCATCCATGGCTCCGGACTTGCGACAAACTCTTCGACTGCAGTGTGCGGGGCTGCCGCGGGATCACGGAACAGGCGCTTGAATTTCTGATCTAGCACCGCGAGAGCGTCGCTCCTCTTGCGCTCAAGCACCGGTTCGTCGACGAGATGATAGCGAACGGCCTGGGCAAGGTCGCTGAGTGTGGGAGACCCGCTGTCGGTGAGATAGGAAAGCCGGTCGAGGAGATCGGAAATGCCCTCGATGACGTGAGGACGCAACTCGCGCGCGTTGGCGCTCCATCGAAGCAGAATCTGGACGACGAATCTTTCCTGATACTGAGCATACCGAAGTGACCTACAGATCCTCAGCAAGGCATCGCCAGTCTCGGCTGCCGTTTCCAGGCTGCCAACACCATAATGGTGCAGCGCCTTCTCGATGCTGGCGAGAAACTCGGCGGGAAGGTTCTCGCGAGCCCGCTCGGGAGATCTCAGGAATGCAAGAAGAAAATCCTCAGAGCGGGCACCGTGCCCTGGTGCCGGCCCAATGTGCTGGGCCGCCACCAGGGCACGAATGTCGCAAAACGTCCTGATAGCCCTTTGCTCCAACTGCAACCATTCGAGATCCGACCCCGACACGCCGGTCCTTGCAGACGCCAGGGCCTTGGCTGCCCGGTCAATCTCCATCCGGTCGACATCGAAACCCAACACCAGGGACTCGATGGTCTCGAAAAGATGTTGCTTGCCGAGCGCACCGCTCCTCGCGAACGCCGAGCCAAATGCCACTCTCGGGTTTGGGACGACTTGAGCGTTCTCTATTTCCACATCGAAGCGGGCAAGAACGTCGCCGGCATCAATCTGCGTGCCACGCAACACGAGAATTTGGCTCACCCGTCCGGCGAACGGAGCCGTCACGAGGCTTTCCATCTTCATGCTTTCGACGGTGAACAGCGGAGCGCCGGTGGTGACGGTCTGCCCTTCCGCCACCAGCACCGCCACCACTACGGCGGGAAAATGGCTGCGGACGAGTCCACCCTCGTTTCGAAGTATGCGGTGCGCGACGCCCCGCACCTCGACCGAGTACCCTGACCCATGGTTGATAATCAGGGTCTGATAGCGCTGCCCTCCCACGTTGAAAGTGCGGTCATACTCGCTGGTTCGATCCACACGCGCGAGGATCGCCTGCTCATCTCCCAGCAGCAATTGATAGAGGTTTCGCCCGAGTTTGCAGACGGTAAAGGTATAGATGTTTCCCTCGTACCGGAGTTCGACGCGACTGCCGATCTTGTCGCTCACGGTCAACTGGCCACGGGCGGCGGTCGCGAGAAGCTGCTCATATTCCGCGCGCGTGTCCTCATCGTAAGCCTCGATCGCCGACTGCAACAGCGCGATATCCGCAAAATCAAGCGGCCACTGTGTGCGATCGTCGAGTATCTGGCCAAGCCAGGCGGTGTGGATCGCGCCCGAGTGGATTTCCGGCCTTTGCAACAGTTGCAGCAGAAATGACTTGTTGGTAGTTCCTCCTTCGATAACGACATCTGTCTGCTCCAGTGCCCGTCGGATCCGCCGGAGGGCGGTCGGACGATCCGGTCCCCAAGCAATGATCTTGGCAACCATGGAGTCGAATTCCGGTGCGATCCGGTCGCCCTGGCCGACGCCGCTGTCCACACGTATCCCGGGACCGCAAGCAACCCGATAGACAACAATGCGCCCCGGGGCTGGAGCGAAACCGCGGTCGGGGTCCTCGGCATTGAGCCGGACCTCTATGGCGTGCCCTCTGGCCTCCGGAACGTCGCCTTCAAGCCGTTCACCGAAGGCGACCCGGAGCTGATGCCGCACGATATCGACCCCGGTCACCATTTCGGTCACGGTATGCTCGACCTGAAGACGTGTGTTGACTTCAATGAAGAACACGCTGTCGGTTGCGGGTTCGTACAGAAACTCGATGGTTCCGGCGCCTGTGTAGCCGACGGCCTTGCAGAGGGCGACGGCGTGGTCCCGCACACGGGCGACCACGGAGGCATCAGGCGCCGCAAGGTCGGATTCTTCGAGTATCTTCTGTCTCTTTCGCTGCACGCTGCATTCGCGCACGCCGAGCACCCAAATCGTCCCGGCCTGATCGCCGATGACCTGCACTTCGATATGGCGGCCGTTCGAGACGCGACGCTCAAGAAAAACCATCGCGTTCCCGAACGATTGTTCAGCCTCGCGGCTGGCGTCTTCAATCATGTTTTGCAGCGAAGCCGGGTCCAACACCTCACGGATACCTCGGCCGCCGCCACCCGCAGTCGCTTTCACCAGTAGCGGATAACCGATGCGTTCGGCATGAATCGCCGCATCGGAAAGCGAGCGGATCGGACCCTGGCTCCAGGGCACCACGGGCACCCCGACGCTTTCGGCAATCCGCTTCGCCTGCATCTTATCGGCAAGACCGCGCATCACATCGGCGGATGGGCCAATGAATATGATGCCGAGTTCTTCACAGCGGGCGGCAAAATCCGGATCCTCGGCGACAAAGCCCCAGCCGACCCAGACGGCGTCAACACGCGCCTCCAGCAGCGCTGTCTCAAGCCGCTGCTTGTCAAGGTAGGTATGTCGGGTTCGTCCATCCTCCTTGTCGACGTACTGAGCCGGCCCCAGGCAGATCGCCTCGTCCGCCCGACGAACGAAAATCGCGTCGCGATCGGGATCAGTATAGAGCGCGATCGTTCTGAACTCCCGATCGTTATCGCCGCTCATCTCGGCAATGGTATTCAAGGCGCGAACGGCAGGTTCGCCGCGATTGATGATTCCAATCCTGATTGGCAACGCCATTGATCTTATCTCCGCGCCAAAGCCATTCAGGATCTTCAGCTATACCTTTAAAACAAGGAGCATTCGCCGTTCGTCTCGCCAGGCGGTCACGTCTGGCGTTCCTCGCGGCTATGCGACGCCCATATAGGCTTGCCGGATGTCCAGTCTTTCCAGCAGCTCGCCCGGCGCGCCTTCCGCCCTGACACGACCGTTCTCAAGCAGGATGAGGTTGTCAGCAACCTTGGCCGCGAACGAGGCATTCTGTTCGGCGAGCAGAATCGTCAGTCCCATGCCATGGAGGTCTCGCAGGATGCTGGCGACCCTGCGCACGATGATCGGCGCGAGCCCCAGGCACGGCTCGTCAATCAGAAGAACCCGAGGAGCTGACATCAACGCACGGCAGATCGCGACGATCTGCTGCTCACCGCCGCTCAAGGTTCCAGCATGCTGATTGGCCCGCTCGGCAAGAACCGGAAAGCGATTCATAAGGTCCGCCATCCGCTGCCTGTTTTCAGCGGGTCTGCATAGATAACCGCCGAGTTCGAGATTCTCGCGAACCGACATCAGCGGAAACAGTTGCCGTCCCTCCGCCACCTGGGCAACGCCGAGACGAACAATATCGTCCGTGGTCAGGCCGGTCAGAGCCTTTCCGTTCATGGTAATCCTGCCGCGCGAAGGAACCAGACCGGTGATCGCGTTGAGTGTCGAAGTCTTGCCAGCGCCGTTGGAGCCGACCAAGGCGGTAATGCTCGCGGCCGGAACCGCCAACGAGATGCTGCGAACGGCCTCGTTGCGCCCGTAGCTCACGGTAAGCCCCTCAATCTCCAGCAAGGTCGTCACCTCCGATGTAGGCCTCGATCACTTGCGGCTCCGCGGTGACGGTCTGCGGCGGACCATCGGCGATGAGCCGTCCCGCATCAAGCACGATCGCGCGCGATACAAGATTCATGAGAAAATGCAGATTGTGATCCACAACCACGATGGTTACTCCGGCCTGACGCAGACGCCGCAGCGACCTCTGTAGCAGGTCGATCTCCTCGGCACTCAGTCCCGCGGCCGGCTCGTCCAGCAGTAACAGGCGCGCTCCCGTCGACAGCGCCATCGCAATCCCGAGCAACCGCGCCAGTCCGGCCGGCAAGCTGTTGGCCTCCCCATCTGCCAGCCTGTCAAGATCGAGCAGGCGAAGTACGTTCTCCAGTTCGTCATCGTGGTCGGCATCGGCGATACGGCAATATCTGGCGACACGAAGGCAATCCGCGACGCTGAGGTTTGCGAACGTCCGCGCCCCCTGAAACGTACGGACCAGACCGAGCCGCGCGAGCCGGTGAGTGGAATACCCGGTCACATCGCCACCCTTGAACAAGACCCGCCCGGCCTGGGGACGCACAAAGCCGGTGATGATGTTGAACAGCGTCGTCTTGCCCGCACCGTTTGGCCCGATCAGACCGAGAAGCTCACCCTCGGCGACGTTGAATGCGATATTCCGCAACACCTCAAGGCCGTCAAAATGATGGCTGATGTCCTTGAGCTGCAACATTCCCTAGCCTCCGCGGCGCTTGGCGCCGACCGCCAGCCGATCGATCACACCGGCGATACCCTTCGGCGAATAAAGCGCCATCACGACGATGATGATACCGAGGAGCACAAGCCGGTAATTCTTGGCGACGCGCAGAAATTCAGGCAAGCCAACGAAGATCAGGGTGCCCAGGATCGGACCCGATATCGTGCCCAGTCCGCCGACGATGAGCATGCCAACGAACGCGATCGAATCGGACGCACTCATCATTTCTGGCGAGATGAAGTTGGTGAAGACGCCGTAAATGGTCCCGGCGAGCGCAGCAAGGGTGGAGGCGAGCATGAACGCCGCGACCTTGTGCGCCGTCACGTCGATGCCGAGCGACGCCGCCAGCGTTTCGTCGTCGCGAATGGCAAACAGCACCCGCCCGAAATTGCTGCGGCGGACGACAATCGAAATCAGCAGGCAGAACAGGAGAAAGCTGCCGGCAAGGATATAAAGGCCAAACGCCGATCCGAAATCGAAGCCGAGGACGGATCCGGGCGTATGGACAAGCTGCATTCCCTGCGGACCGCCCGTGAAATCGTGAAGGTTGGCCGTGACGAGCCTTAGTAATTCGCCAAAGGCAAATGTAATCAGCGCAAGATGAATGCCGCCGGTGAATCGCATCGCGGGGTAGCCGACCGCCGCCGCGAGCACGGCGGTCAGGACCGCCGTGAGCGGCAGCGACGTCCAGAAGCCCACACCCAGGTCGCGGACAAGCAACGCCGACGCGTAGGCGCCGAAGCCGAAGAACGCCGATTGTGACAGCGCGAACTGGCCGGCAAAGCCCAGCACGATGTTGAGCGAGACGACGACCGCGGCCTGTAGCGCCAGCAGGGTGCCGAGATAGACGACGTACCTTGTGTGATAGGCGATGGGGATCGACAGCAACAGAGCCAGCAGGATCCAGCCGGTCAGCGCGATCAGGAAGGGAGCCACGAGGCGCAATTGCCACCGTGAGACGCTTGCCACCGGCGTGCGAGATTTTGCGATCTCCGTCATCATACTCGCGCCTTTCCGGCTCCGAAAAGGCCCGTTGGCAGGAACAGCAGCGCGAAAATCAGAATGATGAAGCCGTAGCCGTCGCGGAACGAGGCCGACAGATAACGCGCCCCGAAGCTCTCGGCGAGACCGAGCAGAAAGCCCGCGGCGATAGCGCCCGGAACGCTGCCAAGGCCGCCGAGCGCGGCGAGGATAAATCCCTTGGTGAGCGGCGTCGCCCCCATGTAGGGGGTCACCGCAAACAGGCTGGCATAGAGTGCGCCGGAGGCTCCGGCAAGCGCGCTGCCAATTGCGAAGATGGAGCGGCTGACGGTATCGACCCGGACCCCAACGAGGGCTGCCCCCTGTCGGCTCTGCGCCATGGCGCGTATCGCCTTGCCGAGCGTCGCGCGTTGCAGGAACAACCAAAAACCGACGATCAGGGCTGACGATATCATGAATACGAGCGAACGCTGCGACGACAGCACGACCGGCCCTAGCGTAAAACTTCCAGAAACCGGAGAATCCATGAACCGGGGATCCGGGGTGAAACCAGCGGCGGCAACATTTTCGATAATCATGATGAGGCCGAGCGATACCGCCAGCCCCGCGAAGGGATCACCGAGCGTGCGGCGAAATACTGCACGTTCGAGCAGCGCTCCGAATACGCCCATGGAGAGTGTCGCGAGGATCGCGCCGGCCCAGAAGGGATAGCCGGCGCTCACCACGAAGAAGCAGACATATGCACCGAGCATCACGCTCTGGCCGTGGGCAAAGTTGAGAATGCCCACAAGGCCAAAGACTAGCGTGATGCCCAGCGCCACCATCGCGTACAGGCTGCCAACCATGAGCCCGTCGAGGCTCGTCTGAAAAATATCGAGCAGCATGGCTTTCAGAGCACCTTTTCGGGAATCGAATAGGTCTTGCCTCCCTTGATGATGCCGATGTCGACGTCGGTTACAGCGTGGCCGTCCTTATCGAAGCTCATCTTTCTCACGCCGTCATAGACCATGCCCTTGAGCTTCGCGGCGATCGCCGCCTGATTCGTCGTGGTCCCGGCCGCATCCATTGCCTTGCCAAGCATGAAGACCGCGTCATAGAAGGTCAGCGCCCAGTAGGTGTTGGCGACGATGCCCTTCTTGGTGAAAGCCTTGTACCGGTCGATCCAGGCCTTGACCTTTTCGTCGCCAGGCGAAGCGAGGTCGCGCGTGAGGATCTGCCAGACGAAGCCATCGATCTTGTCCGCATACTTGACCGCTGGTATTCCCGAGCCGCCGCGGTAGACAAACTTTTTCGGCAAATCGCCGATCTCAAGGCTCTGGCGAATGATCGCCTCGGCGTCGGGATCGGCGTAGCCGACGAACAGGCCGTCGAGACCCTGCCCCTGGAATTTGCGCAGAACCGGCGCGAAATCCGTCGTTCCCGGCTGGAAGAATTCGACCATCGGAATCTCCACGCCGGCCTGCTTGAACAGCGGCTGGTAAGCCTTGACGAAGGTCTTGGAGACGTCGTCGTTAGGCACGAGAATTCCGATCTTCTTGAGTCCGAGTTCTCGTACCACGACCGGGACAAAACCCTTCGCGACCGTCGCGTCGGTGTCGAGCGCGCGGAAGGACAACTCATTGCCCGGCTTTCCGACAATATCATCCAGCGCGGTGAACCCACCGATGTACATAACCTTGGCCTTGGCCATCTGCGTGGCGACCGGTACGCCGGGCACGCTGGTAAGCACGCCCATGACGACATGGATGTCTTCGTCGCTCAGCAGTTTCTGCGCCGCGGTCGCCGCGGTATCGGGCTTCGATTGCGCGTCCTCTTCGACGACCTGAATGCGATAGGTCTTGCCGCCCACCTTCATGCCGCCGGAAGCGTTGATCTCGGCGACGGCCATCTGCATTCCCTCGGCAGCCGGAAGATCCCAGCCCGAATGGGGACCGGTTAGGCTACCGATATAGCCGAGCTTGATGACATCCGAGTTCTGCGCCGCCGCCGGGCCGCTCAGCGCGAACGCCAGCGCAACGGCAATCCCCTTCCACATCATTCCACGCATCGTTTCCTCCTTTATGTTTCGCCACCCATTTGTCTATATTTGCGGGTGTGCCCCGTTATCTATGTCAAATTGCTCTCCTGTGCGGCCTTCGCCACCTGCTCACGCACGCGAAACTTTTCGACCTTTCCCATCGAATTCCGCGGCAGTACGTCGATCACGATAAAAGACTTGGGACACTTGTAGCCGGCCAGTTCATTGCGGCAATGCGCACGTAGTTCGTCCACATCGATCGGCTTGCCAGGGCGCGGAACAACGACCCCGACAACTGCGTTGCCCCAGCGAGGATCGGACCGGCCCACGACGACACATTCAAGCACACTGGGATGATCGTGGAGCACGCGCTCCACTTCCGAGGAATAGACATTCTCGCCGCCCGTGACGATCAGGTCGTTGCGGCGATCGAGCAGTTTCAGCCGGCCATCGTCGAGAAACGTCCCGATATCGCCGCTCTTCTGATAGTTTCCGGCCCAGGCGTTTCGCGTCGCCGCGGGATTGTTCAGATAGTGCGCGAACGGCACCGGCGAACGCGCGGCGACCTCGCCTACCATCCCGACCTCGCAGGGCTCACCGTTCTCGTCGAGCACAACGACTTCCGAACCGCATGCGGACCAGCCGACGCTGTGCGGGACAATCGTGCCGCGCTGTTTGATCTCGCTTGTCACCCAGCCGGCTTCGGTCCAGCCATAGGCCTCGAAGATCCGGGCGTTTGGAAACATCGCCATCATGTCCTCAAGCGTCGAGGGAGACAGCGCCGCGCCGGAACTGAGAATGATGCGCGGGCCCTGCAAGGGCTCGCGGCCGCGCTCCCGCCACAGATCAAGCATCATGGAGGACATGGTGGGAACGAGGAAAGACCAGGTGCACCTCTCACGCAGTTCGTCGTAACTGGCCTCGACATCGAAACGCTGGACGATGCGCAGCCGCGCCCCGCGATAAAGAGCACAGAGGCACAGCGAACAAAAACTCATATGGAAGGTCGGACCCGGCACGAGCATGACGTCGTGCGATGCGACATCGAACTCCCACCCCCACCACATCAGGCGCTCGCGCCAGCAATCCATGGTAATGGCGGCGCCTTTTGGAAATCCGGTGGTGCCGGATGTATAGAAGACCACCGCGATATCGGATCCTTTCAGCGGCGTCCTTGCGAAACCCGTCGCGGCGCCGTCGGCAACTCCTTCACAATCCATGAGGCGCCTGCCGTATTCGCCTGCGATCGATCTGGCGCGCTCCGCCTGATCGCCGCCGGACATCAGCACAGCGGCATCGGAGTCTTTCAGGATATAGGCGACTTCCGCGGGGGTCAGGCGGGTGTTGATCGGCACCGCAGCGGCACCGCGAAGCTGGCAGGCAAGATAGGATAGCAGCGAATCGACACCATTCGACAGCAGGACGGCAACCATTGGCCCGTTGCGGCCAGGCGGCACCTCGCCGAGCGCAGCGGCAAGCGCATGCATCCTCGCAACGAGTTGGCGATAGGTGTAAGACCCGCCGCCAACCATCTCGACTGCGATGCGATCGGGAAAAGCGCCGGCGATCACTTCGAGCTGTTCCGCTATGGTGAGTTGCATGCTCCCTCCACTGTCTTGATCCTCTCTTGCTGCATGGCGGCGGCGGTGTCGCGCGCCCGGGCAGATCCACCCCGTTGCGGGATCCAGGAGATTTCGGCGGCGACGCTGACGATTTCTGCCATTCTCCGCTGCATTCCCGTTCAGGAGGACGGACGCGCAACGTTCAAGATCAGCCAATCCGCAACCATGGCCGGCTGATCGGAATCCTGTATCTCGATCGTCACGAGGTATCGGCAAAGCCAGTTGTTCGGCGCCCTCTCCTTCATCTCGACAAGCTTGCACCTTGCCCGAATGGAAGCGCCCGACTTCACGGGCGCAAGAAATCGAACCCTGTCAAAGCCGTAGTTGACGCCCATTTCGAGGTCCGAAATTTCCGGAAAGACATCCTTCATTTCCCCCATCAGCGACAGCGTCAGAAGACCATGCGCGATCGTCGTCCCGAACGAACTATTCGCTGCGCGCACCGGATCGACATGGATGAACTGCCGATCTCCCGTCGTTGCGGCGAAGTCGTCGATACGCTTCTGGTCGACGACAATCCATTTGGAAACGCCGGTTTCCTGCCCTATCCACCGGTGCAATTCGGCCAGTTTCAAAGGCGGCTGCCGATGTGGGGTAGTCATCATCGCGTCAGGTCCGGGTCACGACAATCGAGGCATTTTGACCACCAAAGCCGAACGCATTGATCTGCAAGGTCTCGATTTTCATGTGACGCGGCTCCGAGATGACAACGTCGAACTTCGCCTCCGGATCTGGCTCATCGGTGTTGGCCGTAAAGACGAACCTGTCCTCCCTCATGCCGAGCAGCCCGGTAATCAGCGCCATACCGCCGGATGATGCGCCGCTGTGGCCGAGATGCCCCTTCACCGAGGCGACCGGCAGTTCGCCGCGGTGCCCGCCATGCACGCGGTTGATGGCGTGGATCTCAGCCGTGTCCCCCTTCGGCGTACCGGTCGCATGAGCAATCAGTGCGTCGACGCGCTCCGCAGGCATGTCAGCGTCAGCCAACGCCATCTCGATCGCGCGCGCTTCCCACTTGCCGGATGGCTCCGGCGTGGATGGATGATAGGCATCTGCCAGCGAGCCGTAGCCGCGCACGTAGCCCAGGATGTTGGCTCCCCGTGCGCGTGCACGGTCGCCGCGCTCGAGGACGAAGAACGCCGACCCCTCGCCGACCACGATGCCACTGCGCTTGATATCGAACGGCATCATCGCGCGACGCGGATCATTTGACGGAGCAACCATGCCGTAGGCCGTGCTGGTGTAATAGAGGGCGGGAACGAAATCATGGTCGGGCAGGCCGCCAGGCAGCGCCAAGCCGCCATCCGTGCCGCCGGCGATGAAAACGTCGGCGCGGCCACTCGCGATCATGTGAGCCGCCGTTCCAATGGCATCGAGCGACGAGGCGCAGGCGGTCGTAACCGTCAGGCTGGGGCCGTGCAGGCCGTACTGCATCGCGATCTGCGATGCTGCCATGTTGGGATAGATCTGGATTTCTGTCTTGCGCGGCACGGAACCCGGTCCGCGCGTCTCCAGCAGGTGCTGCGCCTTCATCAGCGCGCGCGTTCCACCCATGCTCGTACCGTGCACGACACCTGCGCGAAGCGGATCGAACTGGCCGAGGCCCGCCTCATCGATCGCCTGTTTGGCAGCGGCGAGTGCGAATTGCGAGAACATGTCGGTGCCATCTTCGATCTTCTCGTCGATCCAGTCGCGCGGGTTAAAATCACGCACGATAGCCCACCAGCTTGGCCGTCCCTCCTCTCCCTTGTGCCAGGGCGCTTCCCGTATGGCGATCTCACCCGCCATCATGGCGTCATGAAACTTGCGCGAATCGCAACCGAGCGCCGAGACGATTCCTGTTCCAGTGATCGCGACATCAAGCATTCTGACCTCCATTAATCCGAAGCATCGCCGTTACCGGCATTATTGTGTTCCCATCAGGCGGAACGCGGTTCCTCGGTGATCGGCGAGTTCGGCAGGCGCGCCTTCGTGAACGATCTCGCCACCGCGCAGCAGAACGAAGCGATCGCCGAGCGCAGCAGCAAAGCGCACATTCTGCTCCGCGATCAGAAGAGCCATGCCGAGCGAGCGAAGCCGCCCGATCGCAGCGATCAGTTCATTCAGCACCACCGGGGCCAGTCCCTGCGACGGCTCATCGAGCAGCAGGGCTTTCGGACGGCGGACCAGGGCGACGGCAAGCGCGAGCATCTGCTGCTCGCCGCCGCTCAGCATGCCCGCCAGCTGCGTGCCCCGCTCAGCAAGAATCGGAAATAGCGCGAGAGCTTCAGACAGCATCGCGCGGCGCTCGGCGCGAGGCAGATGCCTTAGCGCGATTGCGAGATTTTCGTGGACCGTAAGCGATCCGAACAGGTTGCCGCGCCCTTCCGGCACCAGAACGAGACCGCTATTGACGCGAACACGGGCCCCGGCATGGTCCAGACGCCGCCCGGAAAGACTTATGGCGCCGGACGAAGCAACGATTCCCGCAAGGGCACCGAGGAGGCTGCTTTTTCCTGCGCCATTGGCGCCGAGCACGATCAGATATTCACCTGCGCTGACCGACAGGCCGATATCGCGGCAAACCTGTAGCCGGCCGTAGCGCGCGCTGAGTGCGGACACGGTGAGCGTCACGGCCGACCTCCTGCCGCGCTCTCGACGTCGCCAAGTGCTCCGAGATAGGAGCGGATGACCTCCTCATTGCGGAAGACCTGGTCGGCGGTGCCTTGGCACAGCAGGTTTCCAGTCTCCAGCACGGTGACCGAACTGCACAGCGCGCGCACCATGTCGATGTTATGCTCCACCAGTAGAATACCGAGACCGCGCGCCGCGACCGCGCGGACCTCGGCCGCGAGCCTCTCCTTTTCGACAGCGGTCAGGCCGGCGGCAGGCTCGTCGAGCATGATGAAGCGTGCGCCGGAAACCAGGCAGCGGGCGACTTCCACGAGCCGCACGAGGCCCAACGACAGCCTGCCGACCTCGACGTGACGAAGGTCGGCAAGCCCCAGTCGCTCCATTTCCGCCTCAGCGCGATCACGCAGCAGCCGCTCCTCGCGCAGCGCCCATGGCAAGCCAAACAGCGCGCCTATGAGCGAGGAACGAACCGAGGCATAGAGCCCGCAGGTAACCGCGGTTAGCACCGAAGTTCGCGTATCCAGCCGCGGGGTCTGGAAGGTGCGCGCTACCCCCCGGGCGACCACCTGATGCGGCTGCAAACCCGTGATATCGAGCCCGTCGACCGAAACCCGCCCGCCGCCCGGTCGTACGAAGCCCGTGATGCAGTTGAACAGGGTCGACTTGCCGGAGCCGTTGCGGCCGATCAGCCCGATAACGGTGCCCGGCGCTATCGCAATGTCCACGCCACGAAGCGCGCGGACGCCGCCGAATGACACTTCCATTCCCTTTGCGACCAACCCCTCGCTCATGGCCGGACTTCCTCGATTTCGAGCGCCGCCACCTCGTCCGAACCCGGCCGCCTCAATCGCCTGACACGGGCCAACGCGCTTTCGACGAGCCCGAGAATCCCGCGTCTTGCCACCAGCAGAATGATGATGAGCGCCGCCCCATAATAGGCTCCCTGCAATTCGGCCATCGGCAGAAAGCGGGTCAGGCCGTCAAGCAGTAAGGTTCCCAGGACTGGCCCGAGGATGAATCCGGCGCCGCCAACCACCGCCATCAGCAGCGCTGAAATGGACAGGTGGGTGTCGAGAGATTCCGGACTGACAAAGCTGACATAGTGCGCATAGACCCAGCCGGCAGCGCCCGCGATACTCGCTGAGATCGCGAAGGCCGCACTCACCAGCATCGGCGGATTCACACCGTCGGCCGCAGCGCGGGCCTGGTCGAAGCGCAGCACGTTGAAGGCACGGCCATAGGCCGAGTGGCAGAGATTCTCGTACAGGAATACGACAATGACGACCATCGTCCAGACCAGCCAAGCATAGGCCGCGGGATTGTTGATAAAGCCGATGCTCGGAATGCCGGCAATTCCCATATATCCGCCCGTGAAGGCGTCGGCGCTACGGATTGCGATGGCGATGACGGATCCGATCGCCAGCGTGGAGAGCGCGGTAGCCAAGGGCGACAACCGCGCCACCAGCCGTGCGACGACGAATGCGACCGCAGCCGGAAGGATCAGGGCAACCGCGAGATCCGCAAATGGCGGCCAGCCCCAGCGCACCGTGCATATGGCCGCCGCATAGGCGCCGAGACTGGCGAACGCCCCCTGCGACATTGTTAGAATGCCGGCCTGGCCGTAACTCAGACCGACCGAAATCGAGAGCAGCGCATAGACACCGAGCAGGGTCGCGGTGTCGGTCCAGACCGGATTGCCGCCTGCCACGGGCAGCGCGATGAGGACGCACAGCGCAAGCAGCAGCGTATTTCCACGTCGTGCAACAAAGCTCACGGACGTCCTCCCGCAAGCGCTTCAACATCCGCGGGCCTGGTCGCAAGCACGATGAGGATGAACAGGAATGGCGTCATTGCAGAAAGCGCCTCGGAGAAATAGCCCGACGCCAACGCCTGCGCGATACCCATTGCTATTCCGCCGAACAAGCAGCGGGACGGGCTGCCGATACCGAACACGATGGCCGCACCAAAGCCGCTCAAGGTCAGGCCGAGTGGCGCGGTAAAGTCGATGCCTGCGCTGTAGAGGACGAGCAGACCCGCAAGTCCTCCGAGGACGCCGCCGACGAGATAGACGCCCACCTGCACCCATTCGACGGGAATCGCCGCGAGGATGGCCCCAACGGCGTTGACCGCGGACGCACGCATCATCCGGCCGAGCGAGGTGTGCCGCACCACGACATGCAGGATGGCCACGACGACCGTAGCGATCAGGAGGTTCAACAGCCCCTGCTGGTCCAGGCGGATGCCGCCAATCGTCCATGAATCTGCGATATAGCTCACGATGAAGGACTTGGCGCCCCAATACCAGAGCACGCAGGATTCGATGACGGCCGACAGCCCGAAGCTCGCCAGAGCAAAGATGATGCCGTCCTCGCATCCGAGCCGCTTCAATGCGATGAAAATCAGCGCCATGACGCCGGAGCACAGTATCGCCGCCGCCAATCCGGCCTCGAGTCCGACCGTACCGCCAACCGTCGCCGCGACCGCCGCGGCGATCAGCGCATAGGCGCCGATCGCGAAATCGATGGTGCGAGCGGTGGCGAACAGAAGACTCATTGGCGCGGCCAGCAACGCATAGATCGAGCCGGCCAGCGCACCCCTTAAGACATATTCCGCGAAATGAACCACGTCACTCTCTTACGGCAAGCTGCGGAACTGCTTGTTGCGGATTTCAGTGACGACGAGAGAGTCCTCGTGCCAGCCGTCATGATCCTTGGCCGAATAGCAGACGCGCCCGCGCGAGAACTTTTCGAAGTCACAAAGACTTTCCAGCGTGTCACGCATGCTCGCGCCGGTGATGTCTTTGCCCTTCTGCTTGTCGATTGCGCCAAGCGCGGCCATCAGGGCGTTGGTACCGACCAGTTCGCCCCACCCCTGCGGCTGCTTGCCATTCGCCTCCAGCATCTTGGCAAGTTCCGCTTCGCCCGGACTCGGATCGTAAGGCAGATTGCCGATGCTGAGGAGTCGCAGCCCCTCGACCTCGCCTCCGACGTTCTCAGCGAAAGATCTCTGAGCCAACCCCGCATTTGCGTAGATCGGCACCGACAATCCGACCTGGCGCGCAGCCTTGACAAACGAAGAACCTAGCGCGGCGATGGAAATTTGCAGAAACGCGGCCTGCGCACCGGCATTCCGCAATTTGGTCGCCTGCGCTGTCAGATCGGTCGCCGCATAGGGAGCGCTCGCCGTCTCCACGATCTCCAGCCCGAGCGTCGGCCCCAGCTCGCGCGCGAGGTCGACGCCGGTCTTTCCATAGGCGTCCTCCTGGTAGAAAATACCGATCTTCTTGACATTACTCTTGGCCATATCCTGTAGGATCGCACGAACGTCGGAGGCATCGCTCGGCGCCGAGCGGAAGATCCACGGATAGAACGCGTTTTTCGGATCCGTGATTGCCAGTGTACCGGCCGGACCGATCAGCGGGGTGGACAGCCTTTGCGCGATGGGACCGGCCGCAAGAATGCCAGAGCCGGTGCTCGGTCCGACGATCGCGACCACCTTGTCATTGCTGATGGCCTGATTGACAGCACGTGTCGCTTCCGTTGGGTTGCTCTTGTCGTCGTAGAACGACACTTCGAACTTGCGGCCGCCCTTTGTCGTCGAGTTCAGCTTGGCGATCACCGCTTGTATGGCGTCACGTTCCGGAATGCCAAAGACCGCCGCCGGCCCGCTGAGGCTCAGTACCGCACCGATCTTGACCGGCGCGTCCTGCGCACGCGCCGGAACGACGACAACCGCGGCTGCCATGGCAGCGGCCGCAAGCGCTCTCAACATCATCAAGCTCATCCCACCCTCCCGATATGTCTGGTTGCCGGTCTTCGCCGGTGTCTTCACGGTAAAAGTCAGACTCAGGTTTTCTGCAGCGCGCTGCGCGAAACACGGGCCCGGAGTTCGCTCTTGATGAGCTTTCCCAGGGCGTTGCGCGGCAAGCCCGTCACGAATTCGATGCGATCGGGACACTTCATCCGCGCCAGTTTCTGGCGGCAGAAATCGATCAACGCCGCTTCGCTGGCGCTATGGCCCTCGCGCTGCACCACAAAAGCATGGACACGCTCACCCCACTCAGGGTCCGGCCGCGCGACGACCGCGGCCTCGCTGACCGCTTCGTGCCAGCACAGCACCTCTTCGACCTCCTTGGACGAGACGTTGTAGGCACCGGAGATGATGATGTCGCTCTTGCGGTCGACAATATAGATGTAGCCGTCGTCGTCGACGCGCGCGAGATCGCCGGAATGCAGCCAGCCGTCACGGATCGCCTGCGCCGTGCGCTCCGGATCGTTCCAATAACCCGGCGTAACGTACTGGCCGCGAAAGATGATCTCGCCGACCTCGTCACCGCTCACATCGTTGCCCTGCTCATTTACGACCCGCAGTTCGATGCCGAACACTGGTCGTCCGCAGGCGGCGAGTTGTCGTCCGTCGCCGGCCAGCGCTTTCTGATGATCGGATTTCGTAAGGACGGCGGCCAGCGACGAAGTCTCGGTCATGCCGTAGCCCTGAACGAGGATGTTCCCGAACGTTGCGGCGAGCCGCTCGACCTGTTCACGCGGCATGGGCGCAGACCCGTAACCGATCGTCTCAAGTGACGAGACGTCGTAAGATGTGACCGCACCGCTTTCGAGCACGCGAATGAGCATCGTCGGCACAAGATGGCAATGGGTTATTTGCTCGGCTTGAACCTGCGAAAGCCAGCGCTCCGCCGAGAATCCGCGCGCATCCGCCAGCACAATGGTCGCACCGACCATCCAGGCCGGAATATAGTACATATTGATTGAGGCGATCGAATTGTGCGGATAGACCATCAGGAGACGGCTATTCTCCTTGATCTCGTAGAGAATAACCCCCACAGGGGCGTGGGCGACGCTGTGCTTTTGCTGAAACAGCACCCCCTTCGGCGATCCGGTCGTACCGCTCGTGTAAACAATGAGAAAAACGTCGTCCCCCGTCACATCGACGGCGGGCTCTGCATCGTTCTGGGCAGCAAGCCAGGCTTCATGCTCGGAAGCGATCGCATTTGCAGGATTGTGATGAACAATACGAAGAAGATCGGGACATTCGCCGACCTCGTTCAGGGTTTTAGCGAACTCCTGCTCCAGGAACAAAAATCGCGCACCACTGTGCCGCAGGATCTGCTCGACCTCGCGCGGCGAGAGACGAAAGCTGATTGGCACGTGGACAAAGCCGCCCTTGGCCGCCGCCGCAACGGCCTCAACAGCCTCCGATGTATTGTTGGCGAGCACAGCGACGCGGTCACCCTTTCGGAGACCGGCGGCCAGAAGCCCGTTGACCTGGCGATTCACGCGCCGATTGAATTGCGAGTAGGTATACCTCCGGTCGCCGGAAACGATTGCGAGCTTATTGGGCCGCCACACGGCATTACGCGCAATCCACGATGCAACCGTCATCGGCGTCTCCGGACCCTTTCCCCTCGGATCGACCGAAGGTATACTTACGCTCTATGACTAAGCGCTTGCTTTGTTGAATTTGACGCCATGTTCTCTGGGATGTCAAGCGGAGTGACGACGTGCAGCACGGGACGAAGAGGAAAGCGAACGCCAAGGCCGGAATTGCGGCGCCATCGCGTCCTCGGAAGGAGCCGCGCCCGCCGGCGCCGGCGAGGCCGAACGAAACGCGCAAGGCCGCTTCGACCAAACGCCGCTATTCCGGCATCGAGATCATCGCCTTCACCGAGTCGATCAATCACGGCATTTCGGCCGAATTCACCAATGACCAGAAGGGCAACTCGGTGCGCAAGCTTCTCATCGCCGCTATCGAAAGCTTTGCATCCAAGGGATTTCACGGCACGACCACCCGCGATATCGCACGGGCCGCCGACATGTCCCCCGCAGCGCTTTACGTTCATTTTTCCAGCAAGCAGGAACTCCTGTTCAAGCTTACCCTTGCGATGGCAACTGCCATGCTCGATGATCTTCGGCGCGCGGCGGCAAGCGAGATCGATCCGGCCAGGCAGTTGCGAGCCCTTGTATCCAGCTACGCACGATGCAACGCTCGGATGCACACGGCAGTGCACGCCGCGACGTACGAATTTGACGTGCTGTCGCCCGATCAGCAGCGGGCGATCGTCGCAATACGTCGCCATGTCAACCAGGTTT
Source organism: Xanthobacteraceae bacterium (assembly GCA_049651165.1). Taxonomy (GTDB): domain Bacteria; phylum Pseudomonadota; class Alphaproteobacteria; order Rhizobiales; family Xanthobacteraceae; genus 62-47. The sequence continues at coordinate 14,703 of JBASBO010000403.1, read as the reverse complement.
TCATTGACTGTCTACTCGCCGGCCGCGCCTGCGGTCAGTTTGATTTCAAGGACGAGAAGGTCGTTCGCCTGTCGGTGATGTCATTGTGCGTCTCGATCGCGGCCTGGTTCTCACCGGCAGGCCCGCTTCTTCCCGAAGAACTCGGTGACCAGTACGGGGATATGATCATACGCATGATCGCACCCGCCACCTGACCAACGACCCGCTGCTCACGCCACAACCCGCAGGACATCCGCCCGCGATTGCCAATACGTCGCCGAATATGAGCCGCAAACGGCTTAGCCTGCCCTCAGCCGCCTGCGGAAGGCACCCGCATCGATCCGGTATCGCACGTCAGAACAGGCCCCATCGGCCACTTTTTATAAACATAACATACATCACGTTATGATGCAATCCCCTTTGGCGGTGACCGTGCATGGCTGGTGGTGGTTCGGTGAAAAACGCGATCGGAGGGCACAGTGGAGAGACCCACTCCTGGTCGGCCGCACCGCCGACGTTGAATCCGCCTTCGCTGTCATGCTAGATGGACAAGCAGACATTCAAATCCCAGCGGCAGGCGCCGGCCGGCCTGCAAGATGAACGCACAGAATGCCCAGGCCGATTTCGCTGAAAAGACCATTGAGCCTCCGACACAGAGTGAAAGCCCGGCCGGATTCACCCCCTCGGGCCAGTGAAGGACGCTTGACGCGGAAGGACTGGATTCTCGCCGGTCAGGATATACTGCGCGCCGAAGGAATCGCCGGACTAAAGATCTCCAATCTGACCAAACGACTCCACGTATCCACCGGCAGCTTCTATCATCACTTCACCGACTTTGAGAGCTATCTCGGCGCAGTTGCCGAGGACTTCAGCGCCGACCGGGTGCAGGGCTTGATCGATCGAACCCTTGAGGGAAATCCTGATCCGGTTACACGAATGCAACGCTTGGCGAGATTGAGCCTGGATGACCACACTTTCGAGCTGGACAGGGCCATGCGCATTTGGGCAACCATGGACGAACGTGCGGCCACGACCGTGACGCGATCGGAACGGCTGGTGCTTGCGTTTCTGACCCGGGCATTCGAGGACCTGGGTTTTCCCGCGTCAGAAGCATCCCTGCGCGCGCGCATTCTGCTGTCCACCAACATTGCCCATATTCTGACATCGGACGGCAAGGGCCGCCGCATCGCCTTCAAGCGGACGCTCGAAATTCTCGTCAATGTTCCCCGTCAGCACCTGTGAGACAAATTGAGGGACTTCCCGAAGGGAGGACCCGCGATCGAGCAAGAAGCCTCGGATTTGGCTGACCACCGCAGTGCGATGGTTGACCATCCGCTGGCGAGCGCGATGCAGGGCCTGGATAAGTTGCTGCTCGACCGTTTTCTTTGGAACGGGCGGAATGTGCGGCTGGCGCGCGGCTATGCAGATTGCTTCCGCATCGTTGCCGTCGTTCTTCTGGCGGCGCACAAAGGGCTTCACATACTGCGGGCTGATGATTTTCACCTGGTGGCCGAGCGCTTCAAATTTACGCGCTCGGCAGAACGCGCCGGCCTCTCCCCTGTGATATGCTTGCCCACTGATCTTGCCATCCGCAACGTCTGACGGCCGAAAGAAAGTAAAGGCGAGGGCTCTCTGGTCCTTGCCGAGCATATTCAGCGTGAAGCGCCCCAGCCTTGATCGCGGCACACACTCCCAAAACGGCTTTAACATCGACCGCCAACAGTGGCCGACGCAAACGCCGTCTGCGTAACCCAATTGTCCGTCGCCGCGGCAATGTTTCCCTTACCGTCGTGAGCCGTCAGTACGTAGATGCCATATGGAACATCCGTAAGGCAGCTTTCTTTGCATCACCATTCAGCATGTCTGCCACTCTGACTGGATCTGCTCAGCCCGCCATGGTAGCAGCAAATTCCGACGTATGAAAACGCACGTCTCCGAGCAACGATTGAAACACGAGCAGGCGCTTGAAATAGTGTCCTACCGCGTATTCCTCTGTCATGCCGACCCCGCCGTGCAACTGGATTGCCTGCGCACCGACGAAGAATGCACGCTTGCCAACTGCGGCCTTGGTGGCGTGAACCAACGATCGGCGCGTACCCAAATCGACGCTATTCAGCGTGGATAGCGCTGACATCGTCATTGCCCTGGCTTGCTCCAACTGCGCGTACATTTCGGCAAGGCGATGTTGCAGGGCCTGAAATGATGCGAGCGTCGCACCAAATTGCTTGCGGACCAGCAGATAATCCCGGGTCAACTGAAACGCCGATTCCATGACTCCGAGAGCCTCAGCGCAGGCGCAAATTGTCAGCGCCTGACTGACCTCCTCCATCGCGGCCTTCACCTCACCGCTTAAAGTAATGCGAGCGTCCAGGGGAAGCAGCAACTCGCTAAGCTCGATATCGACAACAAGTTGCCCGTCGATCAACCGATATGGCTTAAGGACTAATCCGGGAGTATCACGAGGAACCAGAAACAAAGCCAACTCATCGCCAACATGCACAGTAATGACGAAAGCAGAAGCTATCTGGCCACCAAAGATGATGCTCTTGTTGCCATTGAGAACATATCGATCATCGATGCGCCGGGCCGCCGAGACGACCCGGCCGTGTCCACCCGCTTCTTCGTGCGCAAGTGCCAACAACTCCTCTCCCGACAGCAACTGAGACAGCAACTTCTCCCGTAGGCCGGGCTCGATAATCTTCGGAAACAGCAATGATAGGGCGAAGGCGCCAGAAAGGAAGGGCTCAAGTGTGAGACCGCGCCCAAAACTCTCCGCAAGAATGGCAGCCATCTGCACGTCACCACCAAGACCACCGCAGTCCTCGGGTAGCGCCACGCCGAGCCAACCCATATCGGCAAAAATCTTCCAGTTGCGCCTGACCGCGCCGACCCCTTCCTCAAGCATCGCCCGACGTTGTTCGAAGGAATATGATTTTTCGACAAAGCGCGCGGCGCTTGACGCCAGCAACGCCTGCGTTTCCTCCCGCGGCCCGCCGTGCGTTGGCCACCCCGATCCAAGCAGAGTCTTGGAAATGATGTTTTTCTGGATCTCGTTAGAGCCGCCGTAGATCGTCGAGGCACGGCGGAACAAGAAATCCGCGACTACGTCGCGCGCATGGGCGCCAACAGGGGGCACTTGGGCAACGCCCGGCTTATCGTGTCCCTGCGGGAAATAGGCCACGCCGTACGGACCAAGTGCATCGACTTGCGCCTTCTGCAACGCCTGCATCAGTTCGCAGCCTTGCACCTTCAGGATGGAGGGTAGCAACGGATCCGAATGACCATCAATGACGCGACCGACGCCGGCCTCCAGCGACATCAGCTCAATTTCGAGATCCGCGACCGTATAGCGAAACTGGGGGCAATTGATAAGGGAATGCCCATCCCTGCTTTCTGCCGCGGCAATTCTCTTCAGCCGCGCGAGCAATCGCTTGTTGCGCGGCACTTCTGCCGTCGCAGTGCGTTCATTTGCGAGCAGGAACTTGGCGTAGTCCCACCCCTTCCCTTCTTCGCCAACGAGGTTGTCGGCAGGCACACGAACGTCATCGAAGAAGACCTCACAAAGGCTCTCGCCCTCATCAATCGACTGGATCGGCCGCACTGTCACTCCTGGAGATCGCAACGATACCAGAAAGAAAGAGATACCGCGCTGCGGCTTGACGTTCGGATCCGTACGCGCGAGCACGAAGCACATGTCCGCGTCCATCGACTGCGACGTCCAAATCTTCTGGCCGTTGATGACGTAGTGGCCGGCCTCCCGTACAGCCCGAGTGCGCAACGAAGCCAAATCGGACCCTGAATTTGGCTCGGAGAAGCCTTGGCTCCAATACTCCGCACCGTTGCGAATCGCTGGGAGGTACCGCGCCTTCTGCGCATCGCTGCCGAAACTGTAGATCACGGGTCCAACCAGCGATACGCCCTGGATGTTCGTGGCGGGCGCGCCAGCGAGGTCAAGTTCCTCCTCGTAGATCGCGAGCTTCCGCGCCGGCCAGCCCGTTCCACCGTAGGCGACCGGCCATTTCGGGACCGACCAACCCTTGCTCGCCAAGATTGCAGCCCAACCCAAAACATCCTGACGGCTCGGATGTACCTTCGTAAGATTGCGCTCCGCCATATCGGGCGGAAGGCAGTCGCGCAGAAAGGCACGGACCTCCTGCCGAAATGTCGCGAGTTCCTGAGTGGTGCCGTGGTTCATGGCAAAAATCCCATTACTAAAGGAAAGGGCGGCGGCTTGACGACCCTCGCTCGCCCGCTGCACTATTCGGCGCCAGTGCCTTGGTATTCGAAAGCACTCCAGCAGCCCCCAGCGCCCGCTCCTCGGCCTGCTTCATATTGTAGGTGCGATTCATCATCGCCTGCTGGGCCACAAGAGCGCCATCGGCCTGAAGCGCGACCACGAACTGCCATCCACCATAGGCATCGGCCATCCTCTGCTCAACATCCACCGTCGGCTTTGTATGCAAGTATTTCCGAATATACCTGCCTGACTCCTCGTTACGGAGATCGGATTCAAGCGGCAGTGTCAGGACAAGGCCGCCTCCCAAATCGTGCAAATGCCGAACGGTCTGGTGATGGTTGGCCGCATAGTAATATTTCGCCGCATTGATCGCGAGCATGTTCGGGAAAATCATACCCGACGCCGTCCTTCGCCGTCATGGCGATGAGCACGTGGAATCGCGGATGGGTCGTGATGTCGTCGATACGCTCACCCAGTAGGTAACACGGCCATCATGAAGACTCTCGACGTATTGCTGCGGCGTCTTCAAAGGCATTGAATGTGCCTCTCCGTTGTTAGCTATCGCGCGCACTAGACCAAAATGTTGTGTCGGTCTTTCCAATAGGGCGCACGCAGTGCTGGCTTGTTGATCTTGTTGGCTGCGCTAAGCGGTAGCGCCTCGGCTCGAATTTCGATTCGACGCGGGCATTTGTAGCGCGCTATATTCGCACGGCAGTGCGCTATGAGCGCGTCTTCCGACAGCTCGACCCCGGTGCGGGGCGTCACAATTGCAAGGACGGCCTCTCCCCATCGCTCGTCCGGAATTCCGATCACCGCACACTGGGAGACCCCGGGAAAGGCGTAGATGACCTCCTCGACTTCCGTCGAATAAACATTCTCGCCTCCGGTAATGATCATGTCCTTGAGGCGATCGACGATGAAGAGGAAACCATCCTCATCCAGATATCCAAGATCTCCGGTATGCAACCAGCCCCCGCGCAGGGTTTGAGCTGTCAACTCCGGCTTGTTCCAATAGCCGCGCATCACGCAGGGTCCGCGCACCACGATTTCGCCTATCGTTCGCGAAGGCACGTCCTCATCGGCCGGATTTCTGATCGAAATTTCGGTCCCGAGCATGGCTCGCCCGATGGAATTAAACTTGTTCGCGCCGCGGTTCTCTTCGCGCAGCCACATCTCCGGAAGCATCGTGCAGCTCGAAACGGTCTCTGTCATCCCGAAGCTATGAATAAATCGCGCTTGCGGCATGACTACAAGCAGCTCCTTCAGCAGAGCGGGCGGCATCGGCGCGCCACCGAACGGGACGTGCAGCAAGCTCGTCAAGTCACGATTGCTGCAATCGGGCCGCTCGAGCATCATGCGCAGCATAGTCGGCACGCCGTTGAGCACGGTAACCCGATGTTCCTCGACACGGTCAAGCGCGCGCCCCGCCTCGAACCGCGGCAGAATGGAAAGCGTACCTCCCGCCATCAACGCTGGGATGCCAAGTCCAGTTGCGCCGACGTGAAAGAGCGGACCAGAGATGAGCGCGACTGATTCTTCGCAAAGCTGATAGCCGGCCGCAACGGCGAATCCTGCTGTGACGATATTGGCGTGGCTGTGCATTACCCCCTTGGGCTGCCCGGTGCTACCGCTGGTGTAGACAATCGCAGCAACATCGTCCCCATTCCGCCCGGAATAGGGTGCAGGCGAAGATTGCGCCACGAGATCTTCATAGGTCATCCACTCCGGGCGAGCCGGCCGCTCGGGGGACGCATAGACGACGTGTCTAACCTTCGTGCGCGCGGCAAGCTCCTCTCCCGCCTCAGCATGGGCGGAGTCTACGACCAGGATCTCGGCGCCGCTATCTTCAATGATGGCAACGAGTTCATCGACCGCCAGTCGATAGTTCAATGGCACCACGATGCCTCCACCCCATGGAGCCGCGAAATACACTTCCATGTAACGCGCGGAGTTCTCGGCGAGAATTGCAACGCGCCCACCCGTCGTCATGCCCAACGAGACGAGGCCGCCCGCCAAGCGAGCCACTCGATCGACAAAGCCGTTCCAACTCACAGACCGTTCATCGTCGACGATGGCTAGGCCATTTTCGCGCAGATGCCGCGCGCGGCGAAGCAGTTGCCCAATATTCAACAATGAAGCCGCCGGTATAAGCGGCGCACCTTCACCCTGCATGGCGTTTGTATTCCTCCGTTCGGCCTTTTGATGGGCCCGACTCTTTTTTCTAGCCCGTCTTACTCAGCTGCGCACAATAATCTTTGAGAATAGGCAGACCGCATTTTCTGCAAAATCGGCAACCTGGCGGGCAAGAGCCCCAAGTTGAAAGTTAGCATCAGCGGCCGAACACCTGCTGCCTTCATCCAAAGATACCTGTGCTGCATTTATCCCCACGCCGAGCGGCGTGCCAGCCCCGCCGACCGTCAACGATCAGCCGCATTGAGGTCAGCGTTGTACCGATAGCCTGTGACCCAAATGCGCATGCAATGCAGCCCACCGCCCTGATGTCGAGGTACGGGCGCTCGTCCTCGCGCAACTCCTCTACGTAGTTGAGCGCATTTCTCAGAAGGCCCGACAATGCACCATAATGAGCTGGCAACGACAGGAAACTGTTAGTATGCAGCCAAATTCATGGCACATCTGATTTTGACATCCCAACATTTTTTGCAATTGAAATGGATTTCATTTCGATATAGGATAACAAATGTTATGTTTTGGTGCTGTGCACGCAGGGCCGAAATCGATAACGCGGGCGAGGCTTTTGCGCTGCTCCGGCCAGTTCCTACCCGGCCCTATCCGGGTCGAGGCATAACGTTTCAAAGCTTGAGATAGGAGACCAGCAACATGATGATGACAGGCCAGCAGTACAAGGAATCGCTAAATGACGGCAGACGGGTTATTCTCGAAGGAAAGCTCGTTACCGACATGGCAAACCACCCTGTCTTCAAGGCGCCGGTTGATACCGCCGCAAGACTTTACGATCGCGGCTATGATCCGGATCCAAAAGCTATTCGCGCGACCACGCGGACACTGAGATCGGCAGCCGATCTGCGTCATCATGCAACCAAGCTGGAGGACGATGACATCCTGCTCGAGGTCACAAGCGCCTCGATGATGACCCTCCTCACGGCAGCGGGACGAATCGAAGCGAAACTGCCGGAAAACGCAGCGCGTATCCGCGCATGGGTAAAGGATGCGCAACAGCGCGACATTCGCATCGCTCAGTGCATTACGGACGCAAAGGGCGATCGCTCACGCAAGCCAAGTCAACAGGACGACCCGGACGCTTACGTTCATGTCGTCGAACGGCGCCCGGACGGTGTCGTTATTCGAGGTGCCAAGTTACACATTACCGCCGCCTCGATCGCTCACGAGCTGATGACGATCCCAACGAAAGCCATGAAGGCCGGTGAGGACGAGTATTCAATCGCTTGTATGGTACCCGTGAATGCGCCTGGCGTGCACATCGTCGACGTCGACTATGCACCAAGGCACGATGATCAGCGTCGCTTTCCGATTTCGAGCAGCAAGCATACACCGGACAGCTTTGTCATCTTCGACAACGTTTTCGTTCCGAACGAACGTATCTTTTTGGATGGCCATCCGGAATTGGCGGCCACGTTTGCGCACTCTCTGGGGCTATGGGAACGGATTGGCGGCCTGGCGGCGATGGCGAACGGCTATGACAAGATGGTGGGTTTCGCCCAGTTGGTTGCGGAGGCAAACGGTCTGGAAAAGATCGCCCATATCAAGGAAAAAATCTCGACGATGATTATCAACGCGACGATCGTGCGAGCGTGCCTCGACGCGGCGATCGATCAATGCGGACAAACCTCGGATGGGTCGGCATTCCCCGACGAGTTATACACAAATGCCGGGAAATATTTCGGTGCCTACAATTACAATACGATGGTGCGGGATTTGCATGACATCGCGGGCGGCTCGGTTCAAACCGCTCCCTCGGTCGCTGATCTGGAAAATGAAGAGGTCGGACATCTAATTCGCAAGTATATGGGAACGAAGCAATCGGTCGATGGCGACTACCGAACAAGGCTCTTTCACGCCATCTATGACTATACGGCCGGCGCCCATGGGTCCTGGTGGTCAATCGCCATGCTCCAATCAGGAGGCGGTTTATACGCCCAACGCATCGTTACCAGGGGACGCTATGATATCGAAGCCGCCAAGAAAAGGGCGCTGGAGGCAGCCCACCTCTCGCAGGACGTTTAGAACTTTGGGACAGTATAGGTTGTCGCGCGCTCTCCGCAGAGAACCGCCGGGAGCAGCGCAACGCCATACAAGGTAGCCGCGATGCTTGCCCTCGTTCCGTGTAAGAACCTCAATTTTGGGAAGTCACGACTGGCGGAGCATTTGGACCCCGACTCGAGGCGCTCTCTATGCGAGTTCCTGTTGCGCAGCACGCTGGAGCTTATTGCGGAGGTTTTTTCGCCCGACAGTGTCAGGTTGGTCACTCCTGACGCGAGAGCTGCTGCGATCGGTCTCGGTTACGGTATCCGTCATATTGAGGACGGCGGATGCGGCCTAAATCAAGCGCTTTCAACAGCTAGAGCAGTCGTGCTCAACGAGCGACCGCTGTTGTCTCGTGCGTTGATATTTCCCATCGACCTGCCCTACGCCACAGCGTCATCGCTTGAGCAATTGTTGAACCACCAAGAGGATGTAGTCATCGTACCGGACCGGGCAAAAAGCGCCACCAACGCAATGGTACTAACGGCAAACGCATTTCCGGCTTTTTCGTTTGCCTTTGGGAGAGGTAGCTACCACGTCCATTTGTCTCAGGCGCGGCACGCTGGACAATCGGTGCGGTCCGTAGTTGACGAGCGCCTCACTTTCGACCTCGACCGGCCTTGTGAGTACGACCAGTGGATCGGCGATCGCAAGAAGCGAGCTTCTTCTTGCAATTCGCTCCTTGAATGGACCTCCGGTAATCAGAGGTAGGCACCAATTTGCGAGGGTACCCTACTGGAGCGCCAGTATCCAAGGCGACGAAAGCAAAGCCCTCGAGATCGCTTGTCGAAGACAACAGGATCGATCAGGTCTGCGTGCGAATCGCACGATATCGTGGAAGTCTGGTTTGATGGAATATTTTTCGCTCACCGAATCGGAACATCTGTTGCGCGAGTTGGAGAGGAGGCCTCTCGAAAGCCTGCTGACCGAGGCAGCCGCGGTGCGCCGAAGCGGCTCTGGCGGAGTTGTCACCTATTCACGCAAGGTTTTCGTTCCGCTTACCCGCCTGTGCCGAGAGACCTGCGCCTATTGTACCTTCGCGAAAACGCCTCGCGAGGTTACAGCACCATTTCTTTCTCCTGAGGAGGTGCTGTCGATTGCCCGTGCCGGCGAACGGGCCGGTTGCCGTGAAGCCCTCTTCACCCTCGGCGACAAGCCCGAGCTGAGATACGCCACCGTGCGCGAATTCCTGCAAACCTACGGCTTCGCCACGACGGTCGATTACCTGGAACATGTCTGCAGGCTGGTCCTGCGGGAGACGCGTCTCTTGCCTCATATCAACGCGGGCGTGATGTCGGAGGACGAGATTGCCCGGCTTCGAAAGGTCAGCGTGTCCCAGGGCATCATGCTGGAAACGGTCTCGGAGCGCCTGTGCGCACGCGGCGGCGCGCATTTTGGCTGCCCCGACAAGATTCCCGGAGCCAGGCTGGAAATGATCGAGGCCGCAGGTCGCCAGGGCGTGCCTTTCACGAGCGGAATCCTGATTGGTATTGGTGAGACGAGACTCGAGCGGATCCAATCATTGCTGGCTCTGCGTTCCCTGCACCAGCGCCATGGACATCTGCAGGAAGTTATTGTTCAGAATTTCCGCGCCAAGTCGGGAACCCGATTCGCCTCGCGCCGCGAGCCCGACCTCGACGACCTGCTCTGGACCGCCGCCGTAACGCGATTGATTCTTGGCGCGGAGATGAACATTCAGGTGCCACCCAATCTGAGCTACGATGATTTCCCTCGCTTGCTCGAAGCCGGCATCAACGATTGGGGTGGCGTTTCTCCGGTGACAGCGGATCATGTCAATCCGGAGGCTCCCTGGCCGACTGTCGAGCGGCTGAAACGTGCTACAGCAGAGGCCGGTTTCGTTCTACACCAGCGCCTCGCGATCTATCCAGCCTTTGTCAGGCACGGTTCGCGTTGGCTCGAGGAAGGCTTGTTGTCTCGCATACTCATGGCCACTGATAATGAGGGGCTCTGCCGTGAGGATGAATGGGCTCCAGGAGCACTCGTCCCCATTCCTGCACCGTCGATACTTACCCGATCCGACCTGCGGCTTGATCCTATTCTGACGAAGGCCTCCGCTGGCGACCGATTGTCCCGGGATGAGATCGGAGTGTTGTTCTCCGCCCGCGGCGGAGATGTTGAGGCGATCTGCGCAGCGGCCAACCAAGTACGAGCGCGTGCGAGCGGTGACATCGTTCGTTATGTCGTCAACCGCAACATCAACTACACCAACGTATGCACGTATCATTGCCGGTTCTGTGCCTTCTCCAAGGGGAGAACGCACGACCACCTTCGGGGAAAGCCCTACGATCTGTCGCTGGAAGAGGTTGCCAGACGCGCCCGGGAAGCATGGGAGCGCGGCGCTACCGAAGTTTGCATGCAGGGCGGCATCAACCCTCACTATACCGGCCAGACCTACCTGGACTTAGTCCGTGCAGTGAAGGACAACGTGCCCGAAATGCATGTGCATGCATTCTCACCTCTCGAGGTGTCACAGGGCGCGCTGACCCTTGGCATCGACGTGCCTCGCTTCCTGCGGATGCTGCGTGACGCCGGGTTGGGATCTTTGCCGGGTACCGCGGCGGAAATTCTCGACGATCGTATCAGGAAAATCATCTGCCCGAACAAGCTCAGCACTGACGGCTGGCTTGAAGTTATTGCCGCGGCCCATGAGGCGGGCCTGCGAAGCACCGCTACAATCATGTTTGGCCATGTGGAGGGTTTCGATAGCTGGATCTCGCACCTTCTACATATCCGGGCCCTTCAGGAGCGCACCGGCGGCTTTACCGAATTCGTGCCGCTGCCGTTTGTTCACATGGAAGCGCCGATGTCCCTACGCGGCCAGGCTCGGTCTGGCCCGACTTGGCGGGAAGTACGGCTCATGCATGCTGTAGCCCGACTCGTGTTGTATCCGGTGATCACCAACATCCAGGCATCCTGGGTCAAGCTGGGTGAAGAGGGTGTCTGCTCGCTGCTCGACGGCGGCGTAAACGATCTCGGGGGAACGCTGATGAATGAAAGCATCTCGCGCGCAGCCGGGACGCTGCACGGCCAGGAACTAGAGCCTCGACGGATGGAAATGCTTATCGAGCGGGCCGGACGCGTCCCGTGCCAGCGCTCCACGCTTTACGAGCCAGCTAAGCGGGAAAGGCGCGAGGCAAGCTTCCAGGCCGCGCCGCTTACCGAGCCTGTTCTGACGCCCTTCATCTCCAAGCGAGCGGATCGCGCCGAGCAGGTGTTCTAAACAGAGGATGAAATGAGTTCAAAACAGTATTCGATTTGCGTGGTCGGTGGCACTGGAGCCGAAGGTGGTGGGCTTGCGCTGCGCTGGGCCAAGCACGGACATCATGTAATCATTGCCTCTCGTGATGAAGCGAAGGCGAAGATTGCCGCAGCCGGACTCAACGCCAGCCTTGGCTCCCGGAATGTCGAAGGCGCCGAAAGCAGCAAGGGAGCCCGGTACGCCGATATCGTCGTGTTGGCCGTCCCCTACCAGGCCCAAATAGCGACTGTGCAGCGCCTTACAGAGGCACTGGAGGGCAAGATTCTCATCGATGTCACGGTCCCGCTGATGCCGCCCAAAGTCTCACGCGTGCAGCTTCCGGAAACAGATTCCTGCGTCGTGGCAGTCCAGAACCTGCTCGGAACGGGAGTCAGGGTCGTTTCCGCATTCCAGAACGTTTCGGCCCACAAGCTAGCGGATCCGGACTATCAGATCGACTGCGATGTGCTGGTGTCGGCCGATGACAAGGAAGCCCGCGCGATCGTGATCCAACTCGCGTCGGATGCAGGACTTCGGGGTATCGATATCGGTCCTCTGGCGAACTCGGTCGTCTCGGAAAGCCTGACATCGGCGCTGATCTGGATCAACAAGCTCTACAAAATCCCTGATGCCGGGATCCGGATCACTGGTCTGCGGCAGGAGTAGTGCATTGGTTTCCAAAGCCCCCCTTGTGCTCCAAGCTTTGGAAGGTCTGCCGCTTGTCGCGCACGGAGATGACGTTGCCAACTTGATCCTGGCAGCGCTGCGGAGGGCAGGCGAGCATCTTCGGGACAAGGATGTTATTGTCATTGCCCAGAAAATCATCTCCAAGGCGGAGGGGCGCAGCGTCGATCTCGAAACGGTGATTCCGTCGAAGCAAGCGGTTGAACTCGCGGCCAAGTCGGACAAGGATCCTCGCCTTGTTGAACTGATCCTCAGTGAGTCGCGCGAGGTTCTTCGCGTCAGTCCAGGGATCATCATTGTTCAGCACCGGTTGGGATTTGTCCTCGCCAACGCCGGTATCGACAGGTCGAATGTCCAGGGCAATTGCGCTTTGTTGTTGCCACTTGATCCGGACCACTCCGCAGGCCGGATCAGGCTTCGGCTGCAAGAAAGCTCCCGAGCAGAGGTCGGAGTCATGGTCATAGACAGCATCGGCCGTGCCTGGCGCAATGGAACCATCGGCACGGTTATCGGAGCGAGCGGCGTGACGACCCTGCTCGACCTGCGGGGAAAACCGGATCTGTTTGGTCGCCGACTGGAGACCACCGAGGTTGGATGGGCCGATGAATTGGGGGCGGCGGCGTCGCTGATTATGGGCCAGGCCGCGGAAGCGCGCCCCGTCGTGCTGGCGCGCGGGATCGACATCGCAGGGGCTGGAACGGCAAAGGATTTGCTGCGTCCGAAGGCCAAGGATCTCTTCAGATGAAGCCGACGCCTGATCATATCGTCGCCCTTGCCGGCGGCGTTGGCGGTGCAAAGTTGGCCGACGGGCTTGCCCATCGTCTCGGCGAAACACTCACTGTCGTCGTCAACACCGGCGATGACTTCGAACACCTTGGCTGGCATATCAGTCCAGACCTCGACACGGTGATCTACACCTTGGCCGGCGTAGCCAATCGCACACAAGGGTGGGGACTAGAGGAAGAATCCTGGGCTTTCATGGACCAACTTGCTCGTCTTGGAGGACCAGTCTGGTTCAGGCTGGGTGACCGAGACCTCGCCACCCACGCGTTCAGGACAAGCCGGTTGCGGAGCGGGGCAACCCTTTCGCAAGTGGCGGACGAACTGCGCAGGTCGCTAGGAGTCAAAGCACGAATATTGCCGATGTCTGACGATCCCGTGCGAACCACGATCCAGAGCGACGGCAGGAAAATCGCCTTTCAAGAGTACTTCGTCAAACTGGCCTGTGGCGTGCCGGTCGAGGCTATTCACTTCGAAGGCGCCGAGAATGCCCGGCTAAACCCGGCACTTTCCTCGCCAGAAGCCGCCGACGCGCTGCTTGCCGTGATTATCTGTCCGTCCAATCCCTATCTTAGTATCGATCCAATCCTAGCGATCCCCGGCGCCAACCCTTGGCTGAAGAAGCTCGCGGTGCCAGTGATCGTCGTCTCTCCGATTGTCTCTGGGGCAGCAATCAAGGGACCCGCGGCCAAGATCATGCGCGAAATGAATGTTCCGCCGTCCGCCGTTGCAGTCGCGAAGCATTATCGCGGTCTTGCCGACGGCATCATCATCGATGTTGCCGATAGCGCTCTTGCGCCAGAAATCGCAGCCTTGGGACTCGCTGTCGATGTCGTTCCGACCGTTATGCGCACCCAGGCGGATAGGATTTCGCTAGCCGACAAGTGCATCGCACTTGCCAGACGACTTACCGCAACACGGTAAGAGAGGCACCTTATAAGCAAAATTGTTATTCGGCCTGCAATTGCAGGCCGAATAACATGGGATCGCCAGTTCGAGACGCTCGCCCTTGATCCGGTCTGAAACGCAGCCTTGCGAGATTTAGCCGCTAGGAGCGATCCATAGAGCGACGGTCCGGGTCGGAAGCACCGCCACCTGATTGCCAATACTCACGCCCCCATAGCGCCTGCCGAAACCACCGCAGCCCGTCGCTAGGTGCCAGCCCGTGCCCCGGCGGATTGACCGCTCCGGGCGATCAGAATAGCAGGCAAACTGGTTGCCCCCACCCAGTCAGCGAACCGGTCTCTACCTCGTCGTCAGGAACGGGAATTTGCGACGCAGAGACGGAGCGGTTTTCGGCGCGAATTTGCCGCCCAGAGACACGGCGAGATACGAAAAAGCCCGCATTTCGCGGGCCAAACGGACAGACACGGCACCCGTCGCAATTCCTGCGGACTGGGTGGTGGGCGATGTAGGGCTCGAACCTACGACCCGCTGATTAAGAGTCAGCTGCTCTACCAACTGAGCTAATCGCCCAAGGTCCATCCGGACCGACCTTTTCAGGATCGGCGTCGTTTAGCAA
>JBASBO010000402.1:0-22775 GCA_049651165.1 Xanthobacteraceae bacterium | reverse complement strand
ACGCTGGTCGTCGTGCCCGGCAGTCTGGCGACCGGCGAGCGCGATATCGGCGCGGCGCGGCGGCGGGCCGAGGATGCGCTGGCCGAACTTCTGCCTTATGCGATCGCCGCCGGCGTGAAACTCGGTCTTGAGCCGCTGCATCCGATGTTCGCCGGCGATCGTTCCTGCCTCAACACCTTTGCGCAGTGTCTCGAACTATGCGATCGGCTGGGCGACGGCACAGGACTGGTCGCGGACGTCTATCATTGCTGGTGGGATCCTGAATTTCCCAAGGGACTTGTCGCCGCCGGAGCCGAGCGGGTGCTGACCTTTCATCTGTCGGACTGGCTGACGCCGACCCGCGATGTCTATCAGGACCGCGGAATGGTGGGCGACGGCGTCATCGACCACGCCTATTACCACGACCTGCTCAACCAGATCGGCTACGATGGACCGATCGAGATCGAGATTTTTTCCAAATTGGACTGGTGGCGGCGCGACGGCGATGAAACCACCCGGATTTGCGTCGAGAGATGCGCGCCGTTCGTCGCGCCGCGTGCCAGGCAAAATCCCCCGTCCGTGGCGGCTATTCGCGCCTGATCGGGAGAAGCCGGATCTGAGATCGATCCGTTGCCGTGCGTGCGGCCTTTCCTTTCGACGCTTCCAGATCGGATTATCGGAAGCCGCGGCTCGCGCGTCGCAGTCGGCTTGATCGCGAATTCCACGGGCTGTGAAAAAAATATAGACTGACTTGCGCTACTCCTGACGGCGATTCGGCGGGTGGCCGATCTATCAAGAAAGGATTGCGTCGCAGCTATGTCCAAGTCTCCAAGCGCGAAGCCACGGATACGCAATGCGCGGCAGACCCAAGACAAAATTCTTGCTGCCGCTCATGCGGAATTCGCCCGCAAAGGTTACGAAGGCGCGCGCGTCGACGCCATCGCCAATCGGGCGAAAGTCAGCAAGAATTTGCTCTATCACTACTTCCGCTCGAAGGAGGAGCTTTATATTCGAGCTCTGGAGCGAACTTACGCCACGCTTCGGCGGCGACAGAACGAAGTCTCTCTGGTCGGTCTTGATCCGATTGAGGCAATGCGTCTGTTGTGCGAGAGCACGTTTCAGACCTTTATCGACGATCCGACCGTCATCTCGATGCTAAACACCGAGAACCTTCATCGTGGCAAGTACATCACGAAATCGCATACGATTTTCCCGCTCTATAACGACCTTGGCGTGCTGCTGAACAATATCCTGCAGCAAGGCGTCAAGCGTGGGGTCTTTCGCAGCGATATCGATCCGATCGATCTCTATATTTCGATTTCCTCGCTTGGCTATTTCTACCTGTCCAATCGCTTTACGCTGTCGCTATTGTTCGATCGGGATCTGATGCGGGCTGACAATCTCGAACGGCGCAAGGCGCATATCGTCGATGTCATTCTGTCTTATTTGACGTTTGGATTGAACAAGGGAACGGCAATGGACGAACTTTCGTCCAAGGATCCAGAGTAAAGGTCCGGCCTCTTTCCAATGACCTTCGCGTCGGGTCGTGGCCGCGGTCTCGGATGGCGAGATCTGCCGATCGGCCGCATCAGGGTTTGGCAGGATACGCTTCTTCCTAAATGGGAAACGCTCTGGCGTGCGAAACGTAGAAATGGTGCGGGGTCAAGACCTAGATACCCCTAACAAAACCTGTTGTTAACGATAGCTGGCCGAATCTTGGGCATGGTTAAGAAACTGTTGCCCGTTGGGCCGAGATTGCCCTGTTTCCTCCGGCTGCGCCGCGCCCGAAAGGCGAGTGTCCACGGATGGGGGATCGCGGAGCGCTGCCCGGCATCCTGTTCTTGCTCTGCACAGCGATCCCATGGAAGCGGCCGGCCGATTGAGGTCACCCGATGCTTGGGCATGGCCGGCTGCTCGGTGCCGGCGAAGCTGGAGGAGACGCGATCGGCTCGAACCCGAGTGATCGCGGCAGGCTGGGCACCAGGCGGCACATCGTGGTCGAAGCCTTGTCTTGATTCAAAATGAGGCACGCTGCCTATGGCATATTGCGCGAATACACTTCGGAGATCGATTCCCCATGCGACGCGGCTGGCCGGGCTGGGCCTGCTTGGACTTGGCGCGATGTCGGACAAAACCTTCGCGGCCTGTACCGGGACGGCGCCGAACTTCGTCTGCGCGGGCGCAGAAACGTCGCCGCAGACAATCAGTGTGAGCGGCCCTCTGTCGGTCACGACGACCTCCGGGTTCGGCGTGAATGCGACCGGCGGATCGGCGTTGTACATCGCGGGCCAGGATAGCGTCAGCTATATCGACGACAATGCGTCGGCCCTCGACAGTACCGACGGCTACGGCCTCTTTATGCAGACGAGCCCGACAGGAACGGGGCCGGTTTCTCTGACCATCCGGACCGATGGTGACATCAGCGGCGCGGGTGGCGGCATTTGGGTTCAGGGTTACGGTGCCAACTCCGGCGACTCGGTCGATATCAAGGCGAACAATGTCTCGTCGAGCAGCGGCTACGGCCTTTATGCCACGAGTTCCGGCGCGTTGAAGGTTGAGGCGGCCGACATTTCGGGTCAAGGGGGCAGCGGACTTTTGGTCCAAATGAACGGCGGCTCGAACGATGGGCCGATCAGCGTAAAGGCCGATTCGGTATCCGGCAGCACCGGGGCGACCGTCTATTCCGGCATGTCCACCGACGTGACCGTGAACATCGGCGCCATCGCGGCACAAAGCCAGGGCTTCATTTTGATGGGCTCGGCCTTCAGTGGTGGCCCCGGCACGAGTGTGACGCTTGGCACTGTGACGGCCGAGAGCAGCCAAGGCATCGCGATTCAGACCCCGAATGGCGATCGGGTATCACTCTCGGTCGACACGCTGACACTCAAAAACGGCGGCTATGGTATTTTCTATTACGGTTCGGCTTTTGCAACGAACACGATCAGCGCGGGAACCATCACAGGCGACGCCAATTCGACCGGGATGCACGCCTATGTGCTTCCCAATGGGGGTACAGGCGTCAGCAGCGCCTTGAACATCAAAGCGGGCAACATCGAGGTGGGGCAGTACGGCATTTTTGCTCTCACCTTCGCGCCGCTGTCGATCGATGTCGGTTCGGTCAAAAGCACGAACGGGATTGGCATCTACGGTTACGGGTTCCAGCCGATTTCGGTGCAGGCCGGCTCGGTCACGGCCATGGCCGGAAACGGCATCGAAATTCTGGGCGGAGCGCCGGATGCGTCGATCAAAGTGAAGGCGATCGACGTCAGTGCAGGCCAATTCGCGATCTCAACCTTTGGCACGAACACCACGCAGATCGTCACCGATGGTCTGGTCCGGGGTGGCATCGCCGCGATCACGGCGAGCGGGTGGTTCGGGGAGCCGATCGTGATCGAAAATCGGACGCGCGGCGTCCTGCAAAATATGAGCGGACTCAGTACCGATCTTGCCGTGACGACGCAGGGCGGCCCGACGACGTTGACGAATTCCGGAAAATTGACGGGCGTGCTGCAACTCGCCAGCGGCCTCGCCAACGAGGTCTTCAATCAGGGCCTGTGGAATACGGCGGGCGGCGCAAACGACTTCGGAGGGTCCGCGATCCTGACCAACGCGGCGGGCGGCACCGTTCTGGCCGGCGGCGGTCCTGCGCCGGTAACCACAGCCTTCAACAACCTGACGAGCTTCGAGAACGGCGGCCGCCTGGTCCTGGCGGGCGGGGCCGTGGGCAACACGCTGACGACGGATGCGAATGTTCAGTTGAAGGCCGGCTCGGAAGTCGCCATCGGGGTCAACACGGCTGGCCAGTCCGACCGTCTGGTGACGTCAGGCACCCTTGCCATCGACGGCAAGCTGGCGGTCAGCTACACGGACGGCTTCAGGATCAACACGCGCTACACCGTTGCGACGGCGGGCGGCGGCGTGAGCGGACACTGGCGCTCGGTGACGGCCTATAGCGCCTTTCTCGGCCTAATCGATACCTATGATGCCAACCATGCGTATCTGACGGCAGGCCAGGCCCGCCCGTTCGCGGATGCGGGCCTGACACGCAATCAGATCGCGACCGCCGCCGGGCTGGATTCAATGCCGAAAAGCGGTCCGCTGTTCGACGCGCTGATGATGCAGGGTAACGATGCCCAGGCGCGCCATGCTTTCGATCAGCTTTCCGGCGAGATCTATGGTTCGGCGAAAGCCGCCTTGGTCGAGGACAGCCGTTTCGTCCGCGAAGCCGCGACCGACCGACTTCGAAATGCATTCGGCACGGTCGCAGCGCCCGCGATGGCGGTGATGAGCTACGCCGTCGACAACAGCCGCGGCACGATCGGACCGATGCCGAAGCCGCCGGCGAATGATCACCTCGCCGTCTGGGGCCAAGCCTTCGGCGCCTGGGGACAGATGGATACCGATCATAATGCAGGGGCGTTGCACCGTTCGGTCGGCGGAGTCCTGCTCGGCGCGGACGTTCTGGTGGCCGATGGCTGGCGGGCGGGTCTGGAGACCGGCTACAGCCGCTCGCATGTCGAGGCGAAAAGCCGCGGCTCGAAGCTGGACAGTGATAACTACAACCTCGGCGTCTATGCCGGCACGCAATGGGGTTATCTCGGGTTCCGCTCGGGCCTTGCCTATACCTGGCACCGCCTCGACGGCGCGCGAAACATCGCGTTCGAGGGCTTTGGCGATCGGGCACGAGGCCAATACGGTGCCGGCACGTTCCAGACCTTCGGTGAAGTAGGCTACCGAATCGACGGCTGGGTCGCGTCGTTCGAGCCCTTTGTCAATCTGGCCTATGTGAACGTCACCGATGGCAGCTTCGACGAGCGAGGCGGTGCGGCGGCGTTGCGGGTGGATGGCAAGGCCATGGACACGGCCTTCAACACGCTGGGCATGCGGGCGTCCAGGACCTTCGACTTCGGCGGCCAGAGTGTGACGTTGAGCGGCATGGCGGGGTGGCGCCACGCCTATGGTGACGCGACGCCGCTCTCAAGCAATGTCTTCACCGGCGGGAATGCCTTCACGGTAGCGGGCGTGCCGATCGCCAGGGACGCGCTTGCGCTGGAGGCCGCGGCCGACATCGCCCTCTCGCACGCGACGCGGATCGGCATTCGCTATAACGGTCAGGCCGCCAACGTCGGCGACCAGCACAACGTCAAGGCCAATCTCGCAGTGCGCTTCTGAGACTGACCGGCGCCACTGCAGGCACCGCCTGCGATCCTAAACGTGATAGAAGCTATGCATTAACGGGTGATTGTCGGCCGCAATAGCCTGATCACGCGCGGGTGCATATTTGGCGGATTGCTTTGCCGGAACGGCAATTGGGCACAGGTAAATTGAATTTAGCCGAATGGATTTTTCTATGCCTGCAACAAGATGGGATCACAGCCAGGCGCAGCTTGCCAAACTCGATTTCATAGCCCTTTCTTGACCAACCAAGGCTTTTAGCAATCAGGCCTGCCTGCATTAAAGAGTTCTGGGCGATCATGGATTGTACTCCGGGCCCTGACCAGGATCGGCATGGGTCCACCCGTCAGGACGAGGGCGTCTTTCGCTGAAATTGCAAGCAACGCGGCCGAATACATGATGGTGAGCGGCGGGCAAGCGTTCAAGCAGACAGCCTATGCCCTCGACCGGGATTCACGGAAGGCGGAGCTGGCCCGTTTCTTCCAGTCGGCGGTGGCTGGCGAGCACGAGGGTTTGCCCCTTGCTGCATAGTCAGCACCGACTAGAGCTTTCAGTTATTGCAAAATCGTCCGCTGACTGTCACCTAAAGCACCGGAAGATCCCGGATGAGTGACAAATCCTGCCAAGATCATCTGAGGAATTGTCTGAACCGTCTCAACGAAAAGAAAAAGAGAACTGATCCGATCACGATAAGCGCCAGAAGCTGCGGCCAAACCACGTCAAGACCGGCGCCCCGGAACAGGATGGATTGCGCCAGCATCACAAAATGCGTGTTGGGTGCAGCGAGCATGATGTTCTGGATAATCTCCGGCATGCTTTCGCGCGGCGTCATGCTGCCGGACAATGCTTGAAGAGGAATAATAATCAGTATCAGCAGCAAGCCGAACTGCGGCATCGTACCTGCCATGGTAGCGAGAAAAATGCCCATGCAGGTGGTGGCGAAGAGTTGCAGCGTTGCACCTAGCAAGAAAAGCGCAAACGATCCCTGCACAGGAACCGCCAACCACCCTTGAATGACGAAGACAAGGGAAAAGGCCGACGCGACGAGAACCACGAGACCCATCGACCAAATCTTGCTGGCCATGATCTCAAACGGCGTAACCGGCATGACAAGCAAGTGCTCGGTCGTGCCGTGCTCGCGCTCGCGGATAAGGGCGGCCCCCGTCAGAACGATCGATAACATCGTGATAGACATGATGACGTTATTGATGGCGCCAAACCAGCTCTTGTTGAGAGTCGGGTTGAAGCGAGACCGTTGCGCAAGCTCAATGGGGAGAGAAGTTTGAGATCGATGGCGCTTCAGAAACTCGTTGATTTCGCTGGTAACGATCGACTGAATGTATCCGCTGCCCGTGAAGGCTTGCGACATACGGGTTGCATCGACATTGAGCTGGATCGCAGGTGATTTGTTGGCCAACAGATCGCGCTGGAAGTTCGGCGGAATATCGAGCGCGAAGGTATCGAGACCAGCGTCCATGCGCCGATCCATCTCCGATTGAGTAATCAGCTTTGGAATCGAAAAATAAGGAGGATTGAACGCCGTGATGATGCGCGATGAGACTGGTGACTGATCTTCATCGACCACTGCAATGGCGGCTCGATTGAGTGTCTCCGGCATTGCTTTCGACGCGGTATAAATCGAAAGGGTGAAAGCGTATACGATCAGCGCCAGCATCATGGGGTCACGAATGAGACCCCGCAACTCCTTGATGCCCAGCTGTAAGATATTGCTCAGGCGCATGGTCAATTCGCCTGCTTCTTGAGAAGGGCGGTACCGAGTCCCAACAAGACCGGAATCGCGATGACGAGAGGCATGAACGACCCGGCCAGATCGGAAAATTCGAGACCTTTCGAGAAGGTGCCACGGGAAATGGTGACAAAATGGGTGGTTGGATAGATCTTTCCGATGAACGCACCGACCCCCTGAAGAGATGATACCGGATCGATAAGTCCCGAATACTGCATGGCGGGAATCACGGTTAGCAGGGCAGTGCCGAAAATGGCTGCGATCTGGCTGGCAATAAAAGCAGAGATGACAAGCCCCATACCCGTCGCGGCGATAACATAGAGAAATGCCGCGCCGGTGAGAGTCATGAAGCTTCCCGTAAATGGCACCCTGAAAATAAAAATCGCAAAGATGACGAGCAGAAAGAAGTTCAGCATCGCAAGCGTTACATAGGGAATTTGCTTGCCGATCAGGAATTCCAGGCGCGTGACGGGCGTCGTGTAGAAATTGATAATGGATCCAAGTTCCTTTTCGCGAACGACGCTGAGTACGGCAAGCATCGCTGGTATCATCAAGAGGAGAAGTGGGATTACGCCGGGCACCATCGCCACCAGACTCTTGACGTCGGGATTGTATCGATATCGAAGCTGGATCTGGAAGCTACCCAATGACGCCGCGCTTCCGTAAAGCTCCCGAGCTTTCTGGGCCAGCCAATTTGCGTGCATGGCCTGCACATAGCCGCTTACGGTTTCAGCACGTGACGGCATGGACCCATCGATCCAGGCGCCAATCTGAACATTGCGACCGTGTGAGGCGTCCCGTGCAAATCCCGGCGGTATCTCAATCGCCAGACTCAATTCGCCGCTGCGCATTCGCCGGTCGAGGTCGGCATAGTCGGCAATCGGCGGCTTTTCCGTGAAATAGCGTGAGCCGGCAATCTGAAGGATATAGTCACGGCTGATCGTGGAGTTGTCGCGATCGAGCGCCGCGAAAGAGAGGTTTTCGACATCCATGGTGATGCCGTAGCCCAAAACGAACATCAGAATGACACTGCCAAGCGTGGCGAGTGTGGCGCGTATCGGATCTCGACGCAGTTCAAGCGCTTCACGCTGCGTGTAGGCGAACATGCGCCGGACATTGAAAAAGCGGTACGCCGTTATTCTTCGCCGGGCCTCATTCCGTCCGCTCGCTGCCCCGATCGAGGGCGCGGGCGTTGCCTCCAGCGGTGATTTTTCGTTCTGTCCGGCAGCATCTTCAAGATAGGCAACGAAGGCGTCGTCGAGAGATTTGGCATTTTTGTTTTGCGTAATTGCAGCGGGGGTGTCGCTAACCAGCACCCTGCCCGCGTGCATAAGCGAGATGCGGTCGCAACGCTCCGCTTCATCCATGAAATGCGTGGAAACGAAGATTGTGACATGATCCTCCCGCGAAAGGTCGGACAGGATTTGCCAGAAGCCATCACGCGCGACGGGATCGACGCCGGATGTCGGCTCATCGAGAATCAGGATATCCGGAGAGTGGATCATCGCGACCGCAAGGGAAAGGCGCTGGCGGATGCCGAGCGGTAACGCGCCCGGTAATGAATCCATAACTGCGGAAAGATCGAAGCGCTGCGCCATGTCCTGGATTCGCGCCGGAATGGCATCCGGTGGCAGGCTGAACAAGCGGGCGTGCAGATCGAGATTTTGCCGGACCGTCAACTCGGAATAAAGCGAGAAGGCTTGCGACATGTAGCCGACGCGGCGTCGGACAGCCATGTCATTCGGGTCCACTTCGTGCCCGAACAGCCTTGCATTTCCCTGGCTGGTCGACAGCAATCCAGTCAACGCTTTCATTGTCGTTGATTTGCCGCAGCCGTTCGAGCCGAGGAAGCCGAAGATTTCGCCCCGGCTGATGCGGAAGCTGACGTCGTCAACCGCTGTAAAGTCTCCAAAGCGAACGGTGAGATTTTCAGCCTCTATGGCGATGTCGTCATCGTGCCCAGAAGACCTGGGCGGAATCACCACCTCCTTGTGGCCTTTGCGTTGCTTTTCCGGGAGCAAGGCGATGAAGGCGGAGTCGAGATTAACAGCGCCGGTCTGCTCCAGCAGATCAGCGGGTGTGCCGGTTGCGAGCGCTTTTCCGGAATCCATGGCTACCAGCCAATCGAAACGCGCGGCTTCCTCCATGTAAGCGGTGGCGACAATGACACTCATGCCGGGGCGGCCGCGCCGAATCCCGTCGATCAGTTCCCAGAATTGCCGTCGCGACAAAGGATCGACGCCTGTTGTCGGTTCATCGAGAATCAGGAGATCGGGATCATGGATCAGGGCGCAGCAAAGGCCGAGCTTCTGCTTCATGCCGCCCGAAAGCTTGCCTGCCGGTCGATCCGCAAAAGGAGCAAGGCCGGTACTGCGCAACAGTTCGCCGATGCGGCGCTCGCGCTCTTGCCTGCCTTGACCGAACAGGCGGCCGAAAAAATCAACATTTTCGAATACCGAAAGCGTTGGATAGAGGTTCTTGCCGAGCCCCTGCGGCATATAAGCAATGCGTGGGCATGTCTTCGCCCGATGGGCCGCGTCGGCCATATCTCCACCCAGCACGGCGATATGGCCTTGCTGAATGGCATGAGCACCCGCAACAAGGGAAAGCAGACTGGATTTGCCGACGCCGTCAGGTCCGATGAGCCCGACCATGCAGCCTGCCGGCATATCCAGCGTAATGGAATCGAGCGCTCTGGTCTTTCCATAAGACAGCCCGATAGCATTCAGGCGAACGATCGGCGTTGAAGACGAATGGTGGTCTTTCGGTCTTAGGTCGCTCATTGCGCCAGTGTTCTCTGCAGGCTGGCGGGCCATTCCGCCTTCTGGTCGAGTCGAACGTAAGCCATACCCGGAAGGCCAGTTTTGACCTGCTGGATATATTTCTGGAGTAGTTCCGGAGCAATCTGCGCCTTGACTCGGAACATGAGCTTCAGCCGTTCTTCTTCAGTTTCGACCGTCTTGGGCGTGAACTGCGCGACGTCAGCGACGAAAGTCACTTTGGCCGGAATGATATATTGTGGAACGGCATCAAGTATCAGGCGCACATCGGCACCAATCGCGACACGGCCCGCCTGCGCCGTCGGAAGAAAGAAGGTCATATAAACATCGCCAAGATCGACAAGATTAAGAACCCGCCCTCCAGCGGAGAGAACCTCGCCGGGTTGCGCCACACGATATTGAACCCGTCCGTCGCGCGGCGATTTCAAAATGCTGTCGTTGATATCCACGCTGACGCTCTCGATCGCGGCTTTGGCTGCCTCGACCGCGGCTTCGGCGTCGACGACCTGAGCGTTTGCCGCGCTGATCGCCGCGTCCGATGCGGCAAGCTGTGCTTTTGCCGTCGCGACCGCGGCAATTGCTCCTTGGGCATTTGCTCGATCGTCATCCAGGACTTGCTGAGACACAGCGTTGGTGGTGATTAATCGCTCAGATCGCGCAAGCTTTCTCTCAATTGAATCCAGTTGTGCCTCGCGCTGCGCCACAACGGAAGCCGCCGCTGTTTTTTCGGCTTCCCGCTGAGTGACAAGGCTCTTGGCGGTATCAATGCCGATTTTTGCCCGATGCAGTTGGGCCTCGGCCTGGCGGCGCTGAGCTTCGAGTTGCTCGGTGTCCATACGGGCGAGCACCTGCCCGGCGGACACGAAATCTCCCTCATTGACCAGTATTTCTTTGACGCGTCCCGGCGTCTTTGTGGACACATCAATCTCGATCGCCTCGACCCGGCCGTTGCCGCGAGCAACCCCATCAAGAGGATCGCCTTTGAGGAATTTCTGCCAGCCGTAGTAGCCGATCCCAGCAAGGAATACGATGAGAGCGGCAATAAGCCAGGGCCTGTTGGTCTTCGTAATGGTCATCAATCGACCTTCTTGTGATTCAACTTAGAGCGAAACAATTTATCGCTTCCGCAGGATCTGTGCACTCGGATAGGGCCTTGCATAATCGGCCTGCTGCCGGAAGCGAGACACGATCAGGCTGAGTGCCTGATTTCACGTGTTATTGAGCTTTCGTGGATTTCGGACAAATAACTTCAGACATTCTGAGCTGCTGAAGGACTGCAAACCCGATCCGACCTCAGGTGCTTGCGCTTCTGAACCGTTGTTTTCATTCGCCGTCGCCGTTTCCATGGTCTTTCCAGTTTTTGCAACCCGACTTTGCAATCTTAGCCGGGGTCAAAGAGCGCCATCTTGATTCATGTCAACAATCGTTGACCTCATTCGATAGTATAATCCCGCTATATGGCAATCGGTTTTCATGAGGGGCGGATGGCACGGAGTGCAGTGGCAACGAGGGGTGGCGTCACGCGGGATCGCATTCTGAACGCGGCTATCTTGCGGTTTGCGCGAAACTCTTATGAATCGGTCGGATTGCGAGATATCGCCTCAGATGTGGGCGTAGATGTCGCATATGTACATCGTTGTTTCGGTTCGAAAGAGCGACTCTTTGCCGACGCTCTTGAAGCCACCATGGAACCGTCGAGCCTCTTTGCCGGCTCCGCAGCAGATCTTGCGGTCACGCTTGGAAAGCAGATATTTGCGCGAGACAAAGCGCGGGGGCGAAATGCCGTTGGACCGCTGGACATCATTATCCGCTCGCTTTCGAGTCCCGAAGCCTCCCGCGTGCTGCGGAAGTTTACCCGCGACAACGTCATTCATCCGCTTGCAAAAAAGATCGACCAAAAGATCGACACCAGGGCGGCGGTGATAATCGCGGTGCTTACGGGTGTGGGAATTCTTAGAAACGCACTCCACATCGACTCGCTGACCGAAGCCGAAGGTGGCGAGCTAGAAAAGCTTATTGCTCAAATCATCGAGGGTATCATCGTCACGGATTCGCCGTCCGGATAGGAACGGGCGCTGGATCTTATGGAAAGGTTTGACTCATGGATGCCATGCCGCGCGATTCGACGAAGAAAGCGGAGCTGCCAAAGCTGCCGTCGCCGGAGAGCCGTTTCAGCGAGGAAACGTTCGGGCCATGGACCGGGTGCGCGAGGCTTTGGCCGCCCAGGTGACTGGTGGGCTATCGCCAGCCGCGCTGACACTGGCTTTCATCGATTGGTCAATTCATCTCGCATCCGCTCCGGGAAAATGCATGGAGCTTACGATCAAGGCCGGCCGAAAGGCGGCCCGGCTGGGCGCTCACATCGCAGCCGCAGGCATCAACAGCAATGAACACCCCTGCATCGAACCGCTGCCAGGCGACTACCGTTTCTCGGACGAGGGCTGGCGCAAGCCGCCGTACAGTGTCTGGGCGCAAGCGTTTTTGCTCAATCAGCAATGGTGGCACAACGTCACGCATGGCGTACCCGGCGTTACGCCACACCATGAAGACGTCGTGTCATTTGCCGCTCGTCAGTTTCTTGACATGTTCTCTCCGTCGAATATCGCTTTCGCGAATCCGGAAGTGGTCAAGAAAACCTTGGCGACCAACGGGCAGAATTTCGTTCAAGGATTCCGCAACTGGCTCGAGGATGCGAGCCGTGCGGCAACACGGCAGCCTCCCGTAGGCACCGAGAAGTTCGTCGTTGGAAAAGATGTCGCCATTACCCCCGGAAAGGTCGTTTATCGAAACCGTCTGATCGAACTGATCCAGTATTCGCCGGAAACGGAGACCGTATTCGCGGAGCCGATCCTGATCGTGCCGGCATGGATCATGAAATACTACATTCTCGATCTGTCCCCGCAGAATTCCTTGATCCGGTATCTTGTCGGCCAGGGCCATACCGTTTTCTGCATCTCCTGGCTGAATCCCGGGGCCGAGGATCGGGATCTGACCATGGACGACTATCGGCGGTTGGGCGTCATGGCCGCGCTCGATGCCGTCAGCGCTATCGTTCCTGGTTCTAAGATTCATGCATCGGGATATTGTCTCGGGGGGACGTTGCTGTCGATTTCCGCCGCTGCGATGGCGCGCGTCGGTGACGATCGTCTGGCATCCCTCACGCTTCTCGCCGCACAGACGGATTTCTCGGAGCCGGGTGAACTGGCGCTATTTATCGATGATAGCCAGGTGCATTTTCTCGAGAGCATCATGTGGAACAGAGGCTATCTGTCCGCCGATCAGATGGCGGGAGCCTTCTCGCTGCTGCGCTCTAATGACCTTATCTGGTCCCGCATTATACATGACTATCTCATGGGCGAGCGGGCGCCGATGATCGATCTCATGGCATGGAATGCGGACTCCACTCGCATGCCATATAGGATGCATGCGGAATATCTCGAAAAGCTCTATCTGCGAAATGAACTCGCGGCAGGTTGCTTTATGGTCGATGGCCGTCCGGCAGCGCTACAGAACATACGCGCACTCATGTTCGTTGTCGGGACCGAGCGCGATCACGTCGCGCCCTGGCGCTCAGTTTATAAAATTCACCAGCTGGCCGATACGGATGTCACGTTCGTGCTGACAAGTGGCGGCCATAATGCGGGTATCGTCAGTGAGCCGGGCCACGCCAAGCGTCACTTCCGGATTGCGCTCAAACATAATGCGGACATCTGTCTCGGTCCTGATGAGTGGGTGTCCGCCGCAGCTCAACGAACAGGATCCTGGTGGGTCGACTGGCAAGACTGGTTGGTCGGGCATTCGTCGCAGAAACGCATCCAGCCGCCAGCCGTGGGAGCAGTTGACAAAGGCTTTGCCCCGGTTTCGGACGCGCCCGGCACTTATGTCCATCAACGGTGAGGTCGTAATGGGCTCGGGAATGCTCAAGAACGTTACATTTGACGAGATGCGAATTGGTGAAAGCGCCTCGCTGACTCATGTCGTGGGGCAAGGCGACATTGCCTTGTTCGCTGCGGTTTCGGGCGACGTGAACCCCGCGCACATGGATCCGAAATATGCGGCAACCGACGTTTTCGGCCATAT
Organism: Xanthobacteraceae bacterium; assembly: GCA_049651165.1. Taxonomy (GTDB): domain Bacteria; phylum Pseudomonadota; class Alphaproteobacteria; order Rhizobiales; family Xanthobacteraceae; genus 62-47. Next base: position 9,014 of record JBASBO010000402.1, on the reverse strand, counting down.
TGTCGTACATGGCATGTGGACGGGCGCGCTGGTTTCTGCGGTGCTCGGTACTAAATTGCCCGGCCCCGGTACGATCTATCTGGAACAAGATCTTAAATTCCTGAAACCCGTATCGCCCGGCGACGCCATCACCGCTACGGTGACCGTCAGAGAGAAGCGACCAGACAAGCATATCGTGCTCATCGATACGATCTGCACGAATCAGAGCGGAGTTCCGGTGCTGTCGGGGACTGCGACGGTGATCGCGCCGACAGTGACGATCGCGTGGCCGCGAACAAGAGTTCCGGATGTTTCCATTCGTCGCGATGATCGTTACGACGCTTTCGTGATGGATGCTCGCAGCCGCCCCCCGATCAGGGCGGCCATCGTGCATCCTTGTTCTCCGGAAGCAATCCTTGCCGCCGCTGAGGTGCGCGACAAAGGGCTGTTTGACCCGATTCTGGTTGGGCCTGAGGCAAAGATTCGTGCCGCCGCCGAAGCCGCAGATGTTTCGCTTCACGGCATGGCGATCGAACCCGTAGCGCACAGCCATGCTGCTGCCGCACTCGCTGTCGAACTCGCGGCCACTGGCAAGGTTGCCGTGCTTGTAAAGGGCAGCCTTCACACGGACGAGCTGATGGAGGCGGTGGTGGCTCCGCAATCCGGACTGCGGACCGAGCGGCGCGTGAGCCACCTCTTTGCCATGGATGTCCCAGCCTATGACAAGCTGCTTTTTGTGACGGACGCCGCAATCAACATTCGCCCAACGCTGGAGGAGAAGCGCGACATTTGTCAGAATGCGGTCGACCTGCTGCTCAAGCTGGGCATGAAGGAGCCCCTCGTGGCCGTGCTCGCGGCTGTGGAGACGGTAGCCTCCAAAATGCCGTCGACACTTGACGCAGCCGCGCTGACTGTAATGGCTGCGCGCGGTCAGATTACCGGCGCCAAAGTGGACGGCCCGCTGGCCTTTGACAATGCGATCAATCTCGATGCGGCAAAAACCAAGGGCATCCTGTCGCCCGTCGCCGGTCAAGCCGACATCCTGCTGGTACCGGATCTCGAGTCGGGCAACATGCTTGCCAAGCAGTTGACCTATTTTGCCGGTGCAACGGCTGCCGGCCTCGTTCTTGGTGCGCGCGTCCCAATTGTGCTGACAAGTCGGTCTGATTCGTTGACGACGCGGATCGCATCCGCCGCGCTTGCCAAGTTGGTCGCTGCGCCGGGCGCCGGCAAGGGCCTGCCGTCATGAGCGCGGATCTTCTGATCACGTTCAATGCGGGTTCCTCCTCGGTTAAGATCGGATTGTTTGAGGTCGATAGAGCCGCAACCCGACGAGTGGCAAGCGGGTTGATCGATTTCAGGAAAGCTCCGCTGAGTTTCCGAGTTACAGAGGGGCCGGCGGTCTTCAAAGTTGACCTCAAAGCCAAGGCGACAGACGATCTGAGCGACGTACTGGCTGAGACGTTTGACGGGCTCGCAAGACACTTCGACCTTGGTCACGTTGTCGCGGTTGGCCATCGCGTGGTTCACGGGGGTGATACTTTCACTGGACCTGTTCGGATTGATGGCGCTTCCATTAAAGCAATCGACGCCCTGAGCGCGCTCGCGCCGTTGCATCAGCCGCGATGCCTGCGCCTGATCAGGGCGATTGAGAAATTGCGATCCGACGTGGTGCAGGTTGCCTCCTTCGACACGTCATTTCACTGCACCCATGCAGACGTGGTCAAGCGCTTCGCTATTCCTCGTTCGCTGCATGAATCAGGCATCAAGCGCTATGGATTTCACGGATTGTCCTACAAATATATCGCAGGCGAACTGGCGCGCCGCGCCCCTTCGGTCGCGCGGGGCAAGGTTATCATCGCCCACCTTGGCAGCGGCGCCAGCCTGTGTGCGATTGAGGACGGCGTCAGCCGTGATACCAGCATGGGATTTTCCACGCTTGATGGCATTCCCATGGCGACGCGTTGCGGCGCGCTGGATCCGGGCGTGTTGTTGTATCTGTTTGGCCCGTTAGGCCACACGCTCGCCGAGGTCGAGGACACGCTTTATCGTCAGAGCGGGCTTCTTGGCGCATCCGGAATCAGTGCTGACAGCCGTGAGCTTTTGATGAGCGATCGACCGGAATCGCGGGAAGCAATCGCGCTCTTTACTTTTCGCATCGCTGGCGAAATGGGTCGACTTGCGACAACGCTGGGCGGTGTCGATGCGCTGGTCTTTACAGCGGGTATCGGCGAGCATCAGCCTCAAATCCGTGCCGGAATATGCGATCGGCTTGCATGGTTGGGGCTCGAACTTGATTCCTCGACGAATGCGGTAAACTCCGAAACGATCAGCACCCGCTCCAGCCGCATCGCTGTTTACGTCATTCCAACCAATGAAGAGCAAGTCATCGCCGATGAGGCGTTTTCGATTCTGAATAAAAGGCTTCCGGCGCCATGACCACTATTTTCGATCTGGCGGGCAAGCGCGGTCTCGTTGTGGGTATCGCACACAATCAGAGCATCGCTACAGGATGCGCGGCCGCGTTCTGGCGGGCTCGCGCCGAACTTGCGATTACGTATCTCAACGAAAAGGCCGAGCCGCATGTACGGCCCATCGCGGAATCTTTCTCCGCGCCTATCATCGTTCCCTGCGATGTTTGTATTCCAGGACAATTGGAGCGCGCGTTCGGGGCAATTGAGGGACAATGGGGCAGCTTGATTTTGTACTGCATTCCCTCACCTTCGCGCCGCGTGAGGATCTGCACACGGGCGACGTTAATTGCTCTCGGCCGAAGGGTTTGTTTTTGCCATGGATGTCTCGTGCCATTCTTTATTCGCATGGCAAAGCTGGCTGTTCCGTCGATGACGAACGCGGCTGCCTCCTCACTGTGAGTTTCTATGGAGCGGATCGCGCCGTTGAAACCACAATTTGATGGAACCAATGAAGGCCGCCCTCGAATCCAGCGTCCGCTATATCGCCGCTGAACTTGCAGACCGGGAAATCCCGGCCCATGCGGTCTCAGCGAGGCCGGTCAAGACACGGGCTGCGTCCGGCATCGATAGGCTTGACGAATTGCTGGATGAGGTTCGTTCTCGCACACCTGCGGACCAGCTTGTGACGATCGAGGAAATTGGCCGCGTTGCGGCCTTTCTGGCGAGCGGCGCCGGCACGCCACTCTTTGGCTCGGTCATCGCTCCGACGCATTGGAGCTTTGGGCAGTTGTGCAGCCTTCGCTACGCGCCGTCGCCTCGCGTCTTCCATGTCGAGAACCTGCCCGTCACCGACGACTGGCCCGAGGACGTTCCGGTGATAGAGGCCGAGATAGATGTCTTCGAGCGCTATTTAGCGACATGCTTGACCGGCTGTTCGGCCGCGCCGGCGTGGAAGGAAAAGACTTGAAATCGTTATCGACTGATGATAACAAAAGGCCATGAGCGAGGATCGTGACGCGAGCCTCGACACGCTACTGGACCTCGATGGCCAGGTTCTCATTGTCGATCCCGAATGCGGCCATTGGGTGAAGTTTGTCGTCACCCGCGTTCCGGTTTCGCCGGAAAAGCCGCACGGCCTCGATTACTCGCTCACGCTTCACGGGCCTTCGGGCGAACGGCTGGTCGGTTTCGATAACGCCCATCCGATCGGCCGAAGCAGACGCGGCGGGCCGATGGATCATCGTCATCGCCTCCAGACCGTGAAGCCATACGCCTACGAGGATGCGGCCACGTTGCTGGCCGACTTCTGGCAGACGGTGGACGCGGTGTTGAAGGAACAGGCGTGCTATGACCACCCTGAAAGTCGGGATTGCCGACTACAACGAGATGAAGGCCCGCACTATGCGGATTGCGCGCGGCGAGGAAAAGGCTGCTGCCAGCGATCCGAAGGTGTGGTTCACCTCCATGGAATCCTTCGCGCAGATTCTCTCCACGGGAAATCAGGAGCTGCTTCGCGTCATCTCCGAACAAGCTCCGGGTTCGCTGGAGGAACTGTCGCAGATGACCGGCCGGGCCAAATCCAACCTGTCGCGCACCCTCAAGACCATGGCCGGCTATGGCCTTGTCAGCATGGAAAAGGGTCAGGGCCTCCGATTGGTCCCGAAGGTCGTGCACGACCAAGTGGAGCTGGTGTTGTCGCTCGCCGGCAAAGCGCCCCGCAAAGCAGCGGGAGGTCGGCGATGAACATGCACACTCTGGACGCCGCCCAGCGCGCGGCTCTCTATCTGCGCGTCTCCACCACACGACAGGCCGAACATGACGTGTCGATCCCTGACCAGCGCCGGCAGGGTGAGGCATGGTGCACGTCGCACGGCTATCAGCTTGTCGAAACCTATGTGGAAGCCGGAGCGTCGGCCACAAACGATAAGCGCCCGGAGTTTCAGCGCATGATCGAAGCGGGCACGTCCAAGCCCGCGCCCTTCGATGTCGTGGTGGTTTACAGCTTCTCGCGGTTCTTCCGCGATCATTTCGAGATGGAGTTTTACGTCAGGAAGCTCGCCAAGAATGGCGTCAAGCTCGTCTCCATCACCCAAGAGATCGGCGACGATCCGGTGCATCAGATGATGCGCCATATCATGGCGCTGTTCGACGAATACCAATCGAAAGAGAACGCCAAGCACGTCCTGCGCGCCATGAACGAGAACGCCCGGCAAGGCGTCTGGAACGGCGCCCTCCCGCCGATTGGCTACCGCATCGTCGCGGCCGAACAGCGCGGATCGAAGATCAAGAAGAAGCTGGAGATCGACCCGCTGCACGCCGACACGGTGCGGCTGATCTATCGCCTGTTCCTTGAGGGTGACGGCGTGAAGGGACCGATGGGCGTCAAGGCCATCACCCGCCACCTTAACGAGCGCCACATCTTTACCCGTGAGGGCGGGCGCTGGGGTCTTGCGCAAATCCACACGATCCTGACCCGCACCACCTATGTCGGCGAGCACAGGTTCAACACGCGCTCGCACAAGGACCGGGAGAAAAAGCCCGAAAGCGAAGTCGCTGTCATGGCCGTGCCGCCACTGGTCGACTGCGAGACTTTCGACGCCGTGCAGGCGAGGTTGAAGACCCGCCAGCCCATGGTGACGCCGGCCCGCGTCACCAGCGGCCCGACGCTGCTGACCGGCATCTGTTTCTGCGCCAAGTGCGGAGGCGCGATGACGCTACGCACCGGCAAGAGCAGCACTGGCAGCCTGTACCGCTACTACACCTGCTCGACCAAGGCCCGGCAGGGCAAGACCGACTGCAAGGGTCGCTCCATCCCCATGGACAAGCTCGACGATCTTGTGGCGAGCCACATGGAGGAACGCTTGCTCCAGCCCAAGCGGTTGAAGACCATCCTTGCCGGTCTTCTCGAACGCCGCGAGGACCGCGCGGAACGTCGCCGCGAACACCTCGCCGAACTTTACAAGCGGATCACCGAGACCGACCAGCGGATCAACCGGCTCTTTGACGCCATCGAGTCCGGTATGGTCGATAAGGACGACGGGGTGGCGAAAGAGCGCATCGCCGGCCTCAAGGCGATTCGGGATCAAGCCAAGGCCGACGCCGAGCGAACCCAGGCGACGCTCGACAGCGCCGGCGGTCAGGCCATCAGCCTCGACATGATCGACGACTTTTCCCACACCGCCCGCGCCGGGCTGCGCCTCCAAAGCGGCGGCTATCGGCGGGATCACCTGCGAGCGTTCGCCCCAGCGCGTCGAGGTCGCGGACGACGAAATTCGCATCATGGGGTCGAAATCGGAACTACTCCGCGCCCTGGTTGCCGCTTCCAGCGTGGATTCGGCGGCGTTCGGCGTTCGCAGTTCTGTTCTGAAATGGCGCGCCCGAAGAGATTCGAACTCCTGACCCCCAGATTCGTAGTCTGGTGCTCTATCCAGCTGAGCTACGGGCGCGCGGAATGTGGCCTTGCGGACAGGAGCCCGCGAACGGCTACAATTGCATCCGGAACCGCCAACGGCGTCGCGAAAGCGCGCCATAGCTAACGGCTTAGGATGGGCTTGGCAAGGTCCCGAGCTGTCCAAGGTCATCTTTTGAACCCTCAACAGCATCAATTGCTGTCTTCCGCCAAACCGGCCACGGCATTTCAATCACAGGAGGGCCGCGGCAACCGTCGAAACGCCAGCCCGCCGGGTCGCAATCGGCCGCCACATAGCGTTTTCAAGCGACGCAGATACCGGCTTCAGGCGAAGGGGATACCGGCGCCCTCGCCGGCCATAGCCGGCTCTTCGGCCCGGCGACGGCCGGTTCTCGCGAAGAAAACGCGTCAAACCATCCCGCTTCTGATTCCATCAAAAGCCGACAGGCCCTGGTACCTTTCGGTCCCAGACGGAATCAGAGACAATTCCCATGCTTTTGTGTTGGCAGGCTTTCTTCTTACGGCCCGGATTCGCTCACCCAAAAAGCCGCCCCCTCCCGGCGAAACGACCATCGATATCCCTAGGCACGGATGCGCTCGCCGCGCAGCGTCGCCAGTTCCACCGGCCGGTCAGGGATGGCGATGCGGAACGTCGCCCCGATGGTGCCGTCCACCAGATGGATATCGCCACCATGGGCCTGCACCAGTTCGGCGGCGATGACGAGGCCGAGGCCGGTACCGCCGGCGCGGTCCGACGCCTGGAACGCCTCGAACAGGTGGTTGCGCGCCTTTGGCGGAACGCCCGGACCGGTGTCGGACACCTCGATCACCGTCACGGTGCCCTCGCGGCGGCCGGTGATGCGGATCTGCGCGGCGCCGGTGTCGGATTCCGGCCGGCTCTCCAGCGCCTGCTTGGCGTTCCGCACCAGATTCAGCAGCACGCGAAACAGCTGGTCGGGGTCGGCGTCGATCATCAGCCCGCGCTCGATGGCGTTGATCCAGCCGATGGTCAGCGGCCCGGTCGGCTGCGACCCCAGCCCCGCCGATTCCCGCACCTCGTTGACGATCGGCTCGACCGCCACCATGCGCCGGTCCGGCGCAGCCTCCTGGGCGCGGCCGTAGGACAGCGTGGACTGGCACAGCGCGATAGCGCGCTCCAGCGAACGCACCAGCTTGGGGGCGAAACGCTGCACCCGCGGCTCCGGCACGCCGGCGAGCCGGTCGGATATCAGTTGCGCGGAAGCCAGGAGGTTGCGCAGGTCGTGATTGATCTTCGACACCGCCAGCCCCAGCGCCGCGAGCCGGCTTTTCTGGTGCAACATCGACACCAGATCGCGTTGCATGTCGGAGAGCTCACGCTCCGCGACCCCGATCTCGTCGCCGCGATCCGAGGGCAGGATGATGCTCGCCGAACTCTCCGGGTTGCGGTGAAAGCTGACGAGGTTCGCCGTCAGCCGCCGCATCGGCCGCACGAACAGGAAATGCAGGGCGAAATAGACCAGCGCCGCGGTCAGGATGGCGATGCCGAACGAGAACAGCAACAGGTTGCCGGAGAACCGATACATCGCCCGCCGCAACGGGAGTTCGTCAATCACCACCTCGATGAACTGCGCGCCGCCGGGCGCCGGCCCGATGACGCGAATCGTCTCGTTGCCGCTCTCCAGCATGGTTTCGAACGCGCCGACGATGGCGTCCCAGGCGGTCATGTCGCGCATATCGACGTCGTGATCCACCGCCGAGGGCAGATCGGCGCTGGCGAGCAAGCGGCGCTGCTGCCCCATCTTGATCGCCACCGCCCGGGCGCCGATGCTGTTGAGAATCTGCCGCGCCAGCGATTCCGGCACCATGCCGCTCGGCGCGGCGTCGAGCACCAGCGCCGCGGTGTTGGCGGCGGCGATGCGGTCGTTGAGGCGATTCATGCGGAAATTGGCGATCGCCGGCACGTAGATCAGCACTTCGGCGATCATCACCAGCGGTATCGTCAACAGCAGCAGCTTGCCGGACAGTCCCAGCCGGCCCCGCGGCACCACCCGCGAGGGGGCCGGCTGAAGCCGCTCGCTGGCCTGCGGCACGATTTCCACCGGAGGTGTCATGTCGCTCATATGGAATCCGGCCCCGGATCGGGTCAAATGACTGATTTGTCATTCTATACTGCCGCGATGCACGCGAACATCCGGTGAATTGGGTTCCATGCGCGGCGTCGCGACACGCCGCGCGGCTTTCGCCGGTCGGTTTTCGCCGCGTATCGTCCAGTGTGATCCATGCAGGCAAACATTGACGAAAACAGGTCGCTCCCGTATAAGCCGCGCCAATTGTCCGCAATGGCCCGGTTCACCGGGCGCGGCTCGCCATGAAGGGCCGCACAACCGGCCCCGATCGGCCAGAAGTTGCGGATTTACCTCATTTTTCTCGGCGAATTGCCCGGTCAGCGGAGAACGGACCCGTGAAGCGGACTTATCAACCCAGCAAACTGGTGCGCAAGCGCCGTCACGGATTTCGCGCGCGCCTGGCGACCACCGGCGGCCGCAAGGTCCTCGCCGCGCGCCGCGCTCGCGGACGGAAGCGCCTGAGCGCGTGAGCGGGTCTTCGCGACGCCCCGTGCGCGAGGTCCTGTGATGGAGCGATTGAAACGGCGGGTGGATTTTCTCGCCGTTGCCGGCGGCGCGAAGGTTGCGAGCCCGGCCTTCGTCGTGCAGCGACGCCCGCGCGCCGATGAAGGGCCGGTGCGGATCGGCTTCACCGTTTCAAAAAGAGTCGGCACCGCGACAGAGCGCAACCGCGTTCGCCGCAGGCTTCGCGAACTGGTGAAGCGCGTCGATATCATGACCATGCGGCCGCACAGTGATTATGTGCTGGTCGGCCGCCGCAACGCCCTGCACCGCGCCTTCGCCACGATGCTTGAGGATTTGCGCCTGGCGCTACGCCGCCTCGACCGGCCATCGCCGGAACGTTCGTGACCATCCCTGCAATCGACGGATCACACCGGCCGTTCCATTGCACCCCGAACAGGATGACGGGACCCGACCGATGACCGACAACCGCAACACCATCATCGCCATCATCCTGTCCGGCCTGGTGCTGATCGGCTGGCAGTATTTCTTCAACATCCCGCAGATGGAAAAGCAGCGCGCCGCCGAGCAGGCGCAGAGCGAACTGGCCAAGAGCGCCGCCAAGACCGCGCCGACCGCCACGACGCCGGCGGCGGAATCACC
>JBASBO010000401.1:0-2430 GCA_049651165.1 Xanthobacteraceae bacterium | reverse complement strand
CCGCAAGACGCTCGACCTCGGCCACGGCGCGGCGACCCTGATCGACGAGAGCTACAACGCCAATCCGGCCTCGATGGCGGCGGCGCTCAACGTGCTTGGCCGCGCCACTGTCGGGCCGCAGGGGCGGCGGATCGCGGTGCTCGGCGACATGCTCGAACTCGGGCCCGCCGGTCCCGATCTTCATCGCGGCCTTGCCGTCTCGGTCACCGCCAACGGCGTCGATACGGTATTTTGTTGCGGGCCGCTGATGCGAAACCTGTGGGATGCGCTTCCATCCAGCAAGCGCGGGGGCTATGCCGAAACCTCGAGCTTGCTTGAGTCGCAGGTGGTGGCGGCGATGCGCGCGGGCGACGCCGTCATGGTCAAGGGCTCGCTCGGCTCGAAGATGAAAGTCATTGTCAGCGCGCTGGAGAAGCGCTTCCACGACAAGGCCACTCACGACGACGCGGCGATGTAAGGCGGATCGGATGTTCTATTGGTTGATCGACGCGGCCCCCGCCATTCCGGGCCTCAACGTGTTTCGCTACATCACCTTCCGCACCGGCGGCGCGATGGTGACGGCGGCGCTGTTCGTGTTCCTGTTTGGGCCGTGGATCATCGACAACCTGCGCATCCGTCAGGGTAAGGGCCAGCCGATCCGCACCGACGGCCCGCAGACCCACCTGACCAAGAAGGGCACGCCCACCATGGGCGGGTTGATGATCCTGTCCGGCCTCGTCGTCTCGACGCTGTTGTGGGCCAACCCGATGAACCCGTATGTCTGGATCGTGCTGGGCGTGACGCTTGGCTTCGGGCTGGTCGGCTTCTATGACGATTATCTGAAGGTCACCAAGCAGAGCCATAACGGCTTCGGCGGCCGCAGCCGGCTCCTGATCGAGGCGGTGATCGCGGCGCTCGCCTGCTACGCGATGATGCGGCTCGGCCGCGAGCCGCTGTCGAGTTCGCTGGCGATTCCGTTCTTCAAGGAAATCGTCATCAACCTCGGCTGGTTCTTCGTGCCGTTCGGCGCGTTCATCGTCGTCGGCGCCGGCAACGCGGTGAACCTCACCGATGGCCTCGACGGCCTCGCCATCGTGCCGGTGATGATCGCATCCGCCTCCTTCGGCTTGATCGCCTATCTTGCCGGCAACGTGGTGTTTTCCGATTACCTGCAAATCAACTACGTCGCCGGCACCGGCGAACTGTCGGTGCTGAGCGGCGCGGTGCTGGGCGCGGGGCTCGGCTTCCTGTGGTTCAACGCGCCGCCGGCCTCGATCTTCATGGGCGACACCGGCTCGCTGGCGCTGGGCGGGATGCTCGGTTCGATCGCGGTGGCGGTGAAGCACGAGATCGTGCTGGCGGTGATCGGCGGCCTGTTCGTGCTGGAGGCGGTGTCGGTGATCGTGCAGGTCGCCTCCTTCAAGCTGACCGGCAAGCGCGTGTTCCGGATGGCCCCTATCCATCATCACTTCGAGCAGAAGGGCTGGACCGAGCCGCAGGTGGTGATCCGCTTTTGGATCATCGCGGTGATGCTGGCGCTGCTCGGCCTGTCCACGCTCAAGCTGCGTTGAAACCATGATCCCTGTCACTTCATTCGCCGGCAAGCGCGTTGCGGTGTTCGGCCTCGGCGGCTCGGGGCTGGCGAGTTGCGCGGCGCTCAAGGCCGGCGGCGCGGAGGTGATCGCCTGCGATGACAGCGCCGGGCGTATGGCGGAAGCCGCGCGCACCGGCTTCGCCGCCGCCGACCTGCGCGACGCGTCGTGGGAAAATTTCGCCGCGCTGGTGCTGACCCCCGGCGTGCCGCTGACCCATCCGCAGCCGCACTGGACGGTGCTTGCCGCGCAGCGCGCCGGCGTCGAGGTGATCGGCGATATCGAATTGTTCTGCCGCGAACGCCGCCGCTTTGCACCGAACGCGCCGTTCGTCGCCATCACCGGCACCAACGGCAAGTCCACCACCACGGCGCTGATCGCTCATCTGATGCGCGAGGCCGGACACGACGTGCAGATGGGTGGCAACATCGGCACCGCGATCCTGTCGCTGGAGCCGCCGCGCGCCGGGCGCGTCCATGTCGTCGAGATGTCGTCGTACCAGATCGACCTTTGCCCCTCGCTGGATCCCAGCGTCGGCATCCTGCTCAACGTCAGCGAGGACCACATCGACCGCCACGGCACCATCGCGCACTACGCGGCGGTGAAGGAGCGGCTGGTCGCGGGCGTGCAGGCCCGCGGCGCGGCCATCGTCGGCGTCGATGACGGCTTCAGCCGCGCGGCAGCGGACCGGCTCGATCAGGCGGGCCGGCCGGTGGTGCGGGTGTCGGTGCGGCAGCCGCTCGCTGATGGCATCTATGTCGAGCACGAGACCATCGTGCGCGCATCGGGCGGCGCACGCACCGAGATCGCCCGGATCGGCGGCATCGGCTCGCTGCGCGGCGTCCACAACGCCCAGAAC
>JBASBO010000400.1:0-4246 GCA_049651165.1 Xanthobacteraceae bacterium | reverse complement strand
GGCAGGGACCCATACGCCGCAGCGCTTCGGTTCAATCAATCCCGGGCGATGTTAGTTTGTGACAAGCACCGTCAGGGATTATGGGTCCCTGCCTGCGCAGGGACGACCCGGTGGGTGGGGATAGGTTCGGGACGCTGCCGCCAGCCGCCTTTACCTCACGCCGTAATCGCGCTTGCCGATTGCACCTGATTGCGCAGCATGAATTTCTGGATCTTACCGGTCGAGGTTTTGGGAATCACGCCGAACATCACCGTCTTAGGCGTCTTGAAGCCCGGAAGCTGCTCGCGGCAGAAGGCGACGATATCGGCCTCGGTGGCCTCCGCGCCGTCCTTCAGTTCGACGAAGGCGCAGGGCACCTCGCCCCATTTCGGATCGGGCTTGGCGACCACGGCGGCGAACAGCACCGCCGGGTGCTTGTAGAGCACGTCCTCCACCTCCACCGACGACACGTTCTCGCCGCCGGAAATGATGATGTCCTTGGAGCGGTCCTTGATGATGACGTAGCCGTCGCGGTCGAGCACGCCGAGGTCGCCGGTGTGAAACCAGCCGCCCGCGAAGGCTTCCCTGGTCGCGGCCTCGTTCTTGAGATAGCCCTTCATCACCACGTTGCCGCGGAACATGACTTCGCCGATGGTCTCGCCGTCGCGCGGCACCTCGCGCATCGTCTCCGGGTCGAGCACGGTGATCGCTTCCTGCAACGGGTAGGCGACGCCCTGGCGGCGCTTGAGCTGCGCCCGCTCGTCGGCCGGCAGGTCGTCCCAGCCGGGCTGCTCGGCGCACACCGAGGCCGGGCCGTAAACCTCGGTCAGTCCGTAGACGTGGACCAGCCGGATGCCGATATTTTCGGCTCCCGCCAGCACCGCGACCGGAGGCGCGGCCCCCGCGATCAGCCCGACCACCGGCCGCTCGCCCGCCTTCGGCGCGCCGGGCGCGTTGATCAGGGTGTTGTAGACGATCGGCGCGCCGCACATGTGGGTGACGCCGTGCCTGGGGATCAGCTCAAAGATCTTCACTGGGTCGACCTTGCGCAGGCAGACGTTGACGCCCGCCGCCGCCGCGATGGTCCAGGGAAAGCACCAGCCGTTGCAGTGGAACATCGGCAGCGTCCACAGGTAGACCGGGTGCTGCCCCAGATTGGCGGCGAGGATATTGCTGACGGCGTTGAGATAAGCACCGCGATGATGGGTCACCACGCCTTTGGGGTTGCCGGTGGTGCCGGAGGTGTAGCCGAGCGCGATGGCGTCCCATTCGTCCTGCGGCGTCACCGCGACGAAGCCGGGATCGCCCGCCGCGACCACCGCCTCGTATTCGACCGCGCCGATGCGGCGGCCGCCGTCGAAGGCCGCGTCATCGACATCGACGACGAACGGCTTTGGGCCTTTCATCAGCGTCAGCGCCTCGGCGACGACATCGGAAAACTCCGGATCGACGAAGATCACTTTCGCGCCGCCGTGGTCGAGCTGGAAGGCGATGGCGCTGGCGTCGAGGCGGATGTTGAGGGCGTTGAGCACGCCGCCGGTCATCGGCACGGCGAAGTGCAGTTCGTTCATCGCCGGGATGTTGGGCAGCATCGCCGCCACCGTGTCGCCGCGTCCGATCCCGCGTCCGCCGAGGAACGAGGCGACGCGCCGGCAGCGTTCCAGCGTCTGCGACCAGGTGAAGACGCGGTCCTCGTAGACCGCGCTCAGGTGGTTCGGATAGACCGCCGCCGTGCGGAACAGGAAGCTCAGGGGCGACAGCGGCACGAAATTGGCCGCGTTGCGATCAAGGCCGATATCGTAAGGGTTGCTGCTCCTCAACATGTCCATTTCCTCACTATACCAATATCTTGTGTCTGTTTTTCGATACATCACTTCAGATTCATGAAGCGATAAATCGGAAAATTACAACAAGATACTGTTTTATCTCATTTAATAAATCCGATGGAAATCCACGGGATCGCCGCCACCACGATCAGCCCGACCAATAGCGCCAGCATGTAGCCGAGGATCGGCTTGACGCCTTCGGCGGGATCGACCCGGCCGACCGCGCAGGCCGCATAATAGCCTACGCCGAATGGCGGCGCGAACAAGCCGATACCCATCGCCAGGATCACGATCATGGCGTAGTGGACCTCATGGACGCCGACCGCGTCCGCGATCGGAAACAGCAGCGGGCCGAACAGCACGATGGCCGGGATGCCTTCGAGCACGCTGCCGAGGATCATGAAGGCGATGATCGAGACGCCGATGAAGGTCGCCGAGCCGCCGGGCAGGCCGGTCATCGCGCTCGCCAGCGCGCGCGAGAAGCCGGACTGCGTCAGCCCCCAGGCCATGCCGGTCGCGGTGCCGATGATGAACAGGATCGCGCCGGACAGGCTCGCCGTCTCGATCAGCATCGGCCGCAGCCGCCGCCAGTCGAACTGGCGGTAGACGAGGAGGCCGATCACCGTGGCGTAGACGATGCCGATGGTGGAGACCTCCGTCGCGGTGGCGACGCCTTCGACCACGGCGGCGCGGATCACGAAGGGCAGGGCCAGCGCGGGCAGGGCGACGATGAAGCTGCGCAGGATTTGCGTCGCGCCGACTTTCTTGACGTGGCTCAGGTCCTCATGGCGATAGCGCCACCACACCAGCGCCGACAGCGTCACCGCCAGCACCGCGCCGGGCAGCATGCCGCCGGTGAACAGCGCCGCGATCGAGACGCCGGTGACCGAGCCGATGGTGATGAGCACCAGGCTCGGCGGGATGGTTTCGGTCTGCGCGCCGGTGGCCGAGAGCAGGGCGACCAGATCGCCGGGCTTGGCGCCGCGCGCCTTCATCTCGGGAAACAGCACCGGCGCCACCGCCGCCATGTCGGCGGCTTTCGAGCCGGAGATGCCGGAGACCAGATACATCGCACCGATCAGCACGTAGTTGAGGCCGCCGCGGACATGGCCGAGCATGCTGGACAGGAAGCCGACCATGGCCCGCGCCATGCCGGTCATCTCGATCAAGAGCCCGAGAAACACGAACAGCGGCACCGCCAGCAGGATGAGGTGGCTCATGCCCTCGTCCATGCGGCCGACCAGCACCATCAGCGGCGTGTGGGTGGTGAGCGCCAGATAGCCCAGCACCGACAGGCCGAAGGCGAAGGCGATCGGCACCCCGGCGAACACGCAGGAGCCGGCCACCAGCACGAAAAAGATCACGAGGTTGAGGTTGCCCAACTGCCGCAGCCACGGCTGCAACAGCCACAGCACGGCGACGATGGCGACGACCGAGACGACTGCGGCCAGCAGGATGCGCAGTCGCTGGGTTTTGGCCATCTGCAACAGGGCGAACAGCACCATCAGGCCGATCCCGACCGGCAGCGCGGCGGCGCGCCAGCTATTGGAGATTTCCAAAGCCGGCGTGGTGATGAAGCTTTCCTCGTAGGCGTATTCCCACGCCGGCGAGGCGACCAGCAGCAGAAACGCCAGCGCCGCGCAGATCGCTACCGTTTCGAGATAACTGCGCAGCACCGGCGACGCACCGGCCACCAGCGCCGTCATCCGCATGTGCTCGGAGCGGCGGAACGCCACCACCGAGCCCAGCATCGCCAGCCACAGGAACAGGATCGAGGCCAGTTCGTCGGACCAGATTAAGGGGCTGTGGAAGACGTAGCGCGACACCACGCCGGCGAACAGGATGACGATCTCGACCACCACCAGCAGCGCGGTCGGGATCTCCACCAGCAGCCCGAGCCCGTGCTCGATCCGCCCGAGCCACGACCGGCGCGGCGGCTGCAACGCCCCCGCGCCGACGGTTGCCATATTCGCTCCATCGGCGTGCACGATCCCGATCCGCTTTCGTGCGCGTCAGGCCAGCTTGCCGACGGACTTTTCCAGAAGCTCCCACGCCTGCTCGCCGTACTTGCCCTTCCATTCGGCATAGAACTTGGCGTCGCGCAGCTTCTGGCGAAATGGCGCCACCTCGGGCTGGTTGAAGACCAGGCCCTTGCCCTTCAATTCCTCCATCACCGTGGCGTTGAGCTTCTCGGTATCCTCGCGCTCCTTCACCGCCGCGGCGTTGATGTTCTTGGCGACGATGGTGCGGACGTCCTCCGGCAGCTTCTCCCAGGCGCGGCGGTTGGCGAGGAACCAGAAGCCGTCCCACATATGGTTGGTCAGCGAGCAGTATTTCTGCACTTCATAGAGCTTCGCGGTGGAGATCAGGGCGAGGGGGTTCTCCTGCCCCTCGACGATCTTGGTCTGGAGCGCCGAATAGACCTCGTTGAAGTTGATCGA
>JBASBO010000399.1:0-14273 GCA_049651165.1 Xanthobacteraceae bacterium | reverse complement strand
CTGCTGCACGGCCCGGCGCTGGCCGGGCTCGGCGTCGTCGGCGCGTTCGCAACACCGGTGCTGGTGTCGTCGGGGCGGCCCGACTTCTGGGCGCTGTATATCTATCTCGCCGTCGTCACCGCCGCCGCGTTCGGGCTGGCGCGGGTGCGGCTGTGGCGCTGGCTCGCGATCACCACCGTCGGCTTCGCGCTGCTATGGACGATCCCCTGCCTCGATTGCGGGCCGTCGATGATCGCGCCGCACGCCTTCCACGTTATCGCCGGCTTCGTGCTGGCCGCGCTGCTGGTGGTGTGCGGGCTGATGTTCGGACCGCCGGCCGAGCCCGGCCGGATCGAGCCGATCTCGTCCGGCGCGCTCGCGGCCTACGTGCTCGGCGCAACGATGATCGTGCTGGCCGGCGCGCATGACATGGCGGCGATGACGGTGTTCGCCCTGCTGGTGCTGGCGACGCTTATCATCGCGTGGCGCGCGCCGTCGGCAACCGGCGCGGTCGCGGCGAGCGCGGCGCTGGTCGCCGTGGTGTTCCTTGAATGGGCGGTGCGCGCCAATCCCGACATGCTGGTGCTGCCGGGCGGCGCGATGCTTGGCCTCGCTCCGAACGCGACCGACGAGTCCGTCTCGGCGCATCTGATCGCGGCGGCGATCTTCGCGGCCGGCTTCGCGGTTACGGGTTTCGCGGCGCAGGGGCGCGCGGTCAGCGCGCAGATACCGGTGGTCTGGGCGGCGTCGGCGGTGTTCGCGCCGCTGGCGCTGTTGATCGCGCTGTACGCCCGCGTCGCGCATTTTGATCGCTCGATCCCCTTCGCCATCATCGCGGTGGTGCTGGCGGCGGTGTTCGGATGGATGACCGAGACGCTCAGCCGCCGCGAGCCCCGCCCCGGCCAGACCATTGCCGCCGCGCTGTTCGCCACCGGCACGCTGGGCGCGCTGGCGCTGGCCTTCACCTTCGCGCTGGAGAAAGGCTGGCTGACGATTGCGCTGGCGCTGACCTCTCTCGGCGCGGCATGGGTCGCGACGCGGCGGCCGATCCCGTTCCTGCGCTGGCTCGCCGCGATCCTCGCCGCCATCGTGGTGGCGCGCATCGGCTACGAGCCGCGCATCGCCGGCGACGCCATCGGCACCACGCCGATCTTCAACTGGCTGTTGTGGGGCTACGGCATTCCGGCGGTCGCGTTCTGGGGCGCGAGCTATCTGCTGCGCCAGCGCGGCGACGACGCGCCGCTGCGCATGGTGGAGGCGGCGGCGGTGCTGTTCACGGGGCTGCTCGCCTTCATGGAGATCCGCCACGCGGTCAACAGCGGCGAGGTCTATGCCGCGAGCGCCGACTTCACCGAGGTGGCGTTGCAGGTTTGCGTCGCGCTGGCGATGGCGATCGGGCTGGAGCGGCTGCGGCGGCGCAGCCACAGCATCGTGCATAGCATCGCCGCGCTGCTGCTGACGGCCTTCGCCGGTCTTGCCACGGTGTTCGGCCTGTTCGGGCTCGACAACCCGATGATCTGGCGGATCGACGTCGGCGGCATGGTCGTCAACCGCCTGCTGCTCGGCTACGCGCTGCCGGCGGTGCTGATGCTATTGCTGTCCTACGTGGCCGCCGGCCGCCGCCATCGCGTCTATGTCAATGCGCTGGCGGGCGGCGCGCTGGTGCTGGCGCTGGCCTATGTCACCATGGAAATCCGCCGCATCTTTGCCGGGCCGGTGCTCAATGGCGGCTTTGTCGGCGACGCCGAGCAGTACACCTATACGATCACGTGGCTGGCGCTGGGCGTGGTGCTGCTCGCCGCCGGCGTGCTGTTCAACTCGCAGCGTGCGCGGCTGGCGTCGGCGGCGGTGATCGCGCTCACCATCGGCAAGGCGTTCCTGATCGACATGTCGGAACTGACCGGCGTCTATCGCGCGCTGTCGTTCATGGTGCTCGGGCTGGTGCTGGTCGCCATCGGCTGGCTGTACCAGCGCATCCTGTTCCGGCGCGCATCGCCGCCGCCGGCGCAGACATAACGGGCAACAAAATGGGGCTGGGACGCAGCGTTATCCTGACAGCCTGACCAGAAATTCGTTCTGCGCGAATTCGCAGCACGAGAACCGTCGTCCCTGCGCAGGCGGGGACCTATACGCCGTGTCGCTTGTGATGGCGGCGGCGCTTGTGATCCTTGATGGATGGTCACACAAATCGCAACCGTCAGGGGTTATGGGTCCCCGCCTGCGCGGGGACGACGCTGAGGTTGTTTGATCCTGCGTGCCCCATTTCGAGTCAGACGCTCGGGGTGACGGCTTCTGGATCGTGGGGTCAGTCGGTCGAGCGGCGCAGTTCGGAGACGGACCCGGTATTGACCGGGTCGATCCTGGCGCGTTCGACCTTCGGCGTCTCGACGCGCGCCGCCACTTCCGACGACGCGGCGTCCGCCGAGCGGACGCGGCGCGGATGCAGCGAGCGCGGCCCCTGCCCGGAAATCGCCCGCGCCATGATGATGTGGCCCGCGCCCTTGTGGCGGAAATCGCAATAGGCGAAGCCCATGCCCGACACCGCGCCGCGGAAGCTGCGCTCGTCGCGCTTGTCGAGATTGAAGCAGGGCGAGAACGGCAGTCCCTTCAGCGAGGCGCAGACCGACTCGCCGCGCGTCTGCACGGTGTTGACCGGAAGCCGCATGTAGCGCGTCGGCCCCGAACCGCTGAACTGCACCGAACCCGCGGCCGAGCCGTCGTCGAAAATCCGCCCGGCGCCGCGCGTGCCGTCGAAACAGGTGAAGGAGAAGATCTTGCCGATCACGAACTTGCGCGCTTCGGTCGCATTCATTTCGCCGGCGACGGCTGGCGCGATCAACGCGCCGATGGTCAAGGCCCCCAACACAAAACGCGCAAGCATGTCGAACTCCACACAACCGGGCGCAGGACCGGCGAACGCGGCTCACGTCGCCTTTACCCACTGCTTACCATACCAACCATGGCAACAATGGAGCAGCTTGGTTGGCAAAGTCTGAACGCGCTCAGGAAATCTTCACCACGATGCGGCCCCGCACCTGCCCGGCGAGGATTTTAGGACCCGCCGCCAGCACCTCGTCCAAGGCGATTTCGTGAGTAATCTCAGCGAGTTTCGCGTGATCGAGATCGCTGGCGAGGCGCGCCCAGGCGCGCTTGCGCAAATCCAGCGGGCACATCACCGAATCGATGCCGAGAAGACACACCCCGCGTAAAATGAACGGCGCGACCGACGACGGCAGGTCCATGCCGCCGGCCAGCCCGCAGGCGGCGATGGCGCCGCGATACTTCGTCATCGACAGCAGGTTGGCGAGCGTGGTCGAGCCGACGCTGTCGACGCCGCCAGCCCAGCGCTCCTTGTTCAGCGGCCGGGCCGGGCCGGACAATTCGTTGCGGTCGATGATCTCGGCGGCGCCGAGGCCGCGCAGGTAATCGCTTTCCGCCGCGCGGCCGGTCGAGGCGATGACGTGATAGCCGAGCTTCGACAGCACCGCGATCGCCACCGAGCCGACGCCGCCCGCCGCCCCCGTCACCACCACGGGGCCGTCCGCCGGCTTCAGCCCGTGATCCTCCAGCGCCAGCACCGCCAGCATCGCGGTGTAGCCCGCGGTGCCGACCGCCATGGCGTCGCGCGCCGATATGCCCTCCGGCAGCCGCACCAGCCAGTCGCCCTTGACGCGCGCCTTCTCGGCATAAGCGCCCAGATGGGTTTCGCCCATGCCCCAGCCGTTGCAGACCACCTTGTCGCCGGCCTTCCAGGAGGGATGCGACGACTGCTCGACGGTGCCGGCGAAATCGATTCCGGCGATCATCGGGAAGCGCCGCACCACCGGCGACTTGCCGGTCAGCGCCAGGCCGTCCTTGTAGTTCAGGGTGGACCATTCGACGCGCACGGTGACGTCGCCGTCCATCAGCTCCGCTTCGTCGAATTGGGTCAGCGCCGCCGTGGTGCCTTTCTCGGCCTTTTCGATACGGATCGCCTTGAATGTGCCCACGCCCGATACTCCCGTAACCGCGGTTAAACCTTCGCAATATGAAATGAATGGCGCGATGGCGCGCCGGTCGATTCGCCGAACTTAGCCAATGCGGTACCGCACGGCAACCTGCGAGGCGGCCGGGCGACCGCCGCGCGGATGGTCGCGGCTAATTCTTGATGGCGGCGAGCTTCGCGGAAATCTCGGCGGTCGAGGCCGGCGTGCCCCAGCTCGGCGCGTCGCTGCCGTCGCCCCATGCCCGCGGCCGATAGAAGGTATGGACGCCGGTGCGGTACATCTTGCGCATCTCGCGCACCCACGACGGATGCACCCAGTAGGCATGATAGTGGGTCGATTTGGCGACTTCCGGCAGCCAGAGCTGGCCGTCGAGCGTGGCCTTGGCGATTTTCCTGGCGCGGTCCCACATGTCGGGTTCGCGCACCACATCGGGAATGCCGTCGCAGGCGAAGGTGAACTGGCACGCCAGCCGGCGGTTGGCGTTCTGATAGACCACGCCGCACACCGTGGTCGGATAGAAACCGGAGAACACCCGGTTCATCACCACCTGCGCCACCGCGATCTGGCCGCGCACCGCCTCGCCCCGTGCCTCGAAATAGACCGCCTCCGCGAGGCACTTCTCCTGCCTGTCGCGCGCCTTGCCTTCGAGGCCGAGCCGTTCGGCCGGCGTTTTGGCGTGAACCGCGCGGGCGCTGTTGACCTCGCCCTTGCCGGCCACGGTTTCGCCGGACGGCAAGGCCGCGACCGACGCGCCCGACTTCAGATCGGGATCGGATGCGTTCGGCGTCAGCACCACCGGCGCTTCGCCCGGCTGCCAGCTTTGCAGCATTGCGCCGGCGGCGCCGAGCGAACTGCCGAAATAGAGGCTCGCGGTCTTTACCGTGAACGGGTCGGGCGACGGCGACGGCGCTCCGTCATGACGAACCGCCGGCCCGTTGTCGTCGAACGGCCGGGCATCGACCGCCAGAGCGGGATCGTATTGCGTGAGCGGCGGCGCATCGAGCGCGGCGGCAAGTTCGGGATCGAGCCCGGCGGGCGACGCCGCAGTCTTTTCGCGCTGGTTGGGGGCGGTAAATTGCGACGGTTCCTGACGCGGTGTTGCGTCGTCATCGGCCGCATCGGCAGGCGGTGTGGCGATCGCCAGCCGGTCGCCCTTGAGCGTGCGATCGACCTGCGGGAAATCGCTGGTCCGGTAGCGACGCGGCGGCGTCAGCAACGGATTGCGCGTGATCGCGCCGACGACGTCAGTGCCCTGATTTTCCAGGCTTGCGAGCAGCGCCGCGGCGGTGCGCGGCAGCGAGGTTCCGATCGGGCGCACGAAGGAGAAGGTCGCCACCTGAATGGTGCCGACGGCCGGCGAAAACACCCGCTGCTGCCAGCGTTCGGCGACGCCCGGCTGCCGCGCCAGCAACGAGGCGATATCCTGATAGCCCGCTTGCGTCGGGATCAGTGCGAAGACGCAAAGACCGAGGCCGAAGGACGCCAGACGTGCGCCCTTCGGCCCGTTACGCATGACAAACATCGATACGCTCACGCAACGCCACTCTTACGCACACACGGATCGACGCGCACTTGGATGCAATTCGATCCTTTGCGTTAGTAGCCAATTAAAGTTGCGGGGGAGTTAATCGCCGATGCGCGCGAGACACACGCAAGCGTCGCGTATCATCGCGGCGCGGCTTTCGCGTTTGCTGGTGAATCGCGCGTCACGAAAACAGGTAAACGTTCGGTCAACAGCGAAGGTTAACAAGTGTTGGCAGGCGGCTGAAAGACTCCCGGCTTCAGTTTTCATCTCTGCCGTGTCCCAGGCGCGATTGCCACGTGTAACGCTGCTTCGCAGAACCGGGACCGTCTCAAACACTGCGGTTGGAACGGCCCCGGCTCTGCGGAGCGGTATTTCATGCCGCGCCGCGTCCGGGGCACGGAGCCATATAAATAAAATGCCCGGAGCAAGCTCCGGGCATTTCGCACCGTTCGATTTAGCGCCGCGGCAAGTATCACGCCTGACTGGCGATTTCTTTGCCGAGCGCGGCCTGCGCCGCCGCGAGGCGGGCGATCGGCACGCGGTAGGGCGAGCACGAGACGTAGTTCAAGCCGATGTGGTGACAGAAGTTCACCGACGCCGGATCGCCGCCGTGCTCGCCGCAGATTCCCATCTTGAGATTGTGCCGCGTGGCGCGGCCGCGTTCCACCGCGATCTTCACCAGTTCGCCGACGCCCTCGCGATCGACCGAGACGAACGGATCGATTTCGAGAATGCCGCGCTGGGTATACGCGCCGAGGAAGCTCGCGGCGTCGTCGCGGCTGATGCCGAAGGTGGTCTGCGTCAGGTCGTTGGTGCCGAACGAGAAGAACTCGGCGGCCTGCGCGATCTCGCCCGCCTTGAGGCAGGCGCGCGGCAGTTCGATCATGGTGCCGACCTGATACTTGAGCTTGACGCCGGTTTCGCGCGCGACCGCCTGCGCGGTGGCGTCGATGCGGCCCTTGACCAGATCGAACTCGGCCTTGGTGGCGATCAGCGGCACCATGACTTCCGGATTGACCGCCTTTCCGGTGCGCTTGCCGGCCTCGACCGCCGCCTCGAAGATGGCGCGCGCCTGCATCTCGGCGATCTCCGGATAGGCGATGGCGAGACGGCAGCCGCGGAAGCCGAGCATCGGGTTGAACTCGGCGAGTTCGCGCGCGCGGTCCGCCAGACGGCGGGGATCGGCGTTCATGGCGCGCGCCACTTCCTCGATCTCGGCCTGGGTGTGCGGCAGGAACTCGTGCAGCGGCGGATCGAGCAGGCGGATCGTCACCGGCAGGTCCTGCATGATCTCGAACAGTTCGACGAAATCGGCGCGCTGCATCGGCAATAGCTTCGACAGCGCCGAGCGGCGAGACTGCTCGTCCTCGGCGAGGATCATTTCGCGCACGGTGCGGATGCGGGTTTCCTCGAAGAACATGTGCTCGGTGCGGCACAGGCCGATGCCTTCCGCTCCGAAGCGGAGCGCGGTGCGGGCATCCGGCGGCGTGTCGGCGTTGACGCGCACGCCGAGCTTGCGCACCCGATCGGCCCAGCCCATCAGGGTGGCGAACTCGCCGGACAGTTCCGGCTCGATCATCGGCATCCGTCCCGCCAGCACCTGCCCCAGCGAGCCGTCGATAGTGATGACGTCGCCGGCGTTGAACACGCGATCGCCGACCGTCATGGTGCCGCGGCCGTAATCGACGCGGATCATGCCGCAGCCCGACACGCACGGTTTGCCCATGCCGCGCGCCACCACCGCCGCGTGCGAGGTCATGCCGCCGCGCGTGGTGAGAATGCCTTCGGCGGCGTGCATCCCGTGGATGTCCTCCGGGCTGGTCTCGACGCGCACCAGAATGACCTTGCGGCCGTCGGCTTGCAGCTTGGTGGCTTCATCGGACGAGAACACGATCTCGCCCGCCGCCGCGCCCGGCGAGGCCGGCAGGCCGGTGGCGATCACGTCGCGTTTCGCGTTGGGATCGATGGTCGGATGCAGCAACTGGTCGAGCGAAGCGGGATCGATACGCGACACCGCGTCCTCGCGCGAGATCAGGCCCTCGCTGGCGAGTTCGACGGCGATGCGCAGCGCCGCCTTGGCGGTGCGCTTGCCGTTGCGGGTCTGGAGCATCCACAGCTTGCCGTCCTCGACGGTGAACTCCATGTCCTGCATGTCGCGGTAGTGCTTTTCCAGCAGC
Organism: Xanthobacteraceae bacterium; assembly: GCA_049651165.1. Classification (GTDB taxonomy): domain Bacteria; phylum Pseudomonadota; class Alphaproteobacteria; order Rhizobiales; family Xanthobacteraceae; genus 62-47. Next base: position 6,606 of record JBASBO010000399.1, on the reverse strand, counting down.
GCGTAGATGCGCCGCAACTCCTTGAACGCCTCCGGCATCGCGACTTCCATCGACGGCTTGTCGGAGCCGGACTCGCGCCGCGCGTCCTCGGTGATGTCCTGCGGCGTGCGGATGCCGGCGACCACGTCCTCGCCCTGGGCGTTGATGAGGAACTCGCCGTAGAGCTTGCTCTCGCCGGTAGAGGGATTGCGGGTGAAGGCGACGCCGGTCGCCGACGTCTCGCCCATGTTGCCGAACACCATGGCCTGCACGTTGACGGCGGTGCCCCACGATTCCGGAATGTCGTGCAGCTTGCGATAGGTCATCGCGCGCGCGTTCATCCACGACGAGAACACCGCGCCGATCGCGCCCCAGAGCTGGTCGTGCGGGTCCTGCGGGAAGGCGCTGCCGGTTTCCTGAGCAACCGCGTCCTTGTACTTGCCGACCAGTTCGACCCACTCGTCGCCGGTCACGTCGGTATCGAGCGTATAGCCCCGGCTGTCCTTGAAGGTGTCGAGGATTTCCTCGAAGTGATGATGCTCAAGGCCGAGCACCACGTCGGAATACATGGTGATGAAGCGGCGATAGCTGTCATAGGCGAAGCGCCGGTCGCCCGACAGCGCCGCCAGCGACTCCACCGTCTCGTCGTTGAGGCCGAGATTGAGCACGGTGTCCATCATGCCCGGCATCGAGGCGCGCGCGCCGGAGCGCACCGAAACCAGCAGCGGGTTCTTGCTGTCGCCGAAACCCTTGCCGGTCAGCCGGCCGACATAGGCCAGCGCCTGATCGACCTGCGCCTTCAGTTCCTTCGGATAGCTTTTGTCGTGGGCGTAGAAGTAGGTGCAGACCGAGGTCGGGATGGTGAAGCCGGGCGGCACCGGCAGGCCGAGATTGGCCATCTCCGCCAGATTGGCGCCCTTGCCGCCGAGCAGGTCGCGCAGGCTGGAGCGGCCCTCGGCCTTGCCGTCGCCGAAGGTGTAGACCCACTTGCCGGCCTTCGGCGCGGCGGCCGCCTTCTTCGCCGCGGATTTCGTCGCCGGAGACTTCGCCGTGGGAGACTTCGCCGCGGGAGACTTGGCCGCGGGAGACTTGGCCTTGACGGCCGGTCTTGCCGTGGCCTTGGCGGCCTTGGCGCGCGATGCGGCGGCCGGCTTTGCCTTCCTGGCGGCGGGCTTCTTCACCTTGGACTGAGACTTCGGGGCGGGTTTCGATTTCGATTTGGATGATCGGGATTTGTTGGATCGGGACTTGGATGCAGCTTTGGCCATGGCTTCCAAACGTCATGTAGGAGGGGAAATATTGCCCGCCTTACACCACGTTTTGCCGCATCCGCGCAAGCCGCGAGGCCCGCAACCGGCGGCAAGCCCCGGGTCGAGCACCGCTATCCCGAACGCGCGCGACAGCCACGCGACGATGCGCGCAGGATGCGGAGCTACGCGCTAGAAATGGAACATCCGCAGCACGCCGAGCCCCACCAAACCCACGAAAATCAAATAGATCGCCACGATGAAGTTGAGCAGGCGCGGCATCAGCAGAATCAGGATGCCGGCGATCAGCGCGACGATGGCCGGCAGATGGGCACTGGTGATGGTCATGGATTTTCGCTCCCGGCAACCGTGAGAAACGTCTTCACGAATCGTCTCCATTTCTATCACCGGCGTGAGCAACAGAACAGCTATCGGAAACGGCAATCTCAAGGCGGCGCGCAGCCGAATCGCGCCGTCCGGAAACCATCATCGAAAGACCGCGGCTGCGCCGCATTTGCGAAGGAACGCGCGAGCGCGCACGGCATTGACCGCTCTGACGCGCCGCCCACCCGGCGGCGTTATCGCAAGATGGGATTGAGGAGGTTTTCATGCGCAACGCCATCATCGTCGCCGCCGCGTTGGCAACGGCCGGTGCCGTCGCCGTCAGTGTGCCGTCCGCGGCGCGAGCGCAAGGCACCGTCATCGTCGAGGACAGCGCCACCGTCGGCGGCCCGTATATGGGCATCCCGCGCGAACAGGTGTCGCGGTTCCGCCAATACGTCGTGCAGGAACGCATCCCGTCCTACGTGGTGGACGTGCCGGTCGAGGTCGGGTCCGTGCTGCCGGACGTCGGCGTGACCTATTACGACGTGCCGCAACAATACGGCGCGACGCCCTATCGCTTCACCATCCTCAACGAGCAGCCGGTGCTGGTCAATCCGCGCACGCGGCGGATCATGCAGGTGGTGTACTGACGGCGGGGAAAAGTTGAGGTTTGTGTGACGGCGTCATCCTCGGATGGCGCTGCGCTTGCATTACCTTGAAGGATTTGCAACGCGATCAGCGTCGTCCTGCCTGCGCAGGGGCGACGCCGAGGTGAAGGCCGGTCGCGTCGCGACGACCGGCCTCAGTCCTGAATCTTCGAGAAATCCGCGACCGCGCGGGTGGCGGCGCGGATTTCGTTCAGCAGCTTGAGGCGGTTCTCGCGCACCCTGGCGTCGTCGTCGTTGACCTTCACCTTGTCGAAGAAGGCATCGACGGCGGGACGCAGCTTCGCCATCGCCGCCATCGCGCTGGCGAAGTCTTCCTTCGCGACGGCCTCGACGGCCTCGCGCTTCGCGTCCTCGATGGCGCGGGCAAGCTGCTTTTCCTCGTCGGCGACGAACAGCGCCGCATCCGGCGCGCCCTCGAATGTGCGCTTGTCCCGCTTTTCCTCGATGGCGAGGATGTTCGACGCGCGCTTGGCGCCGGCGAGAAGGTTCTTGCCGTCGTCGGTATCAAGGAATTCGCCGAGCGCCTCGACGCGGCGGACGATCATCAACAGGTCGTCCTGCTGATTGACCGACGAAGCGGACTCGCTCCCCTCCCCCCTGCGGGGAGGGGTCGGGGGTAGGGGTGTCGGAGAGTTCCCCGCTTGCGGCTCACCCCCCTCACCAACCCTCCCCCGCAAGGGGGGAGGGAGTTCGCCCGTCGCAAACACCGCGTCAACCAGATCGTGCCGCGCGCCCTGCTCGCGCAGTTGGACTTTCAGGCGATCCGCGAAGAAGGCGAGGAGATCGCGGCCATCGTGCGGCTTCGCGGCCTTTGCAAAAATCGCAAGCAACGGCAAACGAATTGCGTTGTCGACAACCAGGCGAATGACCCCCAGCGCCGCCCTTCGCAGCGCATAAGGATCCTTCGAGCCTGTCGGCTTCTCGTCGATGGCCCAGAAGCCGACCAGCGTGTCGATCTTGTCGGCCAGCGCCACCGCGATCGCGACCGGATCGCCGGGCACGCGGTCGTTCGGGCCTTGCGGCTTGTAGTGATCCTCGATCGCCTGCGCGACGCTGGCATCCTCGCCTTGCGCCAGCGCGTAGTATTTCCCCATCAGGCCCTGCACCTCGGGAAACTCGCCGACCACCTCGGTGAGCAGATCGGCTTTCGCCAGTTTCGCGGCGCGCCTGACCTTCTCGACATCCGCGCCGACCAGCGGCGCGATCTCGGCCGCCAGCCGCTCGATGCGCGCGATGCGCTCCGCCTGCGTGCCGAGCTTCTCGTGGAACACGATGCCCTCGAACTTCGGCAGCCGGTCTTCGAGCCTGATCTTGAGGTCGGTCTCGTAGAAGAACTTGGCGTCCGACAGCCGCGCGCGGATGACGCGCTCGTTGCCGGCGATGATCGCCGCGCCGCCGTCGCTCGCCTCGATGTTGGCGACGAGGATGAAGCGGTTGGCGAGCTTGCCGGTCTTCGGATCGTTGACGACAAAACACTTCTGGTTGTTGCGGATGGTGGCGCGGATCACTTCGCCGGGGATCGTGAGATACGCCTCGTCGAACGACCCCATCAGCACCACCGGCCATTCGACCAGCCCCGCGACCTCGTCGAGCAGGCCCTGATCCTCGACCAGCTCATAGCCTTGCGCGAAAGCCAGTTCGCGGGCGTCGGCGAGGATGATATCCTTGCGGCGCTGCGCGTCGAGCACCACCTTGGCGTCGAACAGCTTCGCCTCGTAGTCGGCGAAGCGGCGCACGCTGAACGCGGCGGGGGCCATGAAACGATGGCCGCGCGTCACCTGCCCGGCTTTGATGCCGGCCACGTCGAACGTCACCACGTCCGGCTCCTCGGTCTCCATGCCGAAGGTGGCGACGATGGAATGCAGCGGCCGCACCCATTGCAGCGCGCCGGGCCTGGCCGACATCTCGCCCCAGCGCATCGCCTTCGGCCACGGGAAGGTGCGGACGATGACCGGAATGATCTCGGCAATGACGTCGATCGCCGGCCGCCCGGTCTTCTCGATCAGCGCGACGTAGAAGTCGCCCTTCTTCGGGTCCCTCTGGATCTTCGCCTCGTCGAGCGATTTCAATCCGGTGGCCTTGAGGAAGCCCTGCACGGCGGCGTCGGGCGCGCCGACCTTCGGCCCCTTGCGCTCGTCCTTGAGGTCGGGCTGCCGCGCCGGCAGGCCGTGAACGGTGAGCGCGAGGCGGCGCGGCGTCGCGAACGATTTCGCGCCGTCATAGACCAGCCCTTCGGCAACGAGCTTGTCGGTGACCAGCTTGCGCAGGTCGTCGGCGGCCTTCGCCTGCATCCGCGCCGGAATTTCCTCGGAGAACAGTTCGAGCAGAAGATCAGGCATCACACTTCATCCAGCGGCGACCAACGCTTTGCATGAAGCGCCTCCGCGGTTGTCGTCTCCCCTCCCCGCAAGGGGGAGGGGAGCATGGGCATCGCTCCACTCATCCCACCCCGCCCGCCTCGGTATGAATCCACGCTTCGCCGCAGGCTTTCGCCAGTTCGCGGACGCGCAGGATATAGCTCTGGCGCTCGGTCACGGAGATGACGCCGCGCGCGTCCAGCAGGTTGAAGACATGGCTGGCCTTGATGCACTGGTCGTAGGCCGGCAGCGCCATCAGGTGGCGCTCCTTCCTGCCGGGCTCTTTTTCGTTTTTCTGCCATCCCGCTTCGAGATATTTGCGGCACGCGCCTTCGGCCATTTTGAACTGCTCGAACAGCATCGCGGTGTCGGCATACTCGAAGTTGTGGCGCGAATATTCCTGCTCGGCTTGCAGGAACACGTCGCCATAGGTGACCTTGTCCGCGCCCTCGCGGCCGTTGAAGTTGAGATCGTAGACGTTCTCGACGCCCTGCACGTACATCGCCAGCCGCTCGAGCCCGTAGGTGAGTTCGCCCGCGACCGGCGCGCATTCGACGCCGGCGACCTGCTGGAAGTAAGTGAACTGCGACACCTCCATGCCGTCGCACCAGCACTCCCAGCCAAGCCCCCACGCGCCCAGCGTCGGGCTCTCCCAATCGTCCTCGACGAAGCGGATGTCGTGCAGCGCCGAATCGACGCCGATGGCGGCCAGCGACTTCAGGTAGAGGTCCTGAATATCGGGCGGCGAGGGTTTGAGGATCACCTGGAACTGGTAATAGTGCTGCAAGCGGTTGGGGTTCTCGCCATAGCGGCCGTCCTTCGGCCGGCGCGACGGCTGCACATAGGCGGCGTTCCAGCGCTTCGGCCCCAGCGCCCGCAGCGTCGTCGCCGGGTGAAACGTTCCCGCGCCCACCTCCATGTCGTAGGGCTGCAAAATAACGCAGCCATAATCGGCCCAGTAGCGCTGCAACGTCAGGATCAGTCCCTGGAACGAGCGTTCGGGACGCATGTGGGGCGGCGTGGAGTCCATGATCTGCTTCTGGATGGCGTCGGAAGTGACGAGTCGCGCGGGACCGTATCGGCGGGGCCCCGCGGAATCAAGGCGACCCCGGAACAATCCGGCCCGCGCAATTCGAGCGATTCTATCCGCCGGCGGGTCATCGGGCCGCTGAAATGCTGGTACAATGTCGGCAACCGTCCAAGGGCGGCGCGCCAACGGCGTCGACGCGCCGCTTCCGCAACTCAAAGGTTTCCTCGGGTTTGCTCGCCGGTTTCGAGGGTGATGCCCCACCCGACAGCCGGCCGGCACACCGGTGGCGAAAGGCCGGCTTATCCCGGCCGGTAGGCGCCGGTCTTGGGATCGCGCCGCAGCGTCGGAATATCCTTCGCCTGCACCGTCTCCGCCATGCGGATCCGGCGCGCCTCCTCCAGTTCATCGTTGATCCGGCGTGCGGTGCGATACGCCCAGCGGACCACGGCCAGCCCGCCCAAGGCTCCGGCAAAAGCAACGAATGGCGGCATCGCTCGATCCTTCCGGTTCGCAGTCATCGCGCCCCCTTTTCCGATGTTATTTTCGCGCAGCCGGCGGGCGCGCGCAAGCGACCAAACGGCGCGGGCCGAACCGCGCGCAGCGCCCGAATTCGGCCCACATCGTCCGGTCTTCCGGCGCAGGAGCGCAGCGCCACAATCACGACAGTGTCATCGGCCACATGGAACGCGATTTGCGTTTCAAGAGCTATCTCCCACTGGCTTGCAGCGGAGCATGACATGAAAATCTACCTGCTGATCGTGCTGATGGGCTCGCTCTGGACCGCGATCCGCCTGACTTCGGCCGTCAAACCGCGCGCCGGCAAGCTGACGCGCTGACACGCACGCCCCTCGCATCGCTTACTCTGCTGCGAGCGGCAGCGCCGCTTCGCCGGCAAGAAGGGCGGCTGCCTGCGGCGTCGGCACCCCTGCCGAATCATTGAGCACCAGAGCGGGCTCAATCCGCAGCGGCGCGCGTCCGCCCTTGACGGCGCGCACCAGAAC
>JBASBO010000398.1:0-8700 GCA_049651165.1 Xanthobacteraceae bacterium | reverse complement strand
GGCGCCAGATCGCCATCAGCAGCGCATCCGCGACCAACTGAGCCGTCATGCCGGCGCTCATCGACCAGCCCACCACACGACGCGAGAACAGATCAATCACCGCCGAGACATGGAGCCAGCCCTCCGCGGTCCAGATGGAGGTGAAGTCTGCAATCCACTTCTGGTTCGGTCGCTCGGCGGCAAATTACCGGTCCAGCAAATTTGACGGCACTGTTGCGATCCCGCGATCGCCTCGACTGCTCCGAGCCCTGGCCTATTAGAAGCGGGGTTCTAGGTCGCCGCGCCGCCACGCCTCGCGCACGAAGGCCACGAAATCCGCGAACGCCTCGCGCGCGATGGCCTCGCGCGCCTGCCGCATCAGGTCCTGATAATAGGCGACGTTGATCTCCGACAGGAGCATCGCGCCGAGCGTTTCGCCGGACTTAACCAGATGGTGCAGATAGGCCCGCGAATAGCCGTGTGCGGCCGGCCACGAGCTTTCCTCGTCGAGCGGGCGCGGATCGTCGGCGTGGCGGGCGTTGCGCAGGTTGACCGGTCCGCGCCGCGTAAACGCTAGCCCGTGGCGGCCGTTGCGCGTCGGCAGCACGCAATCGAACATGTCGATGCCGCGCGCGACCGCGTGCAGCATGTCGTCGGGTGTGCCGACGCCCATCAGGTAGCGCGGGCGGTCCTGCGGCAGATGCGGCACGGTCTCCTCGATCATCGCCAGCATCACCTCCTGCGGCTCGCCGACCGCGAGCCCGCCGATGGCGTAGCCGTGGAAGCCGAAGTCGACGAGGCCGCGCGCACTTTGATGCCGCAGCGCCGCCACGTCGCCGCCCTGCACGATGCCGAACAGCATGTGCCCGGCCGGCGCGGCTTCGAACGCCCGCTTGCAGCGCTCGGCCCAGCGCAGCGACAATTCCATCGCGCGCGCGATGTCGGCGTGATCGGCCGGTAGCCGCACGCATTCGTCGAGCTGCATGGCGATGTCCGCGCCGAGCAGCCGCTGCACTTCGATCGCCCGCTCCGGCGACAGTTCGATGCGCGCGCCGTCGATGTGGGAGCGGAAGGTCACCGCCTGTTCGGTCACCTTGCGCAACTGCGCCAGCGACATCACCTGAAAGCCGCCGGAGTCGGTCAGCATCGGGCCGTTCCAGCCGGTGAACGTCTGCAAGCCGCCCAGCGCCGCGATCCGCTCCGCGCCCGGCCGCAGCATCAGGTGATAGGTGTTGCCGAGCACGATATCGGCGCCGCTGTCGCGGATTTCGCGCCAGTGGATGCCTTTCATCGCGCCGGCGGTGCCGACCGGCATGAACGCCGGCGTGCGCACCGCACCGTGCGGCGTGCTCAGGCGGCCGAGGCGCGCGCCGCCGCTCTCGCCCAGCAGTTCGAAGTGATTGGCGAGCGTCATCGGCTGGCCGGATCGGGAAACAGCAGGCAGGCGTCGCCGTAGGAGTAGAAGCGGTAGCCGCCGGCGATGGCATGGGCATAGGCCCGCTTCATGGTGTCGAGCCCGCTGAAGGCCGACACCAGCATGAACAGCGTCGAGCGCGGCAGGTGGAAGTTCGTCATCAGCACGTCGACCGCGCGGAAGCGATAGCCCGGCGTGATGAAGATATCGGTATCGCCGGAGAACGGCCGCACCTCGCCTCCCGCATCCGCCGCGCTTTCCAGCAGGCGCAGCGAGGTGGTGCCGACCGCGACGATACGACCGCCGCTCGCGCGCGCCGCGTTGAGCGCGGCGGCGGTGCCTTCGGAAACGGTCCCCCATTCCGCGTGCATCCGGTGCCCGTCGGTATCGTCGGTCTTGACCGGCAGGAAGGTCCCGGCCCCAACATGCAGGGTCAGGCGATGGATCGCGACGCCGCGCGCCGCCAGCGCCGCCTCCAGCGCCGGCGTGAAATGCAGCCCGGCGGTGGGGGCCGCCACCGCGCCCTCGTGGGTGGCGAACATGGTCTGATAGTCCTGCGCGTCCTGCTCGTCCGGCGCGCGCCGCGCGGCGATGTAGGGCGGCAGCGGCGGCGCGCCGACATCGGCGATGGCCTGATCCAGCGTCGGACCGTGGAACGAGAACGCCAGCGTCACCTCGCCGTTGTCGCCCTTGGCTTCCACCCCGGCGTCGAGATGGCCGAGGAGACATACCCGGCCCTCGTTGCCGAAACGGACGGTGTCGCCCTCGATCAGTTTCTTGGCGGGCTTGACCAGCGCCTGCCAGCGCGAGCCGTCGAGCCGCTCGATCAGCGTCGCCTCGATCCGCGGCTCGGCCTCGCGCCCGATGCGCCGGCCGGTGAGCTGCGCCGGGATCACCTTGGTGTCGTTGACCACGAGCTGGTCGCCCGGCCGTAGCAGTTGCGCGAGATCCGATACGCGACGATTCTGCAAGGCATCGCCGGGCCGCACTACCAGCAGCCGCGCGGCGTCGCGCGGGTGCGCGGGCCGCAGCGCAATGCGTTCCGGCGGAAGTTCGAAATCGAAAAGATCGGTGCGCATGATTTGGTGCGTCATACCCAGGTCGGCCCCGGGTATCCATCTAGCAAAAGGATGGATTGCGGGGTCGGCGTCGTCCTCGCGCAGGCGAGGACCCAAAACCCCTGGCGTTGGCTATTTTAAGTAACCTCGCCTCGATTGAAGGAACCGAAGCGCTGCGGCGTATGGGTCCCCGCCTGCGCGGGGACGACGATTTTCGGATTGCAAATCCGCGAACAAAACCATTCCCGGTCCGGCCCTCAGGCCGCGTCGGCCGCCATCCGCGCCTTGACGATCTTGTCCGGGTTCTGCACCGGCTCGCCGCGCTTGATCTTGTCGACGTTCTCCATGCCGGAGGTCACCTTGCCCCAGACGGTATATTGCTTGTCGAGGAAGCGGGCGTCGTCGAAGCAGATGAAGAACTGGCTGTCGCCGGAATCCGGGTTGGCGGCGCGCGCCATCGACACCACGCCGCGCACATGCGGCTCGGCGTTGAACTCGGCCTTGAGCTTCTGCCCGGAGCCGCCGGTGCCGGTGCCGTGCGGGCAGCCGGTCTGCGCCATGAAGCCGTCGATCACCCGATGGAACACGATGCCGTCGTAAAAGCCCTCGCGCACCAGTTGCTTGATCCGCGCGACGTGGTTTGGCGCGAGGTCCGGACGCATCTCGATGGTGACGGGCCCCTGCGTGGTTTCGAGGATCAACGTGTTGTCGTCAGCCATGCTGTTTCTCTTTCCTTATGTAAAGAATTCCGCTGTCACTTGATGTCGGAAGCGACCTGCACCTTCATCATCTTGTCGGGATCGGTGACCGCGCCGCTCTGCACGCCGGGGGGCGCTTTCTTCAGCTTGTCCACCACGTCCATGCCCGACACCACGTTGCCGATCACGGTGTACTGGCCGTTGAGGAACGGGGCGTCGGCGAAGCAGATGAAGAACTGCGAATTGGCGCTGTCGTTGCTGTCGCCCCGCCGCGCCATGCCGACCACGCCGCGCGCGAACGGCACCTTGGAGAATTCGGCCTTGAGGTTCGGATATTTCGATCCGCCGGTGCCGTTGAAGTTCTGGCCGTCACCGGTCTGCGCCATGAAGCCGGCCATCACCCGATGGAACGGCACGTTGTTGTAGAAGCCTTCGCGGGCGAGCTGCTTGATGCGCTCGGCGTGTTGCGGGGCGATGTCGGCGCGAAGCTGGATCACGATCCGGCCCTTGGTGGTGTCAATGACGATGGCGTTGGCCTTGTCGAGATTGGCGGGCAGCGGCTGCGCCAGGGCGGGCGCCGCGCAGACCAGCGCGGCAAGAACGGCGAGAATGCGGATCATGACGACTCCAGGGGGAGAAAGTGGATTAAATATCGCGGCTAGCCTTATGGGCTAGCTTTTGGATTTAGCCTTCAGGCTGACGGCGACCGAGGCCGGGACAAAGGCCGAGACGTCGCCGCCCATGGCTGCGATCTGCCGTATCAGTGTGGCGGTGATCGGGCGGACGGCGACGGAAGCCGGAACGAACACCGTCTGCACCTCCGGGGCCATGGCCTCGTTCATGCCGGCGATCTGCATCTCGTAGTCGAGATCGGTGCCGTCGCGCAGGCCCCGGATCATGATGCGCGCGCCGTGCTGACGGGCCGAGGTGACGGTCAGCCCGTCATAGGTGACCGCGTCGAAGGCACAGCCCGCCGCTTGCGCCACCGGCGCGAACACCTCGCACACCATGGCCAGCCGCTCGTCGGTCGAGAACAGCGGCTTCTTGCCGGGGTGAATGCCGATGGCGACGATCAGCTTGTCGCACAGGCCAGCGGCCTGACGGACCACGTCGAGGTGGCCGTTGCTGACGGGGTCGAAGGAGCCGGGATAGAGCGCGATGCGGGTCATGGCCCGGTCTAACCCGGCGGCCCGTCCCCCGCAAGCCGCCGCTCTGTGTGAGGCACATCACTGTTTCATGTCCCGCGTTCGGCGAAACATTCACGCAGCCGATGAAACCTTTTTCATCCCGGCACGACAACCAGGTGAAACCGGGAGTGGCTATCAAAGCCCGGCAAGCCAAGCAGACCGACCGAAGGTCTAAAACGACAGGGGAACGTCATGATCAAGGCTCTTTCCGCGCTGGCAGTCGCAGGCTTCATCGCAGCCGCCTTCACCGTCCTGCCGGGGTTCGCCCCGGACGTCGAAGCCGGCGTCTCCGCCGCGCCGCTGGCCAAGAGCGACCGGCTCGACATCCGCTCGGACGCCTGCGCCCGGCAGACCTGGCCGAACTTCGACGCGTCCTGCCTGCGCCGGACCGGCGCGCGCGGCGAAATCGCCAACGCCCGCGTCATCCGCGGCTGATCCCGACCTTCGCCGCATGCCCGCGGCAACTTCCAGACCTGCTCCAAATAACGAAGGGCCCCGGATCCGGGGCCCTTCGTTTTGCGGTGCGGTCGATAACCTACCCGGCCAGCAAGCCAGTGGTTTGCAGCAATGGCTTGGCGCTTACGCCTTCTTCAGAAATTCCGTGCGCAGAACCAATCCCTTGACCTGCCTGGTGTTGCACTCAACTTCCGCCGGATTGTCGGTCAGGCGAATGCCCTTGACCAGGGTACCCCGCTTGAGCGTGGCGTTCGCGCCCTTCACCTTCAGATCCTTGGTCAAGGTGACGGAATCGCCGTCCTGAAGACGAGCGCCGTTGCTGTCCTTCACTATCAAATCGTCTGTCACGGTCACCTTTCGAAGGCTGTCTACCCGAGGCGGGGTATCTACCCCTCGCCGTTGCCGTTATCGCCATCGTCCCCGATGTGCTCGACCGAAACCACGCGCTCGCCTTCGGCGGTATTGAAGACCCGCACCCCCTTGGAGGCGCGGCTGGTGATGCGGATGCCTTCCACCGGCACGCGGATCAACTGGCCGCCGTCGGTCACCAGCATGATCTGGTCGGAATCCTCGACCGGGAACGCCGCCACGAGAGGACCGATCTCGCCCAGCTTGGTCGGGTCGCTGGCGCGGATGCCCTTGCCGCCGCGTCCCGACACCCTGAACTCGAATGACGACGACCGCTTGCCATAGCCCTGCGCGGTGACGGTGAGCACGAACTGCTCGGCCCCGCCCAGTTCCGCATAGCGCTCCTGCGGCAGCGCGAGATCGGTATGCGCCGCCTCCTCGGCTTCCGGCGTCGCCTCCTCCGGCTCGATGTCCTCGCCGGTCGCGGCGCGGCGGATCGCGCCTGACTGCTTGAGATAGGCGGCGCGCTCGGCCGGCGTCGCCTCGAAGTGATGCAGGATCGACAGCGAGATCACGCGATCGCCCGACGCCAGCGAGAGGCCGCGCACGCCCATCGAGGTGCGGCCCGAGAACACCCGCACATCTGACACGGGGAAGCGGATACATTGTCCGGCCGCCGCCGTCAGCAAGACGTCGTCGCGCTCGGTGCAGATCTGCACGTCCACGATCGCCTCGCCCTCGTCGAGCTTCATGGCGATGATGCCGGAGCGGCGGACATCGACGAAATCCGACAGCTTGTTGCGGCGGACGTTGCCGCCGGTGGTGGCGAACATCACGTCAAGCGCGGCCCACGAGGATTCATCCTCCGGCAGCGGCATGATGGTGGTGATGCGCTCGCCCTGCTCCAGCGGCAGGATGTTGATGAGCGCCTTGCCGCGCCCGTTCGGCGGCGCCAGCGGCAGTCGCCACACCTTCTCCTTGTAGACCTGACCGCGCGACGAGAAGAACAGCACGGGCGTATGGGTCGAGGCGACGAACAGCCGGCTGACGAAATCCTCGTCGCGGGTCTGCATCCCCGAGCGGCCCTTGCCGCCGCGCTTCTGGGCGCGGTAGGTCGACAGCGGCACGCGCTTGACGTAGCCGAGATGCGACACGGTCACCACCATGTCCTCGCGCTGGATCAGGTCCTCGTCCTCGACCTCGCCGTCCTGCTCCATGATGGCGGTGCGGCGCGGCGTGGCGAATTCCGCCTTCACCGCACCCAACTCGTCCTTGATGATGCTCTGGATGCGGGCGCGCGAGCGCAGGATGTCGAGATAGTCGGCGATCTCCACCGCGAGCTTGTCGATCTCCTCGGAAATCTCCTCGCGGCCGAGCGCGGTGAGGCGTTGCAGCCGCAGGTCGAGGATGGCCTTCGCCTGCTCCAGCGACAGCCGCGCGGTGCCGTCGGCATTGATACGGTGACGCGGGTCGTCGATCAGCGCGATCATCGCGGCGACGTCGCTCGCCGGCCAGTCGCGCGACATCAGGGTTTCGCGCGCGGTGTTGGGATCGGGCGAGGTGCGGATCACGCGGATGATCTCGTCGATATTGGCGACGGCGATCGCCAGGCCGACGAGGATGTGGGCGCGGTCGCGCGCCTTGTTCAGCAGATACTTGGTGCGCCGCGACACCACCTGCTCGCGGAACGCGACGAACAGCGTCAGCAGGTCCTTCAGGTTCATCAGGTGCGGGCGGCCGGCGTCGAGCGCCACCATGTTGGCGCCGAAGTTGGTTTGCAGCGGCGTGAAGCGGTAGAGCTGGTTGAGCACCACCTCCGGCACCGCGTCGCGCTTCAGTTCAATGACGACGCGAAAACCGTCGCGGTCGGACTCGTCGCGCAGGTCGGAAATGCCCTCGATCTTCTTGTCGCGCACCAGTTCGGCGATGCGCTCGACCATGGTGGCCTTGTTCACCTGATAGGGAATTTCCGAGACGATGATCGCCTCACGGTCCTTGCGCGCCGGCTCGATCGACACCTTGCCGCGCATCACGATCGAGCCGCGCCCGAGGTGATAGGCGGAGCGGATGCCCTGACGGCCGAGGATGATGCCGCCGGTCGGAAAATCCGGTCCCGGAATGATGTTGATGAGATCGTCGATGCCGAGCGTCGGGTCGTCGATCAGCGCCACGCAAGCGTCGATCACCTCGCCGAGATTGTGCGGCGGGATGTTGGTCGCCATGCCGACCGCGATGCCGCCCGCGCCGTTAACGAGAAGATTCGGAAACTTGGCGGGAAGGACCGAGGGCTCCTTCTCGCTGTTGTCGTAGTTGGGCTGGAAGTCGACGGTGTCCTTGTCGATGTCGTCGAGCAGCGTCTGCGCGATCTTGGTGAGGCGCGATTCCGTGTAGCGCATCGCCGCCGGCATATCGCCGTCCACCGAGCCGAAGTTGCCCTGCCCATCGATCAGCGGCACGCGCATGGAAAAATCCTGCGCCATGCGCACCAGCGCGTCGTAGACCGACTGGTCGCCGTGCGGGTGATACTTACCGATGACGTCGCCGACCGTGCGCGCCGACTTGCGGTACGGCTTGTTCCATTCGAAGCCGTTCTCGTACATGCCGTAGAGGATGCGGCGATGCACCGGCTTCAGACCGTCGCGCGCGTCCGGCAACGCACGGGCCACGATCACGCTCATGGCGTAATCGAGGTAGCTGCGCTTCATCTCCTCGAGAATGGATACGGGTCGGATATCGGAGGGCGTCGCCGGCTCCTCCGGGGTGTTGTCGTCGCTATCGGCCAAGGGTGAAATCCGGTCAGTTTCTGCACCGAATCATATAGCGCATCGGGCGCTCGCAAACCACCCCTCGCGCAACCGGGTCACGGGTTTTTTCCGTTTAATTTTCCGTAACTTACGGCGAGACACCGCGACGTTGCGGAGCATCCGCCGGTTCGCTGCGCCCGGTCATTGATCCGGGCGCGGAAATAGCCATCCTGAGGCTCGCGCCAAACACGAAACAGAGCGCAGCAAGGAACCGGCCATGCCCTATACGTCCGTCGCGCTTGTCACCCTCCTGTCCCTGATGGCGTACGCCTGGATGGGAGCAATGGTTGCCCGCGCGCGCCAGCGCGTCGGCATCTTCGCACCCGCCATGACCGGCGACCCAGTGCTTGAACGCACCATCCGCGCGCACCTCAACACGCTGGAGTGGCTGCCGATCTTCCTGCCGTCGCTCTGGCTGTTCGCGATCTATTGGAGTCCGCGGGTCGCGGCAGTGCTGGGACTGGTCTGGATCGTCGGTCGGATCGTCTATTTTCTCGGCTACCGGACGGCGGCCGGAAAACGCCGGCCCGGCTTCTTCATTCAGGCCATGGCCACATTCGCGCTGCTGGCCGGCGCGCTCGGACGGCTGATCTATCTGATCGCCACGACGGCAACGCCCTGACCCGGCTGGCGCACTTGCGCCGGGCCGTTCCCGTCGACGCCGCCATCCGTTCTCAGAACGGGATATCGTCGTCGATATCGGCGTTGCGGCCGCCGCCGCCACCCACGGCCGCCCGGCGCGGCGCGCCGCCGGAC
>JBASBO010000397.1:0-3266 GCA_049651165.1 Xanthobacteraceae bacterium | reverse complement strand
CGCCAGCGCCGCGGTCGCAGCCGCGACGTCGTCGGCGCCGCGCGCGCAGATCGCGACATTCGCGCCCTCGGCGGCGAACAGTTCGGCGACGGCTCGCCCGATTCCCTTGCTGCCGCCGGTGACGAGCGCGTTCTTCCTCGCTAGTTGCAGATCCATCGATCCGACTCCTGAGTGTTGGCCGCTGCCGCGCATGAAAGCAGCAAAGGCCGGCTTTGTCGAACGGATCGGGGAGGTATCGAAGGACGCGCGCGGTGAAAGGCCGCGCGTCACCTCATATGCCATCGCCTCACAGACGCGGCTCGAAGCGGTACGACGCCTGTACGAACAGGCCGTAGCGCTCAAGGCGCACCGGCAGGGTCTGGCACGGACAGCCCAAGCCGAAGGCGTTGGTGTAGGCGTCGTCGGTGGCCCACGTCGCCCAGTAACGGCCGCCGATACCGAGATCGAGGTTCGGCGTCAGCGCGTAGGACAGCACCGCCTCAAGCTGCGCGCCGCGGCCGTTGGCGAATTCCGGCGACCAGATGTTGGTGACGTCGGTGCGCAGCAGATGGCCGTCGAGGCCGGTCACCCGCACATAAGGCAGATAGGCCGCCTCGGCCGCGAGCCTGAGCCCCGGCGCCAGCGCCACCTGCCCGGCGACGCCGAGGCGCACCGCGTGGATCGTATTGTCCTCGCTGATGACGTTCCCCGACAGCGCCACGTTGTTCGGCGCGCTGCACGGGCCGAGCGGATGGGCGAGCTGGATGCAGCCGCGCGCCATCTTCTCATCGCGATTGTAGTGATAGCCGACGAAGCCGCCGAGTTTCACGCGGTCGGTGCTGAGCACGTCGTAGCCGAGGTCGAGCGTGGCGTAGCCGATGCGGCCGGGCACGTAACCCGACAGCGTGTTGGAATAGGCCAGGCTGTCCTTTTCGTGCGCCAGCCAGTCCTCGTCGTGCATCTTGCCGTCGCCCAGCGTGCCGCCGCCGGCGAAGCCCTTGACGAAAACGCGGGCCGGACTGTCGACACGGCCGAACACCTCGCCGGAATGTCCGGTGGTGTCGTAGGTCAGGCGCGACACCAGCACGTTCTGCTGCGCCGGGCTGGTGCCGGCGCCGAGATCCTTCTGGAAGCGGCCGCTGGAATACCAGTAGCGGCCGCCGACCTCGACCTGCCAGCCCGGCGAAAGCGCCGGCACTTTCGCCGCGAGGCGCGGCTGCGGCCAGGTCGCGCGCGGATCGGCGCCGATGCGATAGTTGAGGCCGAGGCGGATCAGATGCAGGCTGTGATCGGCGCTGGTGGGCCCGCCCGGCACGGCATTGTAAATCGGCAACGCCGGCGTGGCCTGCACATAGGCGTCGGGCGAGGTCACGCTCGGGCCGCCGAAGCGCGCGTGGCTGTATTCCAGCCGCAGCGACCACGCCGGCGTCAGCGCCTGCTCAAGGCCGAGCCCGGCGGTCCAGCCCCATTGCGTGCCGTAAGCCTCCGCCGGCGCGCGCTGCTCGAAGGCGTTGAGCGCGACGTCGAAGCGCGAGGTCAGCCACGCCGCGCCGCCCTTGACGTAAACCAGCGAGCGGCCGTCGATGCCGCCGGCCACGCCGACGCGGCCGGTGACGCTGCCGAACGTCTCGTAGCGCGCGCGGCAACTGAACGAGGTCAGCGCGCCCGACGGCGCGAGACAGGTGTTGGCGCCATTGGCGTCCATCGCGCTGACGTCGGCCTCGACGCCGAACACCAGATGCGGCGAGGTCTGCCAGTTGTATCCGGCCTGCACGCCGGCGAAGGCCGAGGGCATCCGGATCACGTCGCCGTAGATCGAGGGACCGAACGGCCCGTCGACCGTGGCCGCGCCGAACCCGCCGCCGAGATGTCCGCCGATATAGCCGCCGCTCCAGTCGAACGGCATAGGCGCCGCCCTCGCCTTCACCGAAAGATCGGCGGCGATGGCCGGAACAGCCGCGCTTCCGATCAACGCCGCAACAACGGCCACACGCCCCGACAGTGTCATCCCGATCCCCGCAAACAGATTGCGAGGATAAGGAAGCACCAAAAGCCTTGAAGGAATTGTTAAGCTTAACGAACGGTAAACCGCGTCCGTCGCTGGTCGCGCGCTTATGTCGCAACGCGCGCCCGGGATGTGATGGGCCGCTTGCACGATGGCGTCATCCCGAGTGCCTCATCGACAGTTGTTTTCCGGACGAACGCACAACACGAAAAGCCGTCGTCCCTGCGAAGGCAGGGACCCATAACCCCTGGCGGTCATGGCTAGAATGATGGTCCGTTAAAAATCAGCGCCACCTACATCACAAGCGACACGGCGTATGGGTCCCCGCCTGCGCGGGGACGACGCGGAAATCCATCGCCGCGCCGCTACATCCGCACCTCGATCAGCCGCGGTCCGTGCTCGGCGTTGGCTTCGGCCAGCGCCTTGTTGAAATCGTCGGCGCTCTCCACCGCGCGGCCCGGCACGCCCATGCCCTTGGCGAGCGCCACCCAGTCCAGCGCCGGGCGATCGATGCTCAGCATGTCGAGCGCGCGACGGCCCGGCTCGCCCGCGCCGACGCCGTCGAACTCGCCGCGTAAAATCTGGTACATGCGGTTGGCGAACACGATGGTGACGACGTCGAGGCTCTCGCGCGCCTGCGTCCACAACGATTGCAGCGTGTACATCGCGCTGCCGTCGCCGACCATGCAGATCACCTTGCGGTCCGGGCAGGCCACCGCCGCCCCGGTCGCCACCGGCGGCGAGAAGCCGATCGAGCCGCCCATGTTCTGCACCCAGTCGTGCGGCGCGGCGGCCGCGGTGAGCGGAAAGAACCCGCGCCCGGTGGTGATCGATTCATCGACCAGAATGGCGTTCTCCGGCACCGCCGCGGCGATCGCCTGCGCGATTGCGGCGTGGGTAAGCGCGCCGGTCGGCCTCAAAAGCTCGGGGACGGTCTGCGGCCTGACATCGCCGGGCTTCGCGCCGACCGCCGCCGCCAGCGCCTCCAGCGCCGCCACCGAATTATCGCCGCCCTCGGTGAGGCGATGCACCTCGCAGCCTTCCGGCTTCAAGAGGCTCGGCTTGTCGGGATAGGCGAAGAACGCCACCGGCTCGTTGGCCTCCACCAGAACGATGTGGCGGAACTCCTTCAGCACCTGCAACGCCTGCGGCACCGGATAAGGCACGCGCTCGATGAAGAAGCGCCCACGCCCGCGCGCCATCCGCGCATTGTAGGTCTGCCCCATCACCGCGCAGCCGGTGCGGCCGGCGATCTGCGCCGCCAGCGCCAGTCCCTTTTCGG